>NZ_CP045333.1:5465349-5767653 GCF_009363335.1 Labrenzia sp. THAF191a
TTCCTGAAGGAGCCCCGACTGGAGCTGCCGGGTTACCTTGTAAAGGCGGCGATGCTGGCGTAGCCATCGTGCCTGCTGAAAGCGTGGAAGATGGTGCCTGAACAGAAGCACCGGCAGGTGAAATTGCGGAAGTGTTCGCTAGGGGCTGGTTCACCGATGTTCCGGGTTGCGTGGGCATGCCTGTAACCGTTGAGGCAACTGCTGCCGGCTGCGAAACCGGTTGTCCACCGGTCAGGTTCGACAGGCTCGCCGCACCTTGTCCGGGAGCGGCCGTAACAGGTACGCCTCCCCCCGACGGCACTTGCCCGGCCGCAGACCCTGCCGGAGGTGCAGGCTGTCCCGGTTGAGAGATCCCGGAAGATGGTGTGCCCGCCGGTGGCGCGGTAGCGACTTGCGGCTGCACGGGCCCACCCGAAGGGCCATTTGGCGCAGGTGCGGAACCCTGGGACGGGACAGCAGGCTGCGTCGGCGCCGAATTCTGCGGAGAAGCCCCTGACGGAGGTGTCGCTCCTGCGATTGTTTGTCCAGATGCTCCCGTCGGCGGAAGAGGCTGAGCGGTCGCGACGTTTCCTGAAGCCGGAGGCTGCGCGCCGCCGGCCGCCGGTGGAGCGCTGGTTGGCGGAGACGCCCCCGGAAGAGGTGTTTGCGGCAAGGTCTGTGCGTTGCCGGCAGTCTGGACCGGAGCCGTATTGACAGAAAGAACCTGAACCAGATGCGCCAGAACCGGCGACGGCCGCGGATAGGCGGTTGCCCTTGAAGGTTGCGGCTGCAGGGGCGCTCCGGCTTCGGATTGCGCAGGAGCCTGGCCGGTCTGGCCCTTTGACGCCTGTACTTGGGATGCTTGAGCTTGAGCCTGGGAGGGTTGGGCTTGGGATGCCTGACCTTGAGAAGCTGTCGCCGGCGCCGAAGGTTGCTGCTGCGGCTGCTCCTTGCCCACAGTGATCAGGATCGCAGGCTGCTGTTTTGAGCCGCTGACGGTAACCGTAACCTCGCCGCCTTCAGGAAGCGGTGCGGGAACGCGCAGCTCCAGCTTTGCGTCGGCTGTTGCAAGGCGCACCACACCACCCGGCAGGTTTGCCTCAACCTTGGCCTTGAGTTCCGTTCCCGGCTCAAGCCCCTGAGCTACTGTGCCATTGCCGGTTGCCTGGGGCAGCGGCGAGGCGCTTACCGTTTCAACCATCACACCGTCTCCAGGTGTTGCGGCGCTCCGATTTGCAGGAGGCGGCCTGGCAGGGGTTCAGAATCATGAACCTGCAGTATGGCTGGTTTCGCAATGCTTGCCCAGAGTTGACCCTGATCAAGGTAACGCAGGTGTTTCTGCTGCATTGTGTCCTTCATAACCGGTGCCGGAAACCAGAGCGGCATCAAGAGACAGAAGGCCCTGGCAGACGATGTCTGTACATGTCCCGTCGGAAGGAGAAACGGCTTGAACTGGATGGATCGCCTCAACGAGCGCGCGGAACTGATGGGCAGGATGCTGGACACAATCGGCGCGATGAACCACGTCCCGACCGGTGCGCACACAGATGCAGCCTTAAGGTCTGCCGCCTATCGATGCATCAACTGCAGTGAGACCGAAGCCTGTCGTGCCTGGCTTGAAAGCCATCCCGATGGCGCGGATGAAGCCCTGCCGAACTGCCCCAACGCTCCCCTGTTCAACAGCTGGATCGACAGCTGAAAACGCGGCAGCACCGGCCTCAGGCGCGCTTCACGCGGCGGCTGAGCCAATAGGTCACGGCAGACGCAATCAAACCGCCGACAAAGCGGAATGGAAAGACAGCCAGCGCACCGGCGTCATGCGCAAAAGGCTGCGGCACAGGCAGCGCGCCAATCGCCACATCCAGAATGAGCGTCAGCGCTGCCGCCGCAAATCCCGCGATCCAGAGCTTTTGCAGCCGGTCGGCCTTCCACCCCAGATATCCGCCGATCAGCAGCGCAAACGGGTTGAGCAGGCCTGCAAGGCCGAAGAGGTCGTACCAGGTTTCTGAAAGCGTCATCATGGCTTCCTCATAGCCTTGTGCGGGACAAAATGCGAGCCGGTTTCCAAGTTTAAGGACATTCGTCCGGCGGCAAATTGCTGCAGTCTCGTCTCAGCAGTTGGCCGTAAAGCCATGTAATTGAATGAAACAGTCTCATTTTCCTGGCATGACGCCGGGACATGACCCTCAGCTCACCTAAATTTAGACGGTTTTGTACAGCAAAACTCTGTGCTACTTTTGTGAATGCAAGTATTTGACATGCATTGCCTCTGGCAGCTCCCATTCCTTAAAATAAGTTTTAAAGGCCATGACTTTACTCTCATCTATTGAAACAGACGACCCAACAGTCGACACGCTCTTCAAGACCGACCGACGCCTTGCCATATTGTGCAATCACTGTGGCCGGTTCCGTTACATGAACTTTTCACGGTTCACCGGAGACCAGAAAGTCTCGTCCTTGAGCGAAACACTTACTTGCGCTTCCTGCGGCTCGCGGGATGTCGAGGCCATTGCGGTTTCCCGCAACCCGGACAACGGCTACTGGCCGGCTGAACACAGCTGAAGCGTTTTCGCCCGGCCGAACCAGGAAATCGAAATCCTGCGTTTCCAGATCGCAGCAGATTTGCAACAGCCTCTGCAAATCACCCAGCCTCACCGCTGCATTGAGCCTCGACGCGTTGTCGCGTTCGGCAGCGTGTGCTAAGGGCCTTCTCACCAACTGAGAGGTTTTATGCGCGGATTGCAACAGTCCCGGTAGACCCCGGCTGACGTCAGTCGGGGCCAGTCACATCAGCACTGCAGGCGATTAGCTGCGGTGGCTGAAGCTCTGTGCATACTTTCAGGCAAATTCAAATCAATGGACATTTCCAAAGCCGAGCAGCGGGTCCTCCACCTGCTGGCTCAAGGCGGCTATATCCTTCTGGAAAAGGATGAGGATGGCCGTGTCATCAAACATGAAACCGTCACCCGTGAAGGCTGGTTCTGGGGTGGCTGCTCACCACAGCTTTTCCATAAGCTGAAATACAAACGGCTGATCGCCTCCAGGAACAGCGGCCCTTATCGGATCACGCCGCTGGGTCTGAAACGCGTGAGGGCTCAACTGGACAACAGATGAGATCAGGAGCCGGGACAGCCTATTGGCGTCCCGGCAACTTTCCCAACGGCGCCCGGGGGTCAGTCCCTGGCGAATTCCGGACGATCGCCAAGAAGAAAGCGGGGCCCACGTCCCTTGCTGGCAGCGGCGTCTCCTGCGTTGTAGAGCTGGCAAGTCTTCATCGACAGGCATCCGCAGCCGATGCAGCCATCGAGCTTGTTGCGCAAGGCGGTCATCCGCTCGATTTTCCGATCGAGGTGAGATCTGAAATCTCTGCTGATCCTGGTCCAGTCCGCCTTGGTCGGTGCCCGCCCCTCCGGCAACCTTTGGAGCTGCGCCGCGATCTCCGCAATCGAGAACCCGAATTCCTGTGCGACCAGCACAAAGGACAGGCGCCTGATGTCGGCCCTTAAAAATCGCCGCTGGCCGCCAGCGTTCCGGCTTGGGTGCACCAGTCCCTTTTCTTCGTAAAACCGGATCGCCGAAACGGACAGTCCCGTCCGCTCGGAAAGATCCCCGATGGTTAGAAGATCGGTGCCTTTCATAACCTTCGTCAAAATATCGCCTCGCCTCTCTTGACCTCAACTATGGTTGAGGAATTATGTCTGGTGTCCACAAAAGGTCAAACCCTGAAAGGACACCGAGATGAGCAGTGCATTCCTGGAACATGTGAACGTCACGGTCAGTGACCCGGAAGCGACCGCCAAACGTCTGGAAAGCTGGTTCGGCTGGAAGGTTCGCTGGAAAGGTGCAAGCCTTGGCGGCGGCACGACGTATCACATCGGCAACGAAACCAGCTACGTGGCGGCCTATTCACCGCCAGGTGCAACCAGCAAGGTTGCCGGAGACAGCTACAGCCACCACGGTGGGCTCAACCACATCGCGGTCGTCGTCGACGACATCGACGCAACCGAAGCAGTGATCAAGGCCGATGGCTATCACACGCACAATCACGGCGACTACGAGCCGGGCCGCAGGTTCTATTTCGATGATGACGATGGCATCGAGTTTGAAGTGGTAAGCTACAAGAAGTGAATGAGACGAACCCCGGCAGGACGGTTGCCCACCGTCCTGCCGGGATGTTTACGTTCTAGTGCCCCGTCAGCACCAGCGTCTGGATCGGGAACAGCAGCGCCTGAAGCCGAATGATCATCGCATGGACGAGACCGACCGTGTCGACCACGTGCAGGAAGATGAACTCACCGGTTCCAATCGGTTCGCCCGACGACAGGCGATCATGATTGCTGGTGTAGGCGTTGACCGTACAAATTGCGCCCGGCGGCAAGTCAGCCAGACCGTCTTCGTAAAGCGGTTCCAGCAAGGTGGTGATCGTTGCCGGTTTCACACTTTGAGCGGCATCGAAAAGCTGACCTGAGGTTGTTATCTGCCCGGAGGCGATCTGCGACTGCACTTCTGTCACGACCAGCGGAATAATGGTGAAAGGTACGGCCCCGCAGAATGCTTCCGCCACCATTCCTTCCTTGAGAACCTGGGCCTCGATCTGGCCGAAGCCCGCAACGATTCGCTCTCGCTGTGCATCCGTGGGAATTAGCACGCCTGCAGGCCGCATCATCGGATTGACGATATCACCTGGACGCAGGATGAACTGGCTCATGGTGCCGTCCACGCCGGCGTAGACAGTCATCTTCTCCAGCTCCACTTGCGCCTCGTGCAATCTGGCCTCCGCGCTTTTCAGGCGCGCGGGCAGATATACCGTGATCTTGGTCTGGATGAGTTCCTGATTGGACTGCGCCGCGCGCAGTGCGCCGGTTCGCGCATCCACCGCGTTCTGCAGCTTTTCGATGTCCCGTTCACTCACGACATTGGCATTGCGGGTGAAAAGCTCCTGCCTCGTGTCTAGCTCGTCCTGCGCCTGCTTCAGTGCTGCCTGCGCCTGCTCGGTCTGGGCATTGGCAACAGCCAGTTCGCTCTGGGCCAGCGCAAGCTCTCCCTGGATTTCGACCAATTGCTGTTGCGCGGTCACGACATCCGCTTCCTGGCGCGTGCTGTCGAGCTTGAAAATCGGGTCACCTGCCTTGATGTCCACCTCAAGCTCACGCGGCACGAAGGTTTCGACGACCCTGCCGGAACTTTCCGGCAGTATCGGAATTGTCCGGAATGTCGAAACCGCCGTAGTTGCCGTTGGATGAAAATAGAAAATCAGCGTGATCAGGGACACGGTCAGCATCAGGCACAGCACGATGCCGTAGCGCAGCTCGAACCAGACCGAATAGAGCGTTATTTCCCGGCCGATGCGCTTGCCCTGCACATATCTGCGGATCAGATAGTCGGGCAATATGGTGAGAAGGGAACAGAACAGGAGCTCAAACATGTTTGTTCTCCTGTTCGGCTGTCGATGCAGTGGAAAGACCGGTTGGCGTTGACGGTGGTTCGTGAGGCGCTCCCTCCGACGCACTCGTGCCGGTCTCCAGCTCCTGCTCTTCCTGCTCAAGATCATGCTCGACCAAGGTTTCGGACGAAACACCACCCGTTCCGGCCAGACGACTCAGGGAATGGGCCATCGATTCCAGCGGTGTCCAGAAATCGGGAAGCTGAATGAAGGCGAGCAGAAGCGCTGCAACCCAGAAGATGTTGTTGTGTGTGAAAAGAGCCAGAAGGCCGAGGACCGCAACAAGCTCGAACTGCATGCGCCCATGTTTGTGAGCAAGCCGTTCGGGGATCGAATGCAGGTGCAGATAGAACACCCCGACAAGGATCCCGCCGAAAATCAGCACGACCAGCATCACGGTAAAAAGCCAATCACCACCGTCCGCAGCCGGTATGAAAGGCGGCAGATGATGCGGAGCAAGCTCGTGCATATTTTCCGCCATCGGAATTCCCCCTTACGCCCTCGCTCCGCCCGATATGGCGGAAGCAGTAGCGTAACCTTAAAAGGGATTTCCGGTCATGCGTATGAAAAAGTGTGACTTTGGAGGACTTTGACACAACCTATCCGGCCGCAACCCTTCAGCCACCAACCGGATAGATCTGTTCTTCTTGCCGCTCTGGCAGCCCCCCCGCAAATAGCGGTGTTAGCGGGGTGCCATGCGGATCGCGCCGTCGAGACGAATGGTTTCGCCGTTCAGCATGTCGTTTTCGCAGATGGATTTGACCAGCTTCGCATATTCGGTCGCCTTGCCGAGGCGCGAAGGGAACGGAACTTGTTGGCCAAGCGAATCCTGGACCTCCTGTGACAGACCCAACAGCATGGGCGTCTCGAAGATGCCCGGTGCGATCGTCATGACACGAATGCCGGACTTGGAAAGGTCACGGGCGACAGGCAACGTCATTCCTGCAACCCCTGCCTTGGAGGCTGCATAGGCCACCTGACCGATCTGGCCATCGAAGGCAGCAACCGAAGCCGTGGAAACAATCACACCACGTCCACCGTCGGCCGTGACAGGCTCCAGTGCGGCCATGCCCGTTGCTGCAATCGACAGGCACCGGAAAGACCCGATCAGGTTGACGGAAATCACCTTCTCGAACATGTCCATCGGGTGAGGTTCGCCGCGAGACGTCGTCTTCGCCACCGGTGCAATACCCGCGCAATTGACCAGAATCCGCTCCTGGCCGTGAGCTGCGCGCGCCTTTTCGAAACCGGCCTCGACGCTCGCCTGGTCAGTCACATCGACATCGGCAAAGACACCGCCAATTTCTGCGGCGACGTCTTCTCCCTGACCGGCATTGCGATCGAACAGCGTCACCTTGACGCCTTCGGCCGCAAGCATGCGCGCGGTGGCGGCTCCGAGCCCGGATGCACCGCCTGTCACGATGGCTGAAAGTGTTGAGTCCAGTTTCACAGAAACCTCCAAACGGATGCAATTCATTGAAATCAATGAATTTAATCTACTCAATTGACGATTAGGTCAATTTTGAAGGCAAATTGGCCCAGATTGACAGTTCGGTCAAGTGTTTCAGTATTGACCAAAAAGGCAGTTCGGCGGGCCTTCAACGGCCTATCTGGCCAGAACCACCAGGTCGACAGGACGCTTGATACCTTGGACTGCCGCATCCGACCTTGCTTCGATCAAGGGCAGGTCGTGCCCCTGTGCAACGGCCAGATCAAATGTCGCCTTGTCTGTTAGCGCCTTCGTTCCCTGGCTCTTGTTGGCGTCTTCCAGCTTGGCAGCGCAGTTGACGGCATCACCAATCACCGTGAATTCCAGGCGCTCCCTGGAACCGATCACACCGACCGTGACCGGCCCGGCGGCAGCCGCTGTTCCAATGCGCAATTGTCCCGGCCAGCCGGCGTCCCGAAAACGCTGCTGTTCCCGCTCCACGGTTTCCACCAGACGTCTTGCAGCCCGAAGCGCATCGGCGGCGTAGGTCGTGGAGGGATAGACAGCACCGAAGGTTGCCAGGATGCCGTCACCCAGAAACTTGTCTACCCGTCCTCCTTCCTCAACGATCACATCAACAGCCAGGTTCTGGTACTCGGCCAGGACCGCCAGCACAGTTTCCGGAGGCAAAGTGGCGGAGGTGGGCGTAAAGGAACGGATGTCGGCATAAAGAATGGCGGCATCGCGCAAGCTTCCTTCGCCGGCCTGCAACTCCGTGTCCGCTCCGGTGATAGAGGCCGCAACTTCCGGCGAGAAGAAGCGGCTCAGGTCCATTGCAGCCGCGTGGTCTTTCGAAGCCTCGAACAGCATCGACCGTCCCCTGTAGAGGGCAACGGACAGGATTATCGTCACGGCCAGGATGACCATGGTCTTGTCCAGTTCTGCGCCAATCAGGATGGTGTTGCCCGTCAGGTAGTCGACATAATTACGGGTCACGCGCATGTGGTCCATGTCTGCGAACACCGCATAAAACACCAGTCCGAGCCAGCCAGTGACCGCCACAAGGCCTGTGGTCAATACGAAACGAGGATCGAACCGCAAAGCCCTTAGCCCGATGAAGAGGAAGACATACATCAAGGTTGGGGTCTTCAGATAGAACGTCGGATGCTGGCCGTATTGAATGTGAAACGAAAAGATCAGCCCGACCAGGAGCGCCATGTCGACACCGATCGACACAAATAGATACCAGCGCGGCAATTCAAACTTGTACGACAGCACAAGCCGAAGGACGGTGAACAGAAAGTAGGCAGCAAGGGCAATCGGCACGAAGTTGAAACCGGCCGATCCCTCAGCCCTTGGTGCAATGGCGTAAAGCAGAGAGAAAAACAGAACGAGCCCAAGCTGGACCCAGCCTATCAGGCGCTCGGAGGACGCTTCTCGGGCACGGATTTCGGCCCTGACCCGTTCCGGAATGCCGGTATCCGGAGGTCCGCCTTGCAGGATGTAACGCAGTGTCTGGGATATGGTGGTCATCTCGCCGCCGATAAGACGTTGCTCGTGCGCGGATTTTCCACCGGCGCCGCGAATTGCGCAAGCGACCCCGCGGTAAAGTGAGTGGACGTGAGCAGGCCCTTACCGGTTGCCTTGCAAACGCAATTGCTCAACACTGCGCACAAGTTCGGCTTGACGTCGCGACCCGGTCTTGGAGAGCGCAGCCTTGATCTGGTTGCGCACGGTATAAATGCTGATCTCACGGTCCTGGGCTATTTCCGCCGGTGTCCGGCCGTCTGCGAGCTTCAGGACCGTTGCCGCTTCTGCCGGGCTGAGACCAAGCTTCTTCTGCATTTGAGCCAGGAACGTATCGCTGCCGGCTTCGGGCCTGACCGCCAGAAGGACTGCAGAGACCGCCTTGTTCATGAAAACACCGAAGGGCGTCTTGTCCAGATCCCCCAGTTGCAAACCTATTGAGCGACAGGTCCAGTTCCTGCCTCTGCCATCCCTTGCCTGCCAGTTCCGAAACACATCGAAACCACCCATGGATTGAAGCTGCACGAAACCAGCGAACCTGCCTTGATCCTCTTCGGACCGGAAATGCAGACGCCTGTCGAAACCACAACCGACAAGAGAGCCTGAGGCCAGGAGCTTTTGCGCCTCCGCGCAGGCATAGTGGATCCGCATTGCGGTATCGATCACTAAAATCGCCGTTCCAGATCCCATGAGATGCTGTTCAGCAGCCCATTTCTCGAAGGTCAGTCCGGAGATGGTCCGATTGATTTCCAGTGACTGACGGATGACCGGGGCGAGTTGCGCGCACAGGCGAAGCCAGTCGTCTTCGTATTTGTCGCGATCTTTCGAGCGCATGTTGCCACCGAGCAGAAACATGCGATCGCCATCCAGCGCCAACATCGACCCACCGCCACCGGTAATATCTTCAAGCGGCAACAAAAGGTCGGCGTAGAACTGGGTCTTTTTCAGCGTTTCAGGTCGGCACAGCTGATGGGTTGATACGACGTCTCCCACCTTGCAGGTGGCAAAGTTGGCAGCAAACGGGTTCTTGTCCGCGTAGTGCTCGTCGTAGAGTTCCAGAATGTACGGGTCGTATCCGGACGAGAAGGTGAGCGGTGTAGCCTTGGTCAGGTCGTCGTAGCCGATCAGCTGCGTGCATACGCGCGTACCAAGGCTGCAGCTCAGCGTGTCGAGAAAAACCTGCCACCGCCCAGGATCCAGTGCCGCCGATACAGCGAGGTTCGACAGCCTAATCAATTCTTCTGCTGCGACAGCCAACCCTTCCCCCCGGGAGTTCTTGCGGCATCACGCCAGTAAACGAAATCGGGCAGACCAGATTGACGCTTCAGCTGCCGATAAGCGCGCTCCGCCTCGCGAAGCTCCACCTCAATACATATGCAAAAACCGGAGGCAGCGCTTTAACATTGATCAAATTCCGACCATTTCTTCATCACGCCGGTCGTTCAGAGGCCGGCACACTTCCAAATACTGGCCAACTATCCGCCCTTCCCCAGCTGCGGAAAATACATATTTATAGTCCAAATGGACCATGCAAGTAATTCTTACACCCTGTAAAAAACTATTGATCGTATCCGGCAGGCACGTGTGACGGCATTTCAAGTCGCAAGGGTTTGTTTTCCGGCGGCAATCTCGGGATTCCCGCATTCCAGCAACCGGCGATCGATCTATTTTTAAGCCTTATTGATTTTTTGGGCGGCTATTTGAGCCGCCCTTTTTTTATTATTGAAACGAGACTTGTCTGGCAGGGCGCTGTTTACGGCTTGAGAGTCATGCCTTCGCTGGCGACCAGTGTTCCGGGATAAGCGTTTTGAGCGGCGAGACCGATTTCATCGAGCTCGTCGTCGGACCTGCGCGGATCATGATGGAAGAGAACGGGGGTCTTTACGTTGCCGGCCTTTGCCAGCTCGACAGCCTTCTGCCAGGTGGAGTGTCCCCAGCCCTTGTAGGTGTCGTATTCGTCGTCAGTGAACATGGCGTCATAGATCATGACGTCGGAATTACGCACGAAATCAGGTAGAGCTGCATCAATTTCCGGATCGCCATGTTCGTGATCCGTGATGATGCAAATCGATTTGCCCTTGAATTCGAAGCGGTAACCACAAGCTCCGCCGGGGTGGTTAAGCCGCGTGGTGCGGATGACGAGATCATCGGTGCGCGGGATCAGGTCTCCGGCATTGAAGGACTTGAACTCGACCGCCTTCAACGTCTTGGCAGCTACCGGGAAGATCGGCGGCGACATGATCCGGCTGACGATGTCAACGAGGCTGGTTTCGTCCTGAAAGTGTCCGGCCCAGGCAGTGACGGAGAAGCTCGGATCATAGGCAGGTTTGAAAAAGGGAAGACCGCAGATGTGGTCGAGATGGGTGTGGGTGAAGAGCAAATCGAAGGTTCGTGTCTTGCACCTGCAGATTTCCATGCCCAGATTTCGGGCGCCGGAACCGCAATCGACCAGAACCAGTGCGTCACCGGCCCGGATCTCGAAACACGACGTTTCGCCGCCATAGCGGAGTGTGCTCGACCCCGGCGTCGGGGTGGACCCTCTGACGCCCCAGCAACGAAGCGAAAATTCCTCAGCCACGTGTTACTCCCTAACCGCTGGCAGCCCCTCGACGTGCGTCGGCAAGATCCCGGGTCGTCCGTTCAAGCCGCAGCGCCAGTGTCCGCATCACCTCCAGCGAGATATCCGGAAATTCTTTCAATAGTTTCAAGAAATCGTCTTTCGAAACAGTGAGAACATCCATGTCATTCGCTGCGACCAGTGTCGCGGTTCTTGGTACGTCGCACAGAATAGCGATTTCGCCAACAATTGAATTTTCCGAAACCTGCGCTACCTTTTTTTCGCCCTCAGGCGTGTCGACCAGAACATCCGCATCGCCGGACAGGATGATGAAGGCGCAATCGCCTTCTTCTCCCTGAGAGCAAAGACGTTCGCCGGAGGGGTACTCGGTCCGATCACTGATGAAGGCCAGAAGCCTCAACTTGGTCTCGTCGATCCCGCGGAACAATGGCACCTTGCGGAGTGCCTCGACTTCGGTTTCAAGTGTCATCTTCTTCTCCCGCGCCCGTTGTTTTTTCGCTCCGACCGAACCGAATCGCCCGGCCGATCCCCGCAGACCGGTTGCCCACCTATTGTCACACCCACCGTCTTACCCTTTTTCTGAAAGCCGTCCTTGATCCAGAATGAAGCGCTGATCGAATTCAGCTGCTATTTCGGCATTGGACGTGCCGAACAGGAATGTTTTGCCGGACAGGATTTGCCTCAAGCCTTCGCGAAGCGTCTTGTCCTCGTCCGTCATACCGGTGGCGATATCGTCCAATATGGTGATTTTTGCGTTTTTCAGAAGACCGCGGACCAGAGCGATTTTGCGGCGTTGGCCGGCAGACAAGCGCGAACCGGACACTCCGACGTGATATCCGAAGCCCGCATAGATGATCGGGCGCCGTAAACCGGTTTCCTCGACAATGGTGCGGATAACATCGTCGATACGCCGCCGGGCATCCCGGCGGTCGACGCGCGCACGCCCGAACAGAAGGTTGTCCTCGATGGTCAGCGGTGGCAGATAGACATCCGGGTCGAAGGCAACGAAGTTTTCGCTGTTCTTGACGACCTCTTCCAGGAACGTCTGGCGGGCGCTGATGATGTCGCGCTTCAATTCGTCGGTCATGACACCCAGACGATGCCGGGCGGGGACCAGCTTGAAGGCCAGCCCGGTCAGACGTGACCGATCGGCGTCTGTCAGGCCCGGGCGTGGCTGATCGGACTTGGCAATACGGACAATGCGCTCGAAATCCGGAATCTCATCCAGCGTGATGAAAGAGTAAGCCCCGAGCAGACCGCTGTCGCCGGAAACATTGGAGAACAGTTCCAGCATGGTTTCGGCAATCTTGAGGCCGATTTGCTGAAGCTTCTGATCAAAGCCCGTTTCCGCCAGGAAGGCCTTGACCTCATCGAGGTCCGGCACCTGGTCCATTGTGATTTCCGGATCGGCCGGCACGGCAAAGAACAGGTTGTCCGCCAGGCTGGCACTCGCATTGAAGCGATCGCGATGCCACAGCTCGACCAGGCCACCAAGTTCGGGTTCGTGGGCAATGCGCTCGGCGAGTGCCTTGCGCACGTTCAGGATCTTGTCGGCAAAGCCATCGTCCATGGTCGGATCGAACCGAGACTGCAGGCCGAGCCGATAGATGTCCTTGTCGATCTTGACGGTTTCGAGCAGTTCCAGCGCCCTTGTGTCGAGTTCTTTCTCGTTGCTGACACCCGCGGCAGAGAAATCGTCCCAATCGGCGGCAAGGTCATACGTGGGGTTGCGCGTTTCCTTGGCTTCGGAAAGCCGCCGCTTGTAGTTCTTCAGGCTTTCCCCTTCCCGCTGAGGCGGGACGAGCGGACGGTGGCGCAGACCGTAATAGAGGTTGTCCCGGATGGTTCCCGTCCAGACATGCACCGCTCCGCCGACATAAGCGATTTGCCGGCCGAGAGTGGCGTCCGTCAGCTTGTCGAGATCGTGGCTGCCGATGCAGACCTTGCCGGAGACGGCCGCAACGAGCCCGGCAGCAAGCTGCAGGACCTCCGACCTTCCGGATCCGTCCGGACCGACAATCGCGCAAGCACTACCGGCGGGAACGGTCAGCGAAACGTCGACGACCTCCTGCCCGGCCGCACCGCCGGAGAAATTGACATTCTCGAGCTTGACGTCGCCGGAAAGGTCGACCGTATCGTCCGAGGTCAGGCGCTCCTTGTCATAGATATCCGACGGGTCGAAGTTTTCGACAACGGTCTGATACTTGACGCTGACGTCCGCAGTCATCTGATAGAAGGAAAGCAGCTCTTTCCAGGGGCCAGCCAGATCCTTGTAGGCCGCGATGACCGCCAGCAAGGCACCGATGCTCAGATTACCCTGAATGACCAGGTACCCGCCGATCAGGTAGAAGAAGAACGGCGTCAGCTGGTTCATGAAGTTGTTCAGGAACTTGATCAGGAATTTCCGGTTGAAGATGTCATACCGGATCTTGAAGTTCTCGTAGAGGCGGTCGGAGATATCCGCTGAATGCCAGGCCGCCGCGTCGTTGGCATGGATTTCGGCAACGCCCGTGATGCTCTCGCCAACCTTGTCGGCAATGACGCGGATGTTGCGCACCCGCTGCCGGGACAACAACACCACTTTGCGCTGCAGAAGCGGGATCACATAGCCCTGGATGGGATAGGAACTGATGGCCGCAAGACCCAGAAGCGGGTCCTGCATGAAGATGAAGCCGATCTGCACGATCAGCATGCCGCCCTGGTAGGCTGGCAGCGCGAAGGCTTCACCAATGTAACCGCCGACATCCTCCACTTCCGACGTGATCATCGGAATGATTTCGCCTGAACTGACCTTCCTGAAATGCGGCAGGCGGAAGCGCAGCACCCGCTGGAACAGCTCGAACCGCAGGCGCCGGAGCATGCGTTCGCCGAGACGCCCCTTGTAGACGTTGAGATAGAATTTCAGCCCGTTCGAAACGACGACCAGGAACAGAAAGGCAAAACACAGAAGAAGAAGATATGGAACTTGATCGAAATCGACGCCAAGGATCGTCCGCGGAAAATTGTCCCCCTGGACGGCATCATTGACAATCAGTTTTGGCAGTTCGAGAAGGATATAGACCACCGGGTATGTGAGTACGGTGACCATGAGAATGAAGATTTGCTGTCTGGCGCTGTATTTCCAAATAAAACCGAAAAGGCTCTTTTCCATAAGCTCATCCAAACAGACAAGGATCAAATATGTGCAAGCAGATCATATTTGGTATATTAGCGATCCGAGTTAGTTGCGCCAGCCGGGATTAACATTTGCCACAACCGCTTTAAAAAGGTCCGCAGACCGTTCCTTGTCGAAAGTCCCCTGTCAAGAAATATCCGCACGTGACAAGGGCCAATCAATTGAGACATAAGCCTTTCGGGGCAGTTTTACAAATTTAGGGGCAGTATGAGTTCCAAGACGCCGAAGATCCTCATTTACAGCCACGATTCCTTCGGGTTGGGCCATCTCAGACGCTGCCGGGCCATTGCGCAGTCCCTGGTCGGGGACTTTGATACGCTGTCTGTCCTGATCCTGTCCGGCTCCCCCATCATCGGCAGTTTCGAGTTTCGTTCCCGTGTCGATTTCGTTCGCATTCCCGGCGTGATCAAGCTGCGCAACGGCGAGTACACACCGTTGTCGCTGCATATCAACATCGACCAGACGCTGGCGATCAGATCATCGATCATCGAACACACCGCCAAGGTGTTCGATCCGGATATCTTCATCGTCGACAAGGAACCACTTGGCCTGCGCGGGGAAGTGCTGCGGACGCTGGAAGCCCTGAAGGATACCGACACCCAGCTCGTACTCGGCCTGCGCGATGTCATGGACGACCCGAAGGTGCTGAAGGAAGAGTGGGACCGCAAGAACGTCTATCCGGCCCTGCGCGACCTTTACGACGAGATCTGGATCTACGGACCGGAAGATATCTGTGATCCGCTGGAAGGCATCGACCTGCCGCAATCGGTACGCGACAAGCTGCGCTATACCGGTTACCTGCGCCGTGAGCTGCCGAAATCGGCGCTCGAGAATCCCGCACCCGCGCCGTTTGACGAAGAACCCTATATCCTGGTGACGCCAGGCGGCGGCGGTGATGGCGTTGAAATGGTCGACTGGGTGATGCGCGCCTACGAAGCCCGGCAGCGTCCGCTTTTCCCGGCCCTGATCGTGCTTGGCCCCTTCATGCCGGCGGCCGCCGCAACCCAGTTCAGCGAGCGCGCCGAACACCTGCGCGACGTCGAGATCATCCGCTTCACACCGCAGATCGAACCCTATCTTGCCAATGCCACAGCCATTGTCGGCATGGGGGGCTACAATACATTCTGCGAGATCCTGTCCTTCGACAAGCCAACCCTGATGGTACCGCGCGTCATTCCGCGCCGGGAACAGGCTATCCGGGCTGAGCGGGCCGAACAAAGCGGCCTCTTGAAGGTGTTGCCGATCGACCAGTATCCGGATCCCGACCTGATGGCTGCGGCCTTGTCCGAACTTCCGGGCATGGCTTCGCCTTCGGCAGCCGGCGTCGACAATCTGCTTGGCGGTCTGGATGTCATCTCCAACCGCGTTGGAGAAATCTTCGACGAACAACAGGCAGCCAGCCGGAAGCTGGTCAACTTCTGACCATCGCCACCCGCAAATCGCATTCTTTCAAGGGCTGACCGATGTCCCGTATCGCCGTTGTGGTCAAAGGCTATCCTCGCCTGTCCGAAACCTTTATCGCCCAGGAAATGCTTGGTCTGGAGCGGCGAGGTATCGAGATCCTGATCGTCGCCCTGCGCAAGCCGTACGACCCGTACATTCACGATCTGCACCGGCAGATTTCAGCCGAAGTCATGTATCTGCCGGAATACGTGAAAGACGACCCGTCCCGCGTTGCCCGCGCCAAACGCTGGGCGGAGAAACAGCCGACCTTCGAGGCTGCCAAGGCTCTGTTCGATGCCGATTTCGCGCATCAACCCAACGCCGACCGGCGACGCCGGTGGGCCCAGGGTTGCGTCTTCGCCCATGAACTGCCGGAAGACGTGACCTGGATCTACACCCACTATCTGCACACCCCCTGCTCCGCCTCGCGTTATGCGGCGCATCTATCCGGCCGCAAATGGTCTTTCTCCGCACATGCCAAGGACATCTGGACCAGCCCCGACTGGGACCTGAAAACCAAGATCAACGATGCGGCCTGGGGCGTGACCTGTACCGCGGTCAATGCCGAACACCTGAAAGGCCTTGCCGAGGATCCGGACAAGATCGAGCTGCTTTATCACGGCCTCGACTTTTCCGGCTTTCCCGAGCCCAAGACCAAAGCCTCGACACGTGATGGCAGCGGTGAGCCTGTGCGCCTGGTTTCCGTTGGCCGCGCCGTGGAAAAGAAAGGCTATGACGACCTTCTGGATGCTCTTGCAAAGCTGCCTGCGGCTCTCAACTGGCACTTCACCCATATCGGCGGCGGAGACCTTTCCGAGCACCTGAAAGCACAGGCGGATGCGCTTGGAGTGTCGGACAGAATCACCTGGCGGGGGGCACAGCCTCGCGAGGAGGTGATCGCCACCTGCCGCGAGGCTGATCTGTTCGTCCTGCCATCGAAGCTCGCGAAATCCGGTGACCGCGACGGCCTGCCCAATGTCCTGATGGAAGCCCAGTCCATGGGCATCTGCTGCCTGTCCACCAAGGTTTCAGCGATACCCGAACTGATCCTCGACGGTAAAACCGGTGTGCTTGTTACCCCTGGCGCACCAAAGGAACTGGCCGAGGCCATGCAGCGCCTTATTACCGCCCCCGAGACCCGTCACGGTCTCGGCCTTGCCGCGGCCACGAGGGTCAGAACGACGTTCTCGACAGACCCCGGCCTCGACCGCCTTGCAGACAAATTCCGCAAAGTCCTCTAGGCAGAACGCCAGGAAAACCATGAAAATTGCCTTCACTGCCCCGATGAAACCCCTGGATCATCCGGTCCCTTCCGGTGACCGGACCATGGGAAGGTTGATCGTGAAGGCTCTGGAAAGCCTGGGGCACGAAGTGACGATTGCCAGCCGTTTCAGGTCCTGGTGCAAGGATGGCAGCGACGGCATTCAGTCTGAGGTGCGGAATGAGGCGCTGGCAGAGGCAGACCGGATAAGCGCCGACTGGCAACAATCAGGCTATCGGCCGGATCTTTTCCTGACCTATCATCTCTATCACAAGGCGCCGGACTGGATCGGCCCGGCGCTTGCCGACCGGTTCGACCTTCCCTATGCGATCGTTGAAGCCAGCCGTGCGCCGAAACGGCAGCAGGGCGACTGGGCCTTCGGGTTTGCCGCTGCGGATGAAGCCTTGAAGCGCGCCGATGCCGTTGCCGCCATCCACAACGCTGATGCCGAATGCCTTGCGGCGGTCGTGCCGCATCGTTGCCTGTCGGTCCTCCTGCCGTTTCTGGATGCCGATCCCTTTCTCGCCGCATCGACCACTGCCAAGCCGCTTGCGGCAAGTCCTTTGAAACTGCTCTCCGTGGGCATGATGCGCGAAGGCGACAAGCAGCGCTCTTACGAAGTGCTTGCCGCCGCACTGGGCGAACTTCGGGACCTTCCCTGGCATCTGACGCTCATCGGCGACGGCCCGATGCGCGAGCAGGTTCTTGGGCTGTTTCCGCCTGAACGGATTACCTGGCTCGGCGCCCTTGCCGGTGACGACCTTCCAGCCCAATACGCACGGCACGACCTTTTCGTCTGGCCCGCTATCCGGGAAGCATTTGGTCTCGTGTTTCTGGAAGCACAGGCAGCAGGCGTCGGCGTGATTGCCGGTGACACCTTCGGTGTTCCCGACATTGTCCGTGATGGCGAAACCGGTTTGCTGTCCCCCGAAGGCGATGTATCCGCACTTGCCGCCAACCTCAGCCGCGCCATGCGGGAACCGGCGCTTGTGGACAGGCTTGGCCTGGCAGCCCGCCACCACATCCTTCATTTCCACACGCTTTCGGCAGGCGCTGCCCGGCTGGAAGCACTTGCCGAAAAGGCCATGCGGAACCACTTGAGCCGCCGGGAGACGAAAGACGCATGAGCTTCAAGGCCCTCATACATGTTCAGCATCTGCTCGGGACAGGCCATGTCGTGCGGGCCGCTGCCATCGGCAAGGCACTGGCCACCGAAGGCGTTGAGGTGACACTTGCCAGCGGCAACACCATACCGCCCACACTCGACACCGGATCACTGAAGATCGTCGAACTGCCAGCCTGCAGAAGTCCGGATGCGACCTTCAAGCGCCTTGTGACTTTGGACAATGAAGATATTGACGATGCTTGGAAAATCGCTCGCGTTAAAGCATCGATTCAAGTTCTTGAGGCCGACGACTTCGACCTGCTCCTGACCGAGACCTACCCCTTCGGCCGTCGCCAGCTTGACTTCGAACTGGCCCCTCTTCTGGAAACGGCCAAGGCGAGCAGCAAGGTCCCACTGATTGCCACTTCCATTCGCGACATTCTGGTGCGCAAGAAGCAGCTCTGGAAAGAACGCTGGATGGCCGACCAGGCGCTGAAATTCTACGACCGGACCCTGGTCCATTCCGATCCGGGCTTCATCCGCCTTGCAGACAGTTTCCCCTTTGCCGAGGAGGTCGACCACCTGGTTCGCTACACCGGTTATGTCGGCGGCGATCCACGGCCTGCTGTGGAAGGACCGGATGGCGAGGACGAGGTGATCATTTCCTGCGGTGGCGGCGCCGTTGCCGAAAGCCTGCTGTCGGCGGCGCTGGAAGCCAGACCACTGTCGCGCCGCGCGGAAGACACGCCGTGGCGAGTGCTGATCGGTCACGACATTTCCGACGACGCCTTTGCCATTTACCGGCAAAGCGCGGTGGACGGGGTCATCGTAGAGCGCGCCCGGCGCGACTTTCCGGACCTTTTGAAACGGGCGCGCCTTTCCGTAAGCCAGGCGGGCTACAACACCGTGCTCGATATTCTTCAGGCCGGTGTTCCGGCTGTCTTCGTGCCCTTTGCCCAGATCAACGAGACCGAACAGACACAACGCGCGGAAGCGCTCGCCGGCCATGGACGGGCGATCGTTACGCCGGAAGCAGACCTCACACCAGAGCGGCTTGCCGCTGCCATTGACGATGCGCTGGCTCTTCCGCGCAGCAAGCACACCGTCCGCCTGGGTGGTGCGGAGGAAAGCGCCCGTATCCTGCTTCAAGACCTGAAAGACCGGATGTCATGACCACTGACCCGCAGCGCTTCCGGCAAGAACTTACCGATCATCTCGACTGGTTCGCCGAACGCGGCCGCAAGGTCCGCTTCTGGTGGCGCGACGACGACGCTATCGAACCGACACCAGCCCTTGAACGCATGTTGTCGCTTGCCAACAATCATGACGTCGATGTGGCGTTCGCGGTCATCCCGAAGATGGCGACGAAAGCCCTTGCGGAACGGTTCGTCGATCAACCACATGCGCTGGTTCTGCAACACGGCTGGCAGCACAAGAATTTCCAGCGAAAGGACCTCGGCGAAAAAGCAGCCGAGCTTGGTTCCCGGCGGGATCCTGACGACCTGATGGCCGAGCTCAAGGCAGGTCATGACCGCCTGTGGGAACTCTTTGGCGACAAGTTCGTGAAGGCCATGGTGCCGCCCTGGAACCGGATCGACCCTGAAATCTCCCGCCGCCTGCCCGGTATCGGCCTGTCGGGTCTTTCGACCTTCACCTGGCATAACTTTCCGCGGGCGCATCAACTCCAGTCGCACATCGACATCCTGAAATGGAAAAAGCAGGTGCGCTTCATCGGCTGGGAAAGCGCGCGGCTGCGCTTCGACCTGCAGCTCACCCGCCGGCGCAACACCGGCTCCGAGCCGGTTGGCCTCCTGACGCACCATCTGGTGCATGACGATGGCTGCTTCGAGTTTCTGGAGATCTTTCTGGAGATCGCGGCTCATCATGAAGGTGCGGAATGGCCGGACGTGAAAAACCTCTTTGGCGAGAACGGTTCCTGGCCGTTCGGGTGAGAGCATCTGTCTGAGGCAAGAGGCGCCAGACGAGCACAAACTATGCGTCTCCCCGGCCAGGCAGGCTTAGACCCGGAACTTACTCCCTGCGGTCACGCTGGGTCACCTTTTAAGGGTGATCTACTCCTGCCAGATAGTCTTCCTTACCAGAATGGATCAGGAGCTTGCAGCTTGGGCTGGTCTGCCGCATAGCTGCGCCAGATCCAAATCCGGTGAGTCGACGCAAAGGCCCAAGGCATGAAAGACACGCTCTATATTCTCGCGCCGGGCTTCGAAGACCCCGCCTATCCCGGCAAGACCTTCTATTGCTGGCATTGTGCGCTCATGGAAGGCGTGCTTGCCTCGTTTCCGGAGCTTGCGGACCGGCTTGACGTTCGCCGCATTGCCTGGCCGAAACCGCGCAGGGAAGTGGCCGAACTTCTGGGGGAAGACAATCAGTCCCTGCCTGTGCTGGTGCTCGCCGAAGGCGGCTTCATCAATGACAAGGACGCTATCCTTACCGCCCTCACCGAACGCCACGGCTTTCCGCATCCCCATCCCTGACAGACAAACATCAGACCTGTTTACAGTCTTCGTCTATTCCGCTGCTTCCAGTCGTTCCGGCTTCAGAGCAGCAGCAAATTGTTTGCGCAGGAGGGCAAGCTTCGGGTCGATATAGGTCTTGCAGAACGGGCGTTCCGGCCCCTTGGCATAGTAGTTCCGGAACTGTTCGTCGGAGGCCTTGAACTCGGCAAGCGTCATCACCCGCGTCACAAGCGGTTCGTCAAAGCGCTGCTGCAAGGCGCGCATCAGCCTTCCGACCTTCACACCTGTCCCGGCGTCATAGACGTAAACGGCACTGCGATACTTGCCGCGCATCTTGTGGTGGGAGGTGCTGGAGTGGGTGCGCAGATGGATCTCGAGCAGGACCTCCAGCGGCAGCGCGACCGGATCGAAGGTCACCACCACCGCTTCTGACCAGGCATTTTCTGGCGGATCGGAGCGGATGAAGCCCTGTTCCACCTTCGAAATGCCCGCAATTGCCTGAAAGACGGCCTCCGTGCACCAATGGCACCCGCCGCCCAGCCCGATTTTCACCCCGGCCTCCAATGTCATGATCGATGCTCCCAGTGTGACGTCAGGCATTTCGTTTGCAAAACGGCTTGGGGGAGATTCCCCCAGACGAGATCTTATGCCGACAATTGACAGGCAGCGCACAACATAAGATTGTGAGGCATGATCAATCGCGCGACCCTTCATCTAACCGTGGTGCATATCGTCGTTCCCGCAGGGGACGCGAGGGGATCACTGTTGGCTGAAGACATCTAGCCGGATCGCATCGCAACCCTGCTTCGAGGAGCAGGGTTTGTCAGATGCCTGCTCTCTCGATCCAACGAATGAGAGCAAAATGAGCATATCAGACATCCCCGCGGAATATGCACCGGTCTCCAGGGCAGGTAACTGGCCCGAAGGCCTGATTATACGCGCCGAAAGACCGGACGACGTGGACGGTTTGACCGTCCTGCAAGGTCTGCCGAAGTTCCGGGCGGGTACCTTGCGCCTGCCCTACCCACGGCGCAAGGACATCGAGGCCCGTGTGAACCAGTCCTCACCGGACAAGGTGTCCCTTGTCGGCATTTTGGGCGGGACTCTGGTCGCCGCCGCCGGTTTTGCCCGTTCCGCCGGACGGCGTGGACATGCGGCCAGTCTGGGCATGGGCGTACACGACGATTACACCGGACGCGGGATCGGCCGGGCGATGCTGACAGAGCTGATCGAGATTGCGGACAACTGGATGAACATCCGCCGTCTGGAATTGACCGTCTTCACCGACAATGAAGCCGCCGTCAGGCTCTATCAGACACTTGGTTTCGAAATAGAAGGCACCCACAAGGACTTTGCCTTCCGCTCCGGGTCGTTTGTCGACGCCTATGCGATGGCGCGGCTCAGGGTGTGAGTGAAAGGCGCCAGCTTCTGATCTCTTTCCTTGTCGTCCCGGTTTGCCGCGCAAGCGGCAAGACCGGGCCCCGGTATCCGCGAGACCCGGCTGAAAACCACGGCAGGCGCAGCAGATTACTGGATCCCGGCCTTCGCCGGGATGACGAGTTCCTCATGCCCGACGTTGCAGAAAATCAAGGGTTTTGAAGCCATCCGGACAACAGCCACGGCAATGAGATGCACACGTGCTCCAGCACCTTCTGCCTCAGGCCGCTTCCCTTTTCTCTGCCGCCTTCGGATTGGCCGCAAAGTCGATGGCGGCTTTGAGGACATCCGGATCGCCGATCTGGTTGGCGAGGATAAGGATCAGCCTGGCATTCATGCAGTTTGCTTCCTCGTCACTCATATGGCGCTGACTGGAGACCAGATACTCATAAAAGCCGTCCGGATCGGGAAGGTTTCGTGTCAGGTTCAGCTTCAGATTTAGGGCCATGGTTCATGCGCCTCCCATCGCGGTTTTCAAGGCGGCTTCCACCTTGTTGTCGTTGAAATAGCGCCAGCGAGCGGCAACATGCTGGTCCGGGCGGATCAGGTAGACCGTACCGGGAGCCGCATCGTAACGGGCTGCAAGCGTTCCGTCCTTGTCCTGCAGGTCCTTGCCCACACGCAGGACCTGAGCCTTGACGTTGCCGGCTGACACATCTGTTGCAGCTTCATCGCCAAAGACAAGCAAGGTGAACCCGTCGCCGATCTGGTTGAGGAACCAGGCCGCCTCTCCGTTCACGTTTACAGGTGCGTCGGCGCAACAGGTACCCGGGGACATCTTGCCTGCGAAACTGGATTCGTCGGCCGTGTTGAGCGCGCTTTCAACATAAGGTGTCGGCGCCGACAGACGTCCGGAGTTGACCAGCGGCTTGGCAAAGTCGGTCACCTCCGAAAGATCCAGAACCGCGTCCCGGAACCTGCGAGAGGCCTCGTTTTTCGGTGTGATGAAATCGGTGGACCTGGTCGAGTTCAGCAGGTTGTCGTCCGCCGCGAAGGCTCGCTCCGTGTGGTAGCTGTCGATGAGGCTTTCCGGGGCGTCTCCGTCCAGCACCAGTTTCAGCTTCCAGCCCAGATTGTCGATGTCCTGCACCCCTGTGTTGGCGCCGCGTGCGCCGAAGGGTGAAACCTGATGGGCAGCATCACCCGCGAACAGTACCCGGCCATAACGGAAGTTATCGATCCGCCGGCAGGCGAACTGGTAGACGGAGGCCCATTCCAGCTCGAACTCCTTGTCCTCTCCCAGCATCGCCTTGACGCGCGGAATGATGTTTTCCGGCTTTTTCTCCTCTTCCGGATCGGCCTCCCAGCCAAGCTGAAAATCCAGCCGCCAGACATCGTCGCACTGCTTGTGCAGAAGAGCAGACTGCCCCCGGTGGAACGGCGGGTCGAACCAGAACCAGCGCTCGGTCGGAAAATCGGCCTTCATGATGATGTCGGCGATCAGGAACCGATCCTGAAAGAACTGGCCGGAAAAGCCTGCCCCGACCATCTTGCGGGTATCGGAGTTGGCGCCATCGCAGGCAACCACCCAGTCTGCTTCCATCTTGAAGACGCCGTCAGGCGTTTCGACGGTCAGCACGACATGATCGTCCCCCTGCTGCAAGTTCAGGAGCTTGTGCTTCCAGCGCAAGTCGATGAGGTTCGATTTCTGAGCCTCGTCGACCATGTATTCCTCCAGATAATATTGCTGGAGGTTGATGAAGGCCGGGATCTTGTGGCCGTCTTCCGGCAGAAGGTCGAATGTGTAGGCAAGGTCGTCGCGAAAGAAGACCTTGCCGATCTTCCATTCGATACCCTTGTCGATCATGCGCGTGGCGCAGCCGAGCCTGTCCCAGATCTCCAGCGGGCGTTTGGCGTAACAGACCGCGCGCGAACCGATGGAAACGGTGTTGTTGTCATCCAGAACAACGGTGGGGATGCCCCGCTGGGTGAAATCAAGCGCAGCCGTCAGTCCGATCGGCCCAGCTCCGATCACCACCACCTTGTGGCGCTTGACCGTACCTGTCTGCTGCTCCTCCGACTGACGATAACTGTATTGCGGATATTGATAGGTCTGAAACATCGGGCTTTCCTCCCAGATCCGCCAAGGCGGCATCAATCGAACGGCATTTGCCGCACTGGCGGCATGTGTCTTGCTCACACATCGGCCAGCTCTTTGGCGTGCAGCCATTCAGCGTGTTTCGGTGCCCTTTTGGTCTTCGACCATTCTTCCAGCATCTGCCACTTCACCTCGTCCAGACGAGCCAGAAGCTGGTCTTCTTCGGGATCCGGGCAAGCCAGTTCGACACGATGACCGTTGGGGTCGAAGAAATAGATGGAGTGGAAGATAGAGTGGTCGGTCACGCCCAGAACCTCGACACCGTTCTTTTCCAGGTGGTCCTTGAACGCAATCAGCTCGTCCCGATCCTTCACCTTGAAGGCGATATGCTGCACCCAGCGTGGCGTATTCGGGTCAAACCCCATTTCGGGTTTGGTCGGCAGTTCGAAGAACGCCAGGACGTTGCCGTTTCCGGCATCCAGGAAGACGTGCATGTAGGGATCGGGATCGTGGGTAGAGGGCACATGATCTTCGGCGATCGCCAGAACAAAATCCATGTTCAGCATCTTGCCGTACCATTCCACGGTTTCCTTGGCGTCCTTGCAACGATAGGCGACGTGATGCATCTGCTCGATCTTCATGGGACCGCTCCTCCAAATTAGTTACATATGTAACCATATAGCTCCGCAGCCTATCCGCCTTGACCTAAGTCAAATTGGTTACATTCGTAACTAATTTGAAGGCCAAGCCACGCAACACCGTCATCCCGGACAAATGCGACCAGGTCGAACACCGATCCGGGATGACAAACCCTCCTCAAAATCAGGCGACCAACCTCGTGTTGGAATTGACAGGCCATGACCCGCGTTCTCATATGAGGTACCTGCCAGCGAGGAGCTTTCCATGTCCGCTCACGAGCACGATCATTCCCACGATCACGACCATTCCGAATTGAGCGAAATAGAGCTGCGTGTACGCGCTTTGGAAACGCTGCTGACGGAAAAGGGATATATCGATCCCCCTGCCCTGGACGAGTTGATCGAGACTTACGAAACCAGGATCGGACCCAAGAACGGTGCCCGCGTTGTTGCGCGGGCCTGGGCGGATGCGGACTACCGGGACCGGCTCCTGCAAGACGCGACCTCAGCGATTGCCGAGTTCGGTTTCACTGGCCGTCAGGGCGAACACATGGTGGCGGTCGAGAATACCGACCAGACCCACAACATGGTCGTCTGTACACTGTGCTCCTGTTATCCTTGGACTGTGCTGGGCTTGCCGCCTGTCTGGTACAAGTCCGCTCCCTATCGGTCCCGCGCCGTGCGCGACCCGCGAGGTGTTCTGGATGAATTTGGCGTAAAGCTGCCAGATGCCACCGAAGTCCGCGTCTGGGATTCGACCGCTGAAATCCGCTATCTGGTGATCCCCAAACGCCCTGCGGGAACAGACGGATGGAGCGAGGAACGCCTGGCGGATCTCGTCACCCGCAACAGCATGATCGGTACCGGACTTGCGCTCGATCCTTCCGAACTGGAGGATGCGGCATGAACGGCGCCCAAGATCTTGGCGGACAGATGGGCTTTGGTCCCATCGAACTGGAAGAAAACGAACCCAACTTCCATGCCAAATGGGAAGAACGCGCGTTTGCAGTAACGCTAGCCATGGGCGCAACCGGTTCCTGGACGCTTGATGCCTCGCGCTTTGCCCGCGAATCCTTGCCGCAAGTTACCTACCTGACCTCCAGCTATTACGAGATCTGGACCAGGGGCCTAGAAAAACTTGTGCTGGCCAACGGCCTCGTTACGGAAGAGGAACTGAAACAAGGCCGGAAACTTGAAGCCGCGAAGCCGGTCAAGCGCGTGCTCGCGGCAGAGGCTGTTGCCGGAGTTCTGGCCAAGGGTGCACCGGTCGACCGAGAAGAATATCAGCCCGCCCGTTTCCGCGTCGGTGACAAGGTCCATACGCGGCGCATGAACCCCGAACACCACACCCGCCTTCCCCGCTATGCCCGCGATGCTGTCGGCACGATCGAGGCCATTCACGGCGTTCATGTGTTTCCGGATACCAATGCGCACGGCGAAGGCGAACAGCCGACCTGGCTTTATGGTGTCCTCTTCAAGGGGACCGATATCTGGGGGCCTGACAGCGATCCCAAGCTTTCCCTGCGTATCGATCTCTGGGAGCCTTATCTTGACCTTGCCCGATAAGTTTCTCGAAACGCCGCGCCTGCCGCTGGATGAAGACGGCGGGCCGGTGTTCGGCGCTCCCTGGGAAGCCAGGGTTTTCGCCATGACGGTGAAGGCCCATGAAGCCGGAGTGTTTACCTGGGGCGAATGGGCTGAGGCTCTGGGCGCCGAGCTTGCCAAGGACGGCGACGGAAGCGGCGAGACCGAAGGCTACTACGACCGTTGGCTGGCGGCCTTCGAAGGTCTGCTCACAGCCAAGAACGTTGCCGCCGCCGGACAACTTGCAGACCTGCGCAAGGCCTGGGACGACGCGGCCAGGGCCACCCCGCACGGCGCACCAATCGTTCTTCAGAGGTCCTGAGGTGACAATGCGCCTGTTGCTTCCGCCTCCGGTCGTCGTCGGCATCGGACTGCTTCTGCTGTATGCCAGCGCCAGGCTGTTTCCGGCGCTCAACCTCACCTTTTCAGGTCAGACTTCGATCGCCGCGGTGTTCCTCATTGCCGGACTGGCAATTGGCGGACACGCGCTTTTTCGCTTTGTCATGGCGGGAACGACCTTCAACCCCATAACGCCGGATAAAGCCAGAACTCTGGTGACCCATGGTTTCTACAGGGTGTCGCGCAACCCGATGTATGTCGCCGACGTTCTGCTGCTGCTGGCATTCGGCACCTACCTCGGCACGGTGACGGTTTTCGCCGTCGTTCCGGCTTTTGTCTGGTACCTGACCGAATTCCAGATCAGGCCTGAAGAAGAGCATCTGAGGCGCCTGTTCGGTCAGGAGTATCTCGACTATTGCGCGCGCGTTCGCCGCTGGCTCTGACCGCTGGCAACGTCACTCAATTCCCGAGGTAGAGACTGCTCTTTTCCTTGAAGGCGTCGGCCGCAAAGCGAAGAAAGGTTCGTACCCTGGCGACGTTCTTCAGGTCCGGATGGGTCAGGATCCAGATATCGAAGTAACGGCTAGGCTCGACACCCGGCAGGCGGATCAAGTCGGGATCAGGATCCCCCAGAAAGCAGGGCAAACGGCCGATGCCCATGCCGGCCCGTACGGCCGCATGCATCGTGATCATGTCGTCGGTGACCGTTGCCACCTCGCCATTGGGGTACCGATCGCGCATTTCCTTCGGAACCTTGTTGCCCCACCATTTGAAGGCGATGAAAGGCACCGCCTGCGATGTGACCGTTTCGAGCGCCGCTTCCCGGTATCGGCGGGCAAAGTCTCTCGACACGTAGAAACAGCGGTTCTGGCCTGTGGCAAGACGGCCAAACAGGCTTTCATCGGGCTTGTCGGTGACACGCACCGCGATATCGGCCTCGCGCCGGTGCAGGCTCAGAATTTCGTTGGCCGCGTTCATGGTGACGTCGATGCCCGGGTGGCGCTCCTTGAAGCGCGCGACAATCTCGGCCAGTTGCACCTGGAAAACAAGCTGTGCTGCCGTGACGCGCAGCGGGCCTTCGAGTTCATCGTCCTTGGCGGCAATGCGCATGTCCAGCGCAAGCACTTCCAATTCCATCCGGCGGGCGGCTTCAACCGCCTCTTCGCCGGCGGTGGTCGGCGTGAACCCTTCCGGCAGACGGTCGAACAGACGTGCGCCGATTTCCTCTTCCAGCGCAGACAGCCGCCGTGACACTGTAGAATGCGTCACACCAAGGCTACGGGCGGCCTTTGTCAGGCTGCCGGCATTGGCAATGGCGAGCACGAATTTCAGATCATCCCAGCTATACATGGCACGTGCATTTTTGCACAGTTCGATTACGAATTTGAAGAATTTTTCGCATTCGGGCTCTGCGATAGATTTCTGGCATCTCAAGCAAAGGAGACCAAGAGATGTCCATTCAAGCGATTGCCATGATCACGGTGACGGATCGCGAAGCGCTCAGCGCCTATCGTGAAAAAGCTGCAGACGCTCTCGCCCGCCATGGCGGCAGCGTCATCGCCGCGGATCCCGAACCTCTGGTTCTGGAAGCGGCTATCGATGCGCCGAACATGGTTGCCCTGCTGTCCTTCCCCACGCCCGATGCCGCCAAGGCCTGGCATCGCGACCCGGACCTTGCCGATGTGCATGCGCTTCGGAACAAGGGCGGCAAGTCGACGATTGTCGTGCTTCCGGGTTGATCACCTGTCACTTGGCAAATCGTCCTCCCGAGGAGGAACGTCAGGTGCACTCCGGGAACGGCGGTGCCGCTGCCTGAGCACGCCGCCCCCTGGAATCAAAACAGTCCTGCTTCCTCAGACCGAGGAAGCAGGACTGTGTTCGCCAAATTGAATGCTGATTTTCGGGCTCTCCGGCGCTTATCGCACCGGCTTCACCAGCCGCATGCGCCAGGTGACGCCTTTCTTGTCGGAGACGAGACGATAGTCATCCAGCACTTCCCACTTACTGGTATCGTCGGTTGCTTCCCAGAGCTTGTTGATCAGCTTGTTTGCACCTGATTCCGGTTTTTTCGGTGAATACATCGACAGCGCGATGACACCGTTTTCCTTTAGGAACGGGACGTAGCGGGCAACGACGGCAGCTGGGTCATCCGCAAAGTGAAGAACCTCGTTGAAGACAATGGCTGAGAACGTTTCGCCTTCCTGAGCTTCGAAAGTGTGCATGTCGCCTGCCCGCAGGCTGGCGATGGCCGGGTCGACATTGGCGATCTGCAGGGACGCCGGGGAAAGATCCATGCCGACATAGCGCTTGACGCCCATGGGCTGCAAACGCTCGTAGAGCAGGCCTTCGCCGCAGCCGATATCGAGAACGTCGTCCATGGAGCCGGTCAGGCTCAGCCACATGCCGATAATGCCGTATCGGCCGCTTTCAGGCAGCGAGCGCAGGAAGGCCCAGCGACCGGCTTCATATTCCTCGTCCCAGCCAGCGGCGGTGGTGGCATTCTTCGACATTGTGACTTCCTAACAGCAAGACGGGCCAGAACGGCCCGCCGGTTCTTCAGATTTCAGATGCATCACTTATAGGGATCTGCCGCGTCGCGCAAACCATCGCCAAGGAAATTGAACGCCAGGACGACAATGATGATCGGCAGCACCGGAGCCATCAGCCAGGGATAGACGGTCACCACCGAAATGTTCTGCGCTTCGTTCAAGAGAACACCCCAGGAAACCGCCGGCCGACGCAGACCGAGGTTAAGATAGGACAGCGCAGTCTCACCCAGGATCATGGACGGGATCGACAGCGTCGCCGACGCGATGATGTGGCTTGTGAAGCCTGGCAGCAGATGTCGCGTGATCACGCGCTTCGGCTTGGCCCCCATCAGGACCGCCGCCTTGGCGTATTCCTCTTCACGCAGGGACAGCAGCTTCGACCTGACGGCACGCGCTAGCCCGGGCCAATCCAGCAGACCAAGGATGATCGTCAGGCCGAAATAGATCCAGACGGGGCTCCAGGTAACAGGCAGTGCCGCGGAGAGTGCCATCCACAGAGGCAGTTCGGGAAGTGAGCGCAGGATCTCGATCGCGCGCTGGATCAGACTGTCGATCCAGCCGCCGAAATAGCCGGCTATCCCACCGAAGAAGAGCCCGAGAACGATTGAGATCACGACGCCGATCAGACCGACAGTGAGTGACAGCCTGGCCCCGTAGACCAGGCCCGAGAACTGATCGCGGCCAAGTCGGTCCGTCCCGAACAGGAACATCGTGCCGCCTTCCGCCGGACACACAAGGTGGAAGGAAGCGTCCCAGAGCCCCCAGAACTTGTATTTTGCGCCGCTGCAGAAGAAGCGGAGCGGCTGGACATTGTTCGGATCGTCCTTGAACACCCATTGCAGGGTTTCCATGTCGATTTCCGAGGTCATGCCGTAGACGAACGGACCGACAAGCTTGCCTTCGTGAAACAAGTGGATCGGTTGCGGCGGAGCATAAAGATGCATGCTGTCGCGGCTGTTGGCGCCATAGGGCGCAATTACTTCGGCAAAGGGAACGCACAGGTAGAACAGGATCAGGACCACGCCTGACCAGACCGCTATTTTGTGGCGCTTGAATTTCCACCACATGATCTTCCATTGGGAAGCCTGGTAGAAGCGCTCCTGCTCGGCGGTCATCTCCTCGGTGACAGCCGGGTTGAACGGCGTCGGATCGACGTAATGCTCGACTTCGCGCGTGGGCGTGTTCTTCACGTCCATGGTCATGACGAGGCCCTCCCGCCAAGACGAATGCGCGGATCGAGAACCGCCAGCAGCAGATCGGAGATCAGCATGCCGATCAGCGTCAACATGGCAACGAACAGCAGAATGAACCCTGACAGGAACTGGTCCTGCGATTGTAACGCGGACACAAGAACCGGGCCGACTGTCGGAAGGCTCATCACCACCGAAACGATCACCGAGCCAGAAACAAGCGACGGGATCAGGTTGCCGATGTCGGCGATGAACGGGTTGATGGCCATGCGCAGGGGATACTTGACCAGCAGGTGGTTTTCTTTCAGCCCCTTCGCCCGGCCCGTGGTGACATATTGCTTGTGAAGCTCGTCAAGCAGGTTGGCGCGCAAGCGCCGGATCATGGCTGCCGTGCCGGAGGTCCCGATCACGATGGTCGGGACGATCAGATGCGCCAACACCGACATCGCCTTGTCGAAGCTCCAGGGCTGATCGATGTACTGAGGATCCATCAGGCCACCGACGGACAGGCCGAACCAGCGATTGAAGAAATAGAGCAGAATGAGCGCAAGCAGAAAGTTGGGGGTGGCAAGACCGATATAGCCCAGGAAAGTGAACCCGTAGTCCCCCCAGGAATACTGGCGCGTTGCAGAGAAAATACCGATGGGGAATGACACCACGTAGACGAACAGGATCGTCGCGAAGTTCAGGACCACGGTCAAGGGAAGTGTCGGTCCTATGACCTGCTCCACCGGCTTGTCGAATTCGAACGACCAGCCCCAGTTGCCCTGGATCAACCCGTCGAAACCGTGAGGCCCCGGCCAGAGGCCGACCCAGATGAGGTAGCGCTCCATGAAGGGACGATCGAGAGAGAATTCCTTTCGCAGGAACTCGAGCTTGGCAACCGAGGAACTTTCACCGGAGGACTTCAGGGCAGCAATCTGGTTGGAAATGTAATCACCGGACGGCAACTCGATGATGAAGAAAGTCAGCAGACTGATCACCAGCAAGGTGGGACCCATCATCAAAATACGTCGGACAATGTAATAGAGCACCTAAACTCCCCTCAGCCCCGGCACTTTGCGCAAATCAGGCTCTGATTTCTGCACTTAAAGTCAAATTCGGTTTCGATAGTATGACGTTTTTCAACCAAGAGTCAGTCCCCGGAAAAACGTCTGGCGGAACGGGCCGGATCAAGTCAGCCCGTCGCCTTTAAAGCGTTCGGTTCGGATAATCTTCCGAACCGAACGATATCCCTGGCAGCTTCCCCGTCCGGTTGGCGTCAGTACCAGCCGGACCGGAAAACAAGCAGCACTGCTGCTTACTTGGCCATGTAGAATTCATCCATGCGGTGAATTCCGAAATGCGCGCCGGGATCCCAGCCGTAGATACCTTCAAGCGGTACGTTTTCGACGTTCTTGATCACAACCGGCTGACGAACGCCGGAAACCAGACCGATATGAATGGTTTCGTCGGCATGGATCTGGAGCATTTCTTCCCAGATCTCGGTGCGCTCTTCCGGCGTTCTGGAGCTCAACCATGCGGTATAGAGTTCCATCAGACGCTCGGCCGGGGCCCAGTCGGGTTTTTCGCCGCCCTCACCCTGGGTTTCGAAATAGTCACCCCACTTGTGCCAGGAAAACGCGTCACCACGCACAGGGGCAAAGTCTTCCGGCGGCATTTCGGACGTCGGAATGCCGTTCTCGAAGCCGGACCACACAGACATCAGCAGGTCACCGGTAATAGCGCGCTCGCGCATGTTGTCACGCTGGCTCGGCTTGGCAAACAGGGCGACGCCGATCTCTTTCCACATTTCCTTGACCAGTTCCAGGGCATCATCCTGGACCTGCTCCTCGCCAGCGGTCTCCACGATGATTTCCAGCGGACGGCCATCGGACATCAGACGAATGCCGTTTCCGTTGCGCTTGGTGAGGCCGATTTCATCCAGAAGTGCATTCGCCTGTTCCGGATCGTATTCCGCCCATTTGGTGGTGAACTCGGCCTTGTAAAGCGGGCTGGACGCCAGAACCGTGTCGTTGCCCGGTGTTCCCAGCCCGAAGAACAGGACCCGGTTGAGCAGGTTGCGGTCAATCCCGAGCGACAGGGCATGACGGAACTTCGTGTTGCGCATCAGTTCGCGCCAGACCGGATCCTTGACCGTCAGGTTCGGCAGGATCGAGATCTCCGCACCCTTGGTGTTGGACCAGAGCGCAGTGACATAGCCATTGTCCTTTTCGCCCTTCTTCAGGACGGTAATGTCGGCGAAGTTGAGGTTGCGTGCCTGCAGGTTGCTTTCGCCAGCCTGGGCCTTGGCCGGGATCAGCTTGCCGTCGGCAACCGTCATGATGATTTCGTCGACATAGGGAAGCTGCTGACCGGTGCTGTCGACCCGGTGATAGTATGGATTGCGTTCCAGAACGAAGCGCAGGTCGCTGTCATCGCGGTTGCGCACCCAAGGCTGCAACGACGGCATGTCGACGTTCTGCGCGTTGTACATGTCGTCTTTTTTGTTATGGAGCGGTGCCCAGTCCCGCGCCTTCACCTTTGCAGCTTCCTTGGCGATCACATCAGGATCGCCGTATTTCTCGTGGAACTGCTTCAGATAGTGGGCTGGCCGATAGATGAACGGCGGACGGGACTTTGCCAGTTCCGGCAGGAACAGCGGGTTCGGCGAGTCCCAGGTAAAGCGGACGGTGGTTTCGTCCAGGACCTCGAACTTGGGGCCTTTGCCGTTGGCCAGCAGGTACGGCGGCAGACCTGACGGGGTCAGGCTTTCGTTGCTGACAATGTCCTCGAAAAAGTAACGGAAGTCCTCGGCACCGAAGGGATGGCCATCAGACCACTTGTGGCCGGCGCGCGTGTGAAGCGTGAAAATGCGGCCATCTTCAACATCGACGTTCGCCAGAATATCGGGAACCAGTTCCAGTTGCTCGTTGTAGCCAACGAGGCGGGCATAGCCCCAAACGTTGATCAGGCGGACATCCTTTGCCCGGCCGATCAGGGTGTCGATCTTGCCTCCCGGCTTGCCGACGGTTCGACCCTTGGCTTCAAGATCAACGATCAGAGGGTCGGAAGGAACCCGTTCCGCCACGGGTGGCAGAGACGGATCAAGGCCCGGTGTTTCCTTCAACTCCAGCGCGGCCAGTGGCCCCGCTATCAGAGCTACGGTCAGGAAAAGACCGGCCCTTACGGAATTCAAAAACTTCATGCTGCAGTCCCCTCAAGCGCCCCGGCATTCTTCAGGCCAGGTGCGCAGACAAAGTGATCCGGTTCCATTTCCACCAGCGACGGCGCCTGGCCGTCGGTCAATCGGAAAGGTTCCGGCCAAGATTGCGGCTCCGATGCTCTGTTGGCATCTAGGGCGGCAAAATCCAGTGGTGCCGACAAGTCCGGCTCGGGCACGGCCGAAAGCAATGCTTTCGTGTACGGGTGCAGCGGATTGCCGACGACAGTTCGTGTTTCGCCCATCTCGACCAGTCGTCCACGGCACATGACCGCGATCCGGTCGGCAACATAGTCGACCACGGCCAGGTTATGGCTAACAAAGAGATAGGTCAGGTTCAGGTCGCGCTTGAGATCCTGCAGAAGGTTCAGGATCTGCGCCTGTACCGAGACGTCGAGCGCCGAAGTCGGTTCGTCGCACAACAGGAATTCCGGGTTCAGCGCGAGAGCTCGTGCGATCCCGATGCGCTGGCGTTGACCGCCGGAGAACGAATGCGGATAGCGGCGCAGGAAACGCGGGTCGAGCCCCACCAGGTTCATCAGATTGCGTGCGCGCTCGGCCCGCTCCTGAGGGGTGCCGATGCCGTGCACCTCAAGGGGTTCCATCAGCGTGTCGTTGATGGTCATGCGCGGGTTGAGCGAGGAGAACGGATCCTGGAAAATAAGCTGTACGCGGCGGCGATAGTCCATCAGTTCCGCGCCCTTGAGCTTGGAGATGTCTTCCAGCCCCTTGCCGCGATTGTAGAGGACGTTGCCGCCTTCGATACCGATTGCCCTCAGGATGGCCTTTGCTGCGGTGGTCTTGCCGGAACCCGATTCCCCAACGAGGCCGAGACACTCGCCGCGGCGGATCGTCAGGTTGATGCTGTCGAGCGCGGTCATGGTCTTGACCTTGCCACCAAGGAAAGACCCCTTGCGCAGGGTGAACCGCTTGGTGACATCGCGCATTTCGACCAGTGGCTCGCCCGGCTTGACATCGCAATGCGGGCGATTGGCCGTCAGTTCCTCAGAGCGGACCTTGATGGGCCGGATCGGCACCAGCCGCTCGTCCCGGTCCATGTGGAAGCTCGGGACCGCGTTGAGCAGAGCCTTCAGATAGTCGTGCTTGGGATTGGAGAAGAGCTGCTGGGCAGTGCCCTTTTCCATGATGCGGCCATGATAGATCACCGCGATTTCGTCGGCCATGTTGGCAACCACGCCAAAGTCGTGGGTAATCATCAGGACGGACATGCGCAGTTCGGCCTGAACTTCGCGAATGAGTTTCAGGATTTCCGCTTGAATTGTGACGTCGAGCGCGGTGGTAGGCTCGTCCGCGATCAACAGCGCGGGGCGGCAGATCATGGCCATTGCGATCATCGCGCGCTGGCGCAGGCCGCCTGACAGTTCGAACGGATAGGTGTCGAGAGCGCGCTCGGGATCGGGGAACTGGACCAGGCTCAGCATGGTCTTGGTCAGTTCACGTGCCTCGGCACTGGAAACATTGCGGTGAAGAAGTGCGGCTTCGCCGATCTGGTCGCCGATGGTATGCAGCGGCGACAGTGACGTCATCGGCTCCTGGAAAATGATCGCAACCCGGTTGCCGCGCAGGTGCCGCATCTGCGGTCCCTTGCGCTCAAGCGCTGCGATATCGACAGGCGGCTCTGCGCCGGTCGGATCCGCCAGGATCACTTTCCCGGATGTAATGGATGCAGCCTGGGGCAGAAGACCCATGATCGTCTGCGATATGACCGTCTTGCCCGACCCGGATTCGCCCACCAGCGCGACAGTCCGGTTCTCGGGTACGACAAATGACACATTGTCGACCGCTCGGACCTGACCTTCCGCCGTATTAAAATCAACCGTCAGTCCCTCAATCGAGAGAACATTCACCGCGCATTTCCTCCCAGGCAAGGATTGTCTGACAGAGGCTTACTAAGCCCTCATTGCATTTGAAAGACAACCAAATTCGCCAGTGGATAGCAATGCAGGATTCATGAAAACAAACTGTGATGTTCGTCACAGTTTGCAAGAGCAGACCCGTTCCACCACTCGATTAACGGGTGCAACCGAACGTTAAACTGCAATTGTCGAACGAACCTGAAATCATTTTTTCTGCGTTCATCTGAACACGAAACAGACTAGCTGGAAGCTTAGCCGGCGATCCAATGGTCCGGAAGGAATCACTCCGCGGCAGACACCGGCCGCTCCACGGGCCTGTGTACCGGCTTTGACTGCGGAAAGGGATCGAGCCAATAGACTTCCATCTGCCCGCTTCGGCCGCGCAGGTGATGCGCGCCGACCGGCCGCTGGTGTCGCTCACCAGGCAGATGCGCAACGGTGTCCGCACTCGCCAGGATGACGACTTCCGGGTTTTCAGGAACTTCCTTGCCAAGCGTCTGCAGGCGTTCGGCCGCGTTCACGGTGTCGCCGACAACGGTATAGTTCCAGCGATCAAGCGCGCCGACATTGCCGACAACCGCCGGGCCGGTGTGAATACCGATCCGAAGCGCCATCGGCGGACGCCCCTGGGTAACCGCGTTCAGATTCGACTGATGCAGCGCGGCTGCAATCCGGCGTGCGGTTCTGACAGCAGCCTCCGCATGGTCCGGGCGGGCATCAGGCGCGCCCCAGAAGGCCAGCATGCCATCTCCCAGGAACTTGTCGACCGTGCCGCCCTCCCCTTCGACAGCCTCGACCAGGATAGCGAAATGGTCATTCAGCAGGCTGGCGGTCTCTTCCGCACTCAGGTGCTCGGACAAGGCCGTGAACCCGACAATATCGGTAAAGAGGATCGTGAGTTCGGCACCACGCGCCTGGGCAGCATTCCCGCCTCCCAATCGCATCAGCTTGATGAAGAGCGAGCGCGGCACATAGGTGTTCATGGCCTTGAGGCCTTCAACCATGGAATTGAAGGCGAGCGCCACCTGATCGATCTCCGCAACGCGGCTGCGCGGCAGGGGCTCTACTTCGTTGAGCGACAGGCTGCCGATGCGCTTGGACTGAACCGCAAGGTACCGCAACGGGCGAGCGACACGCCGCCCCATCCAGAATGCGATCAGCACCGACACCACCAGTGCGCCGAAGCCGACAAACATGGAGCCTGCAAGACGCCGCAGCTCGCGGGAGACCGTCGCGCTGAGGTAATACTGCCCGACAGTCCAGGGCCGGTCGCTGAAACCATCCAGCTGGGCCTTCATGACGATATATTCTTCGTTGTTTGCATCAACGGTTGAAACGTCGATGCCGAGTTCCGCGGCTTTCTTGAATTCGTCCAGCTTTTCTTCATTTACCATGGCGGCCAGAACGGGGTCGCCGATCGTCTGCCAGGAGCCCGGCAACTTGTCCTGAATGTTGCCACCGGTCTGGAGCCAGGGAGCGTCCGAATGCAGGATCACCTGATCGCCGTCCGCGATGATGAAAACGGTATTGTCGCCACCCTCGTCCTGAGCAGAAACGATGTGGGCAAGTTCTTCCATGGACGTCGCAGCTGTCAGCATGCCGGCAACCTTGCCGTCCCGCACCAACGGCACCGAAACATTCGCGAATAGACCGACCTCGTGTTTGACGAGCGGGCCCCAGGTCGGCGGACTGTCGGCGCTCAACTGCGGCATTTCCTGCATGTTCATGCCGGGTGGTGGCGCGTCGGTTTCAATCCGCCACAGTTTGCCGGTCGGTGCCCGATAGATCCCCAGCTTGCTTCTGTCGGTCGAAGTCACCACCAGTGTGGTGATGTCGTGATTGGATTTCAGCGCAATCGAGAGATCCTGCAGCGTCCTTTCCGTATCGTCGAAGCCGAGCGTGCCGTCGTCGAAATAGGGCTTCAGGCCGATGATCGCGTTTTCGACAGACACGAAATGCGTCCGCAGCTGCGTCTCGAGCGCCTGGGTGCTCAGGATCGTCTTGTCGTTCAACAGGGAAAACGTGTTGCGAAAGTTGGCCGAGACAGACAGGCCCAGGACAAGACCGATCGCAATCGCAACAAACGCACCGAACCCCAGCCCGACGATGGTTGTCAGGGGCAGCATTATACGCCGGCCGGTGCGTTTCGATTTTTTCATTGGGCGGTGACCCTTGTTGCGAACAGGCAGCTTACCTGCATGACAGTTTCCGTCAAATTAAGGCAAGCTTTCGACTTTCCACCGCAAAGGACTGCCACCGCGATGTCTTTTGCCTTTAGCCGGTCAATCGACGCAGGGCCAGTTCCTGCAGCAAGATAATGGTTTTTGCGTCCATGATTTCACCCGAGCGGATCATCTCGAGTGCCTGGTCGAGCGGAACGTGCATCACCTCGATATCTTCGCCCTCGGTTTCCTTGCCGCCACCTTCGGCAACCTTGTCCTTCAGATGGTATGTCCCGCGGAAGAATGCCACATATTCGGTTACGGATCCCGGACTGCTGAAGGCATCGAACAGATGTTCCAGGTCCGAAACCTCAAATCCTGTTTCCTCTATCAGCTCCGCCCGCATGCGATCCTCCGGATGCGCACCTTCCAGAAGACCGGCGGGTGCTTCGATCAGCATCGGATCTCGGCCGGCAGCCCAGACAGGCAGCCGGAACTGGCGCGTCAGCAGCACGCAATTGCGCTCCGGATCGTAGAGCAGGCAGGCTGCGCCATGCCCCCTGTCGTAGACTTCACGCACCTGTTCCTGCCAATCGCCGTCCCGGCGCCTGTACTCGATCCGGTGGCGGGTCAGCGTTCCCCAGGAATTGGACAGAACTTCGCTATCGGAGACCTTGAGGTATTCCGGGGTGCTCATGGCAATGCTTTCTTCGTTCAGGATTTCGGGTCAGACGTGATGCCCAGTTCCTTCAGGACTTCTTCCGTGTGCTCGCCAAGTGCCGGTGCGGCCCGGTCCAGCACAAGTGTCCCGTTCCGAAACCTGATGGGCGTGCGGACGGAGGCAACCGAGCCTCCTTCGACACCGGTCGCCGGCAGGTCGACCTTCATATCCCGGTGCAACACCTGCTTGTCGTTGAAGACATCTTCCACGGAATTGATCGGTCCAGCCGGAACACCCTCGCCTTCAAGCGCGGCAAGGAGATCGTCGCGGGCTCTCGTCGACGTTTCAGCCGTCAGGATCGGCACAAGGTCCGAGCGGGCGGCAACCCGAGCTGCGTTGGTGGCGTAGCGGGGATTGTCGGCAAGTTCCGGCTGGCCAAGAACAGCACACAGGCGTCTGAACTGGCCATCATTGCCGACCGCGATGATCAGATGCCCGTCGCTGGCCGGAAAGACCTGGTAGGGAACGATGTTGGGATGCGCATTGCCCAGACGTTTCGGTGCCTTGCCGGAAACAAAGTAATTGAGCGCCTGATTGGCAAGCACACCGACCTGCGCATCCAGCAATGCCATGTCGACCCATTCGCCTTCGCCGGTTTCATCGCGGCGGCGCAAGGCGGCAAGAACGCCGATGACACCGTAAAGCCCGGTAAAGATGTCCGCGAACGCCACCCCGATCTTCTGCGGGTCGCCTTCCGGGTCTCCGGTCAGATCCATGATGCCGCCCATGCCCTGGATCATGAAGTCGTAGCCGGCCCGATGTGCATAGGGCCCGTCCTGGCCGAACCCGGTGATCGAGCAATAGATCAGCTTCGGGTTGACGTTGGAAAGGCTGTCGTAGTCGAGGCCGTATTTGGCGAGCCCACCGACCTTGAAGTTCTCGACCAGAATGTCGGCATCCGCCACCAGGCGGCGGACGAGGTCCTGACCTTCCTGTGTGCGAAAGTCCACCGCAATGGAACGCTTGCCGCGGTTACAGGCATGAAAATAGGCGGCATCCCGGTCCGCGCCCGCCTCGTCCTTGACGAATGGCGGTCCCCAGCCCCGGGTATCATCGCCTTGCGGACTTTCCACCTTGATGACGTCTGCCCCCAGGTCCGCGAGGGTCTGGCCCGTCCAGGGGCCGGCCAGAATACGGGCCAGTTCGACAACCTTGATGCCTTTGAGCGGCGCGGTCATGTGTCTCTTCCTGAATAGTGCCGACGGTCAGGCTTCTGATGTCTTGCGATAGATATGATAGCGGCCCCGGTGAATGCCATCCGGCTTTTTCAGGGTCTCGTAATTCGGCAGGTTGAGTTCGAGCGCGCACAGGATAATTCCGCCAACGGCCATGTGGGCATCGATTGACGGAGCCAGCCAGGACGCTGTCGCCAGATCATTCGTGGGATCAGCCGAACCGATGTCGATATGGGCGAACGACGCCTTCGCCCCGATCCGCGGCCCGCAAAAAACAAGCGTGTCGCGAATGTTGCCGAGGATCATGTGATGCGCGTCCGGCGCGCAGCTCGGGTGGCAGTCCATGGCGAAATCGAATACGAAAATTTCCTTGTTCGGATAAATCTCGCGCAAGTGGTCATAGGTTCTGCCATTGCCCAACCCGAGTTCGAGGATAGGTCCTTCGACTTCGTTGACCTTTTCGACCAGAAATTCGAGCAATGTTTTCTGGGATGTCATTCGACGAATAAAACTGTCCAAACGGCTCATTAAAAAATTCCCTGCAACTTACGACGCACCTGACATAGACAATGCCCCGGCTGCCGTCAAAACCTCCCGTCCGTATTTAGGTGTTATCAAAGGCTGACGGAATACCGGCCCTTGCGGAAGGTCAAACAGGACTTTGCCGTAATCTGCGATCATGCTAACGCCTTAGCTCATCCTCACATTTCCATGAGGGTGCGGTTGCGGCCTTCAATAAGGGCCTTTCGGCCAGGCACAGGCAGGCAATTGCGCCTAACATCAGCAGGAGAATTCGATGCGTTCAGAAACGGCGCCAGCCATACGGCTGGAAGACTATCAACCGCCACTTTATCGCATCGACAAGGTCGCCCTGAACGTTGAACTCGCCCCCGGCGCAACCCGCGTGACCGCGACGCTTGAGGTCAGCAGGCAACCGGGAACAGAGGCTGGCGCCCCGCTTGTGCTGGATGGTGACGAATTGTCACTTGCGGGCATCAAGCTGAATGGCGAAGCGCTTGCCGAGACTGCCTATGCAGCGACAGCCGACCGTCTCGAACTTGCCTCACCGCCCGCCGATCCGTTCGAGCTGACACTCGTGACCGAACTCGATCCGGACGCGAACACGAAGCTGATGGGGCTCTACCGCTCCTCTGCAACCTACTGCACCCAATGCGAGGCCGAGGGCTTTCGCAGGATCACCTATTTTCTGGACCGACCGGATGTCCTTGCCGTCTACACGACACGTCTGGAGGCCTCGAAGAAAGACTGCCCCGTTCTCCTGGCCAACGGCAATCTGACGGAGACAGGAGATATCGAAGGCACCGGCAGGCATTATGCCGTGTGGCACGACCCGCACCCCAAACCGGCCTATCTGTTCGCACTGGTTGCGGGCGATCTCGCCGAAGTTCCGGACAAGTTCACCACCATGTCCGGCAAGGAGGTCGCACTCAACATCTACGTCGAGCACGGCAAGGAGAGCCTGTGTGACTGGGCCATGGATTCCCTGAAGAGGTCCATGCGCTGGGACGAGGAAGTGTTTGGCCGCGAATACGATCTGGATGTGTTCAACATCGTCGCCGTGTCGGACTTCAATATGGGCGCGATGGAAAACAAGGGCCTCAATATCTTCAACGACAAGTACGTTCTGGCCGACCCGGAAACGGCAACCGACCAGGATTACGCCAACATTGAAGCCGTGATCGCGCACGAATACTTTCACAACTGGACCGGAAACCGCATCACCTGCCGGGACTGGTTCCAGCTGTGCCTGAAGGAAGGCCTGACGGTGTTCCGCGACCAGGAGTTTTCGTCCGATATGCGCTCGCGCGCGGTCAAGCGCATTGCCGATGTGCGCTTGCTGAAATCGCATCAGTTTCCGGAGGATGCAGGCCCGCTCGCACACCCCGTGCGTCCGCGAACCTATCATGAAATCAATAACTTCTATACGGCAACCGTCTATGAAAAAGGCGCCGAGGTTGTTCGCATGCTGCAGACGCTTCTGGGCGAACAGAAGTTCCGGGCCGGACTGGACCTCTATTTCGACCGCCATGACGGCGAAGCAACCACAATCGAGGCATTCCTGTCGTGCTTCGAGGAAGCATCGTCCACCGATCTTGAACAGTTTTCGCTCTGGTACGAGCAGGCAGGAACACCAGTCGTGTCGGTGGAAACGGAATATGATCCCGACCGCAAGTCCTTCACCGTATCATTGTCCCAGGAAATTCCGCCCATTGCCGGCCAGAAGTCCAGCAAACCGGCAGTCATCCCGCTTCGTTTCGGATTGATCGGCCCTAATGGCGAGGACATGGAGACAGGCTCCGTGGAGGGTGCCAACGTCGCCGGCGATGTGCTTGTGCTCGACAAGGCTCACCAGGACGTCGTCTTCCACAATGTCGCCGCCGCTCCCGTTCTGTCTCTCCTGCGCGGTTTCTCCGCGCCCGTCCGTCTGAACGAGCCCCTGCATTCCGAGGAACTCCTGTTTCAGGCAGCACAGGATCGAGACCCGTTCAATCGATGGCAGGCGGTGCAGACGCTGGCGATGCAGGACCTTGTGAGGCTTGCCGGCCTGGTCCGTGACGGCTCGGAAGGCACGCCGTCCGAAGACGTCATTGGTGTGTTCGCGTCTGTTCTGGGTGAAAACCAGCTGGATGAAGCCCTGCGTGCGCAGGCACTCACTTTGCCCAGCGAAGCGGATGTCGCACAGGAAATCGGCAAGGACGTCAACCCGGACGCCATTCATACCGCCCGTCAGATGCTGCGGCGCGCAGTTGCCGCCCGCCTCGGATCTTCCCTCGTCCCGTTCATTACCGACCAGTCCGCAAGTGGGACCTTTTCGCCGGATGCGCAGGCAGCCGGAAAACGAGCGCTCGCAAACCGTTGCCTGCATTATTACGCAGTCTCCGGCGCAGCCGATGCGACTGACCTGGTCTGGTCGCGGTTTGCCTCTGCCGACAACATGACTGACCGCCTCGCGGCCCTCACCCTGCTGGTTCACGATCATATGCCGCGTGAAGAGGAAGCGCTTGCAGCTTACCGCGAGCGGCACACGGACAGCTCTCTGGCCATGGACAAGTGGTTCATGACCCAGGCCACCGCACCCGGCAACGAAACGCTGGACCGGGTCAAGGCATTGATGTCGGACCCTTCCTACGATGCCGGCAACCCGAACCGTGTCCGCTCGCTGCTGCAATCCTTTGCCACCGGCAACCCGACACAATTTGCCCGGATGGATGGTGCCGGATTTGAACTGATCGCCGAATCAGTTCTGGAGATCGACAAGCGAAATCCACAAGTGGCATCGAGACTTCTGACGAGCTTCCGCTCGTGGCGCGCACTTGACCCACAAAGAAGTGCCCTTGCTGAATCTGCCCTCTTGAGGATTTCAGCATGCGAAAATCTGTCGAGAGACAGCCGTGACATCGTCGACAGAACCTTGCAGTAGTCTGCAATACTGAGAAAGGTTAACGAAAGAACGGAAAATCCGGATTTGCGTTAACCATTTTATTCTTTGACGGGTCTGGACAAAAACAGACGATTTGATTCAAATGGAAGTGATTCGGGGCACCCCCGACGCGGCGGTTTTTGAGGCACACTTCCTATGGCGAGAGCATTAGCTGGCGACGCATCTGCGCGGCGCGGCGAGAAGGAGTCTGAGTGGGAGACAGACGCAGGCACAAAACGCCTGCCTCTGCGTACCCTCCTCGGCGCTCTGGCCGAAAGCCTGGCCCGCTCCGATAGCCTGATGCGACGCCTCATTCCCGGCCTCGCCATCATCTTCATCGTCATACTCGCCCTGTTCCGCACAGGCGACCTCGTCAGCGATTACACCCGGACCCAGGAAAACGCCCAGGTCACGCTGAGCCTGATGGCAACTGTCGTCGCAAGCGGCCTGATGTCGTCGGAAAATGATCTGCCTGAAACGGGCTACCGGACAACGTTGAAACGCATCCTTGCCGACAGTCTGCCCACAGGGGCGACCAGCAAGGGCCGCATCTATCTCGTTGCCGACCAATCCGGCACCATCGTTGCCTCGGCACCGCTCCAGCCATCGCTTGAGAGCCGGCCGATCAGCGACCTGCTCGGCCCGTCACAGCCACTCATGGTGTTTGGCGCCCGTGCCGGCGTGATGCCGGTTGCCACCAACCTTGGCACAGGCCGGGGCCAAGAACAGGTTCTTGCAACGGTTCATCACCTCGATGGCCGCCTCGGAATGGTGGCGGTGCTGCAGCCGGAAAACGAGATCTTCAGCCAGTGGCGGGATGACCTTTCGGCAAATGTGACGCTTTTCGTCGGAACTTCGCTGGTGCTGCTAGCGGTCATCTACGGCTTCTTCAGCCAGGCAACCCGCGCGGAAGCGGCCGACGACATGTATGCGGCAACCCGTGCCCGCATCGACACCGCCCTCACCCACGGCCGCTGCGGACTGTTCGACTGGGATCTGTCGCGCGGCAGAATGTTCTGGTCGTCTTCCCTGTACGAGCTCCTCGGACGCGAACCCAAGGACGATATTCTCAGCTTTGCCGATGTCGCCGACATCACCCATCCCGATGATATCGACCTTCTGGGCCTCGCCGAGCACCTGCTGGAAAGCGGTGAAACCCTGGTCGACGAGACCTTCCGCATGCGACACGCCGACGGAAGCTGGATCTGGCTTCGCGCCCGTGGTGAAATCCAGTCGGAACCCGGCCGTGCCGAGCCGCATCTGATCGGTATCTGCATCGACATTACCGAGCAGCACGAGCTTGCCGAACAAAGCCGTATGGCAGATCTTCGCCTGCGTGATGCGATCGAGACAATCTCGGAAGCTTTCGTTCTGTGGAATGCCCGAAACGAGCTTGTGATCTGCAATTCCAACTATCAGTCGCTGCACAGCCTGCCGAACGCCGTGATCAAGCCGGGCACGCCCTACAAGGACGTGATGGCAGCTGCCTCCAACGCCGAAGTAGCACCGCAACCGGTCACTCTTCGCCAGCGTGGCGGTGCTCCTGACGGCTCCTACGAAGCGCAGCTGGAAGACGGTCGCTGGCTGCAGATTTCCGAGCGGCGCACCAAGGACGGCGGTTTCGTGTCTGTCGGGACCGACATCACCCCGCTCAAGAAACACGAAGAAAAGCTGATCGACTCCGAAAAGCGGCTGAGGGCAACCGTTTCCGATCTCCAGAAGTCCCGCCAGACCCTTGAGGTTCAGGCCCGGCAGCTGGTGGAAATGGCAGAGAAGTACCAGGAAGAGAAAACCCGCGCGGAAGCCGCCAACAAGGCCAAGTCCGAATTCCTGGCCAATATTTCTCATGAACTGAGAACGCCGCTCAACGCCATCATCGGCTTCTCCGACATCATGACGCAGGAAATGTTCGGCCCCGTCGGCACCGACAGGTATTCCGACTACTGCAAGGATATCTATTCTTCCGGCACTTACTTGCTGAACGTGATCAACGACATCCTCGACATGTCCAAGATCGAAGCCGGTCGCATGAGTATCGAGACCGAAACGGTCAATGCTTCGGAATCGGCCGAAGATGCCAGCCGGATCGTCACGGGAGCTGCAACCGAGAAGAACATCACCGTCACCACCGATGTCGTTGAAAACGTCTCGGTGCACGCGGACAAGCGGGCGCTCAAACAGATCCTGCTGAACCTGCTGGCCAATGCGGTGAAGTTCACGCCGGACAATGGCACCGTTACGCTCAGGGCACGGCCGCGCGGAGACAAGCTGCATTTCGAAGTGATCGACACAGGCATCGGAATTTCGGAGCGCGATATAGAACGCCTCGCTCAACCCTTCGTGCAGGTGGAAAACCAGTTTACCAAGACCCACCAGGGCTCGGGCCTCGGACTAGCCATCGCCCGCTCACTGGTTGAACTTCATGGCGGAGCGCTGGTAATCAAGTCGGAAGTCAAGAAAGGCACCACTGTCAGCTTCACCTTGCCGCTTGCCGACAAGGAAGCCGCCTGAAGAGCTTTACCCTCCAGGCGAACCAGGCTTGTCCGTAGCCCTAAAGCACAGCAGATCAGTCGTTGCCGCTTGTTGTTGCCAGTTCGCTCAGGATGTCGAGCGAGCGCGTCCACAGCAATGCGCCGCCTTCCTCCGGAAAGAACCGGCGGCTTGCATTGGGCAATCTGCTTGCGAGCGAAAGACCGAAGTCCGGTGAATGAACCGGGCTGGCATCCCTGCCGCCGTACCAAACCGAGGTCGGGCAGTTGATCATGCCAAGGTCGATACACCAGGGCCTGAGCGCTGCAAGCGTATCAAGGACGTATCCTTTCGGCCCCTGCCTGAAGCCTTCCCGAAGTGCGTGCCTGTAGGCCGCGGCGAAAGGTTCGACGCCATATACCGACCTGTCTTCCGGCGAGCTCATCGACAGCACCAGGTCGTAGAAGCCATCCGGCTCGGCGAAGCCTTCCAGCATGGCAGAAAACGCTTCGGGATCTTCCTGTGCATGCCGGGTCATATCCCTCACCTGATCGGGCAAACGATCCGCGAATTCCGGACGGTAGAGTTCATCCTGACCGGAGACGATCACAAGGGAGCTTGCAGTTCCCGACGCTGCAGTGGCGAAAGCGAAGGGCGCTCCTTGTGAAAAGGCGACCACTGGGATGCCGACAAGGCCAAGGTTCGCAACAAGTTCGCCAACGTCACGCGCGACACTTGCCAGTGACTTGTCAGGATCGGGCGATGAAGCGCCGAGGCCCGGCCTGTCCGGTGCAATCAGTCGAAGGTTTAGCTTTTCGAGATGTTCCAGGCCAAAGCCAAGTGTGCCGGCCATGCCGGCGCCTGTCAGAAACAGAACCGGGGTGCCTGTCACCGGCCCCCATTCAGACCAGGCAAACACACGGTTGCCAGCCAGCGCAATTCGGTCGCTCCGGTCCGGACGACGGACCGTTTCGTCGAATGTATAAGTCATGAGGTTTCTCAGAGTATGGAAAAGGGTTCGCTCAAGAGAGCGCGAATGATTTGAAATCGGCCGCCGGCGCGGTCACTCCCTAGCCCAATGAAACCGGCTTGGCAATCCGCGTCTAGCTGCTGACCGTTTCAACCTCGCCAATCAGCCGAACAAACGTCTCGCGCACCTTCACCTGAAGATCTGCGAGCTCTGCTTCCAACCGGGTGAAGGTCGGACTTCCTGAGGCCTGAACCAGGAGATCCAGCACTCCGCGGGGTGCTTCTGCCGGCACGAACTTGCCGGAAAGGGCCAGTCGCAACACCTGGGTCAAACGGTGGTAAAGCCTGAGAGCTTCCAGCAACAGCCCTGCGTCGCCCAGGGTCAGGAAGCCGGCGTCGCGGGCCAGTTCCAAAGCCTGCTCCGTGCTTTGCGCCAGGATTTCCGGGTTTTCCTGAGCGTGTGCAAGCTGCAGAAACTGGGCAAGGAACTCGATATCGACCAGACCGCCGGCCACCTGTTTCAGATCCCAGACATCCTTGGTGCCTTTTTCCTTCTCGATCCGGGCACGCATGGTGCGAACATCGTCGGCCAGCTTCGTCAGATCACGCGTCTGCACCAACGTGCCGCAGATGCTGTCGACGATCTTCTGCTTGAACTCAGGCGTCGTGGACGCGATCACCCGTCCACGCGTCAGAGCCATGTGCTCCCAGGTCCAGGCCTCTTTCTGCTGGTAGGCTATGAAGCCGTCCAGATTGGTCGCGAGCGGGCCTGCATTGCCGGACGGACGAAGCCGGAAATCAACCTCGTAAAGCGAGCCTTCGGCCGTCGGTGCGCTGAGGGCCGTGACCAGCCGCTGGGTCAGACGGGTGTAATACTGGGTGATCGCAAGAGGCCGCTTTCCATCAGACTGCTTGACGTCTTCCGGCGCTTCATAAAGCAGGATCAGGTCCAGATCGGAGGCTGCCGTCATTTCGCGCCCCCCAAGCTTGCCCATGGCCAGGACCGCGATATTGCCACCCGGTACCGTGCCGTTGCTTTCGCCGACATGCACGATCACCTGCTTCAGGATCCGGTCGACGACAACTTCGGCCAACCGTGCCAGTGCAAACCCTACCCGGTCGGCGGACAAGGTATCTGAAATCATCCGCAGGCCGATCAGGAACTGCTGCTCCTGGGTAAATATCCGCGCCCTGTCCAGTGCTTCCTCATAGAAGCGAGCCTGAGACAGGGTTCTGTCGAGCCCGGCGCGGAATTCCTCGACGCTCGGCATGGCGCCAAAAAACGCCGGATCGAGGACTGCATCCAACACATGAACCCGCTTGGAGACCGTTTCGGCCATGCGTGGCGCGGCGCCCATGGTGGTTGCCAGCAACGTCAGGAGCTGTGGATTGGACCTCAGCAGCGAGAACAGCTGCACGCCCGCCGGCAGCTTGGCCAGAAAGTTGTCGAACGCCCGCAGGGCAGCGTCTGCGTTGTCCGTGGCCGCCAGCGCACTGAGGAGCGCAGGATGCATTTCGGTCAGCCGCTCGCGCGCCTTGGTCGAGCGGGTACACGGATAGCGGCCGAAATGCCAGGCCTTGACGATAGCGGCCGCTTCCGCAGGCTGCTTGAAACCAAGACCGGCAAGCGTCTCCAGGGTCCCGGGATCGTGGTCATCGCCGGTAAAGACCAGATTGCCCAGCTCGGACGAGAGTGCCGGTTCATCTTCGAACAGTTCGGCATAATGGTGCTGAACCGTTCGCAAGTGGTCGAGCAGTGCCGTTTCAAAGGCTGCAAGCGTGTCGTAGCCCATCAGCGCGGATACCCGCTTCATGCCGTCTTCATCCTTCGGCAGCAGCTGGGTCTGCTCGTCGTTCAGCATCTGGATGCGATGCTCGACATTGCGCAGGAACCGGTAGGCGGCGGCCATTTCGTCGCGTGTCTTGCCCTTGATCCAGTCTGCATCCACCAGCGCGTCCAGCATGTCGAGTGTGCGACGTCCGCGAAGGGCCGGGTTGCGGCCACCCGCGATCAGCTGCTGGGTCTGGACGAAGAACTCCACTTCCCGGATGCCGCCACGGCCGAGCTTGACGTTATGTCCGGCAACCGCAATGGCCCCGTGCCCCTTGTGCATATGGATCTGGCGCTTGATCGACTGCACGTCTGCAATTGCCGCAAAGTCCAGGTACTTGCGCCAGATGAACGGCACGATTTCATGCAGAAAGGATTCGCCGGCGGGAATGTCGCCCGCGCAGGGCCGCGCCTTGATCAGCGCCGCCCGTTCCCAGTTCTGCCCCAGGGATTCGTAATAGACCAGCGCAGCGGGCACCGACATGGCAAGCGGGGTCGCACCGGGATCGGGGCGCAGGCGAAGATCCGTACGGAAGACGTAACCGTCCGCGGTCCGGTCCTGCATGATCTTGACCAGGCGCCGCGTCAGCCGAACGAATTCCACCGGAGCTTCCGCGGTTCCCGCCATGGGCGCCTTGGCCGGGTCGTAAAGAACGATCAGATCGATATCGGACGAATAGTTCAGCTCGTTTGCGCCGTGCTTGCCCATTGCAAGAACGATGAGACCGCTATCGACTTCCGGCTTCTCCAGGTCATGCGGTGCGAACTTGTTCAGACGGACCAGATCGCCAAGGCAGAACCTGATTGCCGCTGTCAGCGCGGCGTCGGCAAACCCGGCCAGGGCACCGGTAACGCGGTTCAGACCGATCGCACCGGAGATATCGGCGAGGCCAAGCGTCAATGCGAGGTCGTGTTTGAAGTGGCGCAAGGTCCGCATGATACCGGCCTCGTCCTCTGCCCGTGCTTCACGGGCGGCAGACAGCAGGTTTTCAAGACGGCTTTCCGGCGCTTCCTGCAGCAAGCGAAGGAGACGCGGTGGATCGGCAAGCATCAGATCGCGCAGATAAGGCGAGTTTCCAATGACCCCGATCAGGAAACCTTCCAGGTCCGGTTTATCGTGCAGAAGAACGTTGAGGGCCTCGCCGGCTTCGGCATGAGCCAGAAGATCTTTCAGGAACAGGGCTGCATGATCGGGATCCGGTGCCGTTGGGACCACTGCGATCCGGTCGGCCAGAACGCCCGCGCCACCGTCCTGGTCAGTTCCCTTCTCCCGTTTGCCCGGCTGTGCCGCCTTGTTCATGCCCGCTCCTGCTGCTGTCCGGTTTCACCGGCTTGAGATCGATCCGGGCGCTCAGCCCCGGGTCCTCATTCATGAAGCGCAAGTCTCCGCCATGCAAGCGGGCAACCGCCTTGACAAGACTCAATCCAAGGCCTGTTCCAGGTTCGGAACGGCTTTCCTCCAGCCGAACGAAACGTTCCTTCACCCGGTCCTGGTCCTTTTCCGGAATGCCGGGGCCATTGTCGGTGACGCTGAGGACGATGCGGCCGTCGTCCTCCCGCCCGCCAAGGCGAATAAGCAGGTCGCCAGTTTCAGGACGACCGTATTTCAGTGCATTCTCAATGAGATTCACCAGTACCTGGCTGATGAGGTCGCGATTACAGTCTGCCTTCAGCCCTTCGGGCAAATCGGTTTCAAGCTTGCCGCCCTCATCTTCAACCAACGGCTCGTAAAGTTCGGCAACTTCGGCAACCAGCTTGTTGAGATCGGTCGGCTCCATAACGGAGGCTGGTGCCATGGATTCAACACGCGCAATACGCAGCAGCGCGTTGAATATCCTCAGGAGCTGGTCGGATTCCTCCAGTGTCGCTTCCAGGGCGCTGCGGTAGCCCTCCTCCCCCTTCGCTTCCCGCAAGGCGTTTTCGATCCGGGTCTGCAGGCGCGTCAGAGGTGTCTTCAGGTCATGGGCGATGTTGTCTGTCACATCCTTCATCGACTGCATCAACAGTTCGATCCGGTCGAGCATCGTGTTGAGATTGATCGCCAGACGATCGAATTCGTCGTCATTGCCCGCGACCGGCAGACGGCCGGAGAGCTCACCCTGCATGATCGTGCGGCTGGTGGCGGAAATCTCGTCGATGCGCTTCATCACCCTGCGGCTGACAAACAGCCAGGTGATCGCGGCCATGACCACCACAACGACCAGCCACAGGCGCAAGGCGTTGGCCAGAAGGTTGGAGAACCGGAGCTGGTCGCCCAGGTCACGCCCAACCAGCAGACGGAAGCCGCCGCGCAGCTCAAACGTGCGCACCATGGCCTGCCGCTCTACGTCCTCAGCATCCTGGCCAAGGCGCGTGTAACGGACCCGGCGCAATCCGCCATCGGCCTCTTCGAGAACGGTGGTCGGCAGGCGGGCAATATTTCCGACAAGCGCATTGCCGGCGAAATCGACGAGGAGATAAAGGCTGGCATCTGGATGGCGGGAGCGCCTGTCGATGGTTTCGACAAGATCGCGAACACCGCCGCGCACATAGACGTCGGCAAGGGTTTTCAGTTCTGAATCGACGGATTGAACCACCTGCTCGGACATCAGATTGTCCGTGTTGTCCGCGAGATAGAACAGCAGCACACCGGACATCACCGTGAAGACGGCAATGTAGAGCAGCGACAGCTTGAAGGCTGTGGTTCTGGTAAACCTAGTGAGCCGCGTCACGGATCGTATATCCGGCACCCCGGATGGTGTGCAGAAGTGGTGTTTCGAAGCCCTTGTCGATCTTGCCGCGCAGCCGGGAGATATGAACGTCGATCACGTTGGTCTGCGGATCGAAGTGATACTCCCAGACGTTTTCGAGCAACATCGTACGGGTCACAACCTGGCCGGCGTTCTGCATGAGATATTCCAGAAGGCGGAATTCGCGCGGCTGCAGCGGGATTTCCGTTTCGCCGCGGCGGCACGAATGCGCCATCCGGTCCAGCGTCAGGTCGCCGACGGTATAGGTGGTCTCAATCTGGCTGGCCGACTTGGGGCGTCGTGCCAGTGCCTCTATGCGGGCTTGAAGTTCGGTAAAGGCGTAAGGCTTGGGCAGGTAGTCGTCGCCACCGGCCTTCAGGCCCTTGACGCGGTCATCGACCTGACCGAGTGCCGAGAGGATCAGCACCGGTGTGTGATTGCCTTCCCGGCGCAGGTCCTGAATGACCGAAAGGCCGTCCATCTTCGGCAGCATGCGGTCAACAATGAGGATGTCGTAGTCCCTGTCGAGGGCCATATCCAGCCCGGTCCGCCCATCGGCAGCCTGGTCGGCGGTGTGGCCCAGTTCACTCAAACCCTTGACGAGGTAGCTTGCAGCTTCCGGGTCGTCTTCAATGACAAGAATCCTCAACATCTCATCCTTTTAGCTTGAGTTGGCCCTAAAGAAAATGGCTGACGGCGGCGATGGATGTGAGAGTCGCCGCCGCCAGTCAGTCAGGGTTTAGCAGATAAACCCTTGGCAATGACCGGCCCGTCGGGGTTTGGGGGCAGAGGGCAGGCCGGTCTTGCCTCACAGGTCCGGTTCGGGGCAGAACCGGCCCCTGATCAGGCGAGGTTCATGGGCAGGGCCACGAACCGTGTCGTGTCGTTGCTTTCAACCCGGAAGAGAACCGCCTTGCGGCCATCCTTTTCCGCCTTGTCCAGCGCCTTCAGCACGTCGGACGGGCTGTTGACCTTCATGCCGGCCACTTCCAGGATCACGTCACCGGTGTTGAGGCGTTTTTCGGCTGCCGGGCTTTCCGGGTCGATTTCGGCAATAACCACGCCGTCACCTTCCAGGCCAGCTTCGGCTTTCGTCGTCAGGACCAGGCCGAGATCATCCAGGCTGGTCTTGCTTTCGCCGGCCTCCGGCTGAACGGCTGCAACCTGTTCCTGATCCTGCAGGCGGCCCAGTGTCACAGTGACGTCCTCTTTCTGGCCGTCACGCCAGACCGTGATGTCCACCTGGCTGTCGGGCTCGTAAGCTGCAATGATCTTGGACAGCTCGCGCGGGCCCTTCACTTCAGTGCCGTCAACGGCAAGGATGGTGTCGCCCGAGCGCAGGCCAGCCTTCTGTGCCGGGCTGTTTTCCTGCGCTTCCGCGACGATGGCGCCGCGGGCCTCTTCGAGGCCAAGGCTCTCCGCGATGTCATCCGTGACGTTCTGAATCTGAACGCCCAACCAGCCGCGAACGACGGTGCCGTCGTCCTTCAGCTCCATGATGACATCCTGCGCGGTCGAAGCCGGAATTGCGAAGGCGATACCGACGTTGCCACCGGACGGCGAGAAGATCGCCGCATTCACACCGATGACTTCGCCATGCATGTTGAAGGCCGGGCCACCGGAGTTGCCGCGGTTGACCGGGGCATCGATCTGGATGAAGTCGTCATAAGGACCGGCGCCGATGTCGCGGCCACGTGCCGAGACGATACCAGCCGTGACGGAGCCGCCGAGACCGAACGGGTTACCGATTGCGACAGTCCATTCGCCGACCTGCGGTGCTTCCTTGGCGAAATCGACATAGGTGAACGTGTCGTCGCTTTCGACCTTCAGAAGGGCCAGATCCGTCCGTTTGTCTGCGCCGATGAGCTTGGCATCATACTCCTTGCCGTCACGGTCGATCACGGTGAACTCGGTCCCGTTTTCGATCACGTGATGGTTGGTGACGAGGTATCCGTCATCAGAGATGAAGAAGCCGGAGCCCTGGGAAATGCCATACTGGCGCGGGGCACGGCGCTGATTTTGTTGCTGGTCACCGCCACCCTTGCCGCCGAACTCGCGGAAAAAGCGCTGGAACGGATGGCCATCAGGCAGGCCCTTGAAGAAGTCTTCGAAATTGTCGTTGCCGCCACCGAAGTTCATCATGCGCGGTTCTGCGGCCTGCTTGACCTGAACGCTGACAACCGCCGGGCTGACGGCAGTGACGACGTGGGAGAAGTCCAGCGGAGCCGCGGTATCGACACGGACAGCATCAGCCAGAGCCAACTGGCTCGGAACAATGGTCTGTGCCGTCAGAAGTCCGGCTGCGCCGAGCGCGACGACGCCTGCCAACAGTTTGGCGCGACGGGAGCGCAGGGGAGAAACTGAGCGACTGTTTTGCATGTTGTCTTCCTCTTTCGAGATAAGGTTTGAAAACCATTTCCGGGACCGCTTGCGGGGAAAGCGCTCCAGGCTCGAAAGTGAAAGTAGGTGAACCAGTCTTACAGGCGCCTGTCGGCGGCATTACGGTTTTGTAAGGTTGGGAACCCGGGCGTAAAACGTGAGGAAAACCGCCAGCATCGGGCCTCAATTGGCTACGGTTTTTTCCGTCCCGAACATGCACAGAGGTGAAAACCGGTTGCAGGAAGCATGAAACAGCCGGCCAGCGACCTGGGCAGAGCGTTCTCTGCCTCGCGTTACGAGGGGGTCGATTCGCCTGTCAGGGGAAGACGACTGGCGTATCACCCGCCTGCCATCGGTTCCATTTCGACATCACGGATTGGAAGCGGGGAGACATTTCGAAGGCTTCCAGCCAGGCTTTCAGTGACGTCCACTCCTGGCTGTCGAACCAGCTGCGGTCCGAGTTGGCGAACTGACGAACGAACGGCAGGATCGCAAAGTCGGCCAGCGAGGCCTTGTCGCCGAAAAGCCAGGGCGTAGCCGCGAGACGGCTGTCCAGATGCCAAAGGAACTCCGCAGCACCGGCTTGCTCTGTTTCCCTGTCTGTGTCCGGATATCTCGTATCGTACTTGTAGCGATCCAGATGGCGCTTGAACGGGCCATCGCAAACGCCGATCAATTCCAGCATGGCATCGAGATCGCCTTTTTCCGGCTTCAGCCAGTTTTCCGGGTCGGACCGGTCAAGTGCCCAGAGCATGATCTCGAGGCTTTCATCGATCACCGTTTCACCGGTCTTCAGGCAGGGTACCGTTGCCGAGGGAGACGTTTCCAGAAACTCGGGTGCCTTGTCCCTCAGGACGATTTCCCGCAATTCGACCTGCTCGCCACTTGCGGCAATCGAGAGCCTTGCCCTGATGGCATAGGGGCAACGGCGGAAAGAATAGAGGATCGGCATCAAGGTTGCGTTCATGCGCGTGGAATGACCCATCGGTGCCGGAAGGTCAACAGTGCCGAAATCACCTTATTGCAACAAAGCACTTGGTGGTTTTCACAGGTTATAAAGGAAATTTGGCGAAACTTATGCCGATAGGGTACGGACATGAGCGACTCGCTTCTTAAGCTTGCCAGGGACAGTTCTTCAGAGAAAAAACACGAGCTTGCCGAGCACGTGACAGGCCTGCTTGTTGCCCGCGCAGACGACCCCGGCTCCGAAGAGACGCATCTTCTGAACAACATGCTCGAGGGCGTCTACGATTCCCTTGCTCACGACGCCAAGCGCAAGATGTCCGAACGTCTTGCAGATGTGCCGTCAATGTCCTCCAAGCTTGCCGCGGCAATGGCCAGCGACGACCTGCCTGTGGCCCAGGCAGTGCTGGAACGCTCCAAGTCGCTTCGCGAAGAAGACCTGCGCAAGATCGCGGAAACCAAGGACCAGGGTTACCTTCTGGCCCTCGCCAAGCGCGACCACGTCAGCAACGATATCAGCAATATCCTGATCAAGCGCGGCAGCAGGGATGTCAAACACACGCTGGCCGCCAACCTCGGCGCCGAGATCACCATGCCGGTGTTCGAAAGCCTGGTGAAGGACATGCCCAAGCAGCTTGGTGATCGCATCCGTCACTTGCGCAAGTCGAACGAGGAGCTGCTGGAAGATCTGTTCCGTGACGACGGTGAAGTCGCTGCCGGTGCGGAACTGGTGAAAAAGCAATCCAAGATCAGCCCGAAGGCGTGGCTGATGGGCATCCGTCTCGGCAAGACGACCCTGAACAAGGCGGTCTACCAGCTGGCCCAGGAACACAATCTTCTCGATGCGGTCGCCTTGCTCTCGTTCTTCTCCGGCCTCGACATGAAGTATGTGCACAATCTCATGGTCCGTTTCGATTCCACCGGCATCGCCACCGTCTGCCGGGCCACCGGGATCGGCGCGATGGAATTCCAGGCCGTGTGCAAGGAACGCTGCAAGCATCTGAAGTTTCCCGAAAGCACCGGCAGCAAGTGGCTGACGAACTACCACATGCTCGATGACACCGATGCCCGCCGGCTTTTGGCGCTCATGAAAATCAGGTTGAAAGCAGCCAAACACGAGAAGGCTGCCTGATCGCCCTCGGCCCAAGTGCGAAAATCCGTTTCGCGACAGGACCAAAATTGAGTTTCAAAATCCAAGTCAATTCCAGATTTTTCGCCTAGAACTTGTGCAAATGCACATTTTTCAGGCGACTTCATGCATATAGATCCCAAACAAACCTTCAGGACCGCGTTTGCCCCGGCGTTGCCTTGGCCGCAGCCAACCGAAGCGTTTCTGGCCATGACGGGCGGCGCTGTCGGTATCGGCGCATGCGCGCTGATGGTGTGGTTGATGCATGCATATGGCGGCCTGCCGCTTTTTCTGATGGCGCCTCTTGGTGCCTCTGCCGTACTGGTGTTTGCCGTACCAAACAGCCCACTTGCACAGCCTTGGTCCGCAATTCTGGGAAACACCTTGTCGGCGGTGTGCGGTGTGGTGGCGCTTGCCTTGCTGCCGTTGGAAACCGCACCGGTTCTGGCTGTCGCGCTTGCGTTTGCCGCGATGATGCTCGGCCGGGCTCTGCATCCACCTGGCGGAGCTGTCGCCTTGCTGATTGGCTTGTCGCCTGAGCTTCTGACGGAAACAGGCGCGCTGATGATCGTCTTCAATACAGCCGTGATGACTTGTGTACTGGTAGCATCCGGCCTGGTGTTTCATCGTTTCTCCGGTCGGAAATATCCGTTCCGGACAAGCCTTTCGCAAAGTGGGCCACCACCAATGCGGCGTCTTGGCCTGACCGAGGAAAATCTGTCGGATCTGCTGTCGAAGTTTCACCAGTCGACCAACCTCGGCGCTGTCGATCTTGCCCGGCTTGTGGCCGCTGTCGAGGCAGAGTTGATACAGCCTCCCTTCGAAGGGGTATCCTGTGCAGATGCGATCGCCCTGGAACACCTTCATGTTGCTCCAGACGCGCCTCTTCAGGAAATCCTCAGCAAACTGCAGCAGTCCGAAACATCCAAAGTCGCTGTCGTGAATGCTGACGGCCATCTTGCCGGTCTCATCAACCAGCGTGACCTCCTAAGCGTCCTGAGCAAAGGCTCCGGTGACGGATCAAACTTCACCCCTCCCCTCGCTCGGGACCTATTGCATGCTCCGGTGACGTCTTTCGACGGCACCCTGCCGCTTGGTGATGCCCTGCATGTGATGGTTCGCGATAATCTGGATCATGTTCCGGTGTGCCAGAACGGAGTGTTCGAAGGTTTTCTGACCCGCTCACTCCTGCTTGAGGCCCTGGTCTGGCCCGCAACGGACAGAAAGGCCGCCTGACGCGGTAAAAGCACAGGGATGCGAAGGGAGTTTTCCTGAATGAGCCAAGATGACGACCTGCCGGGAGACCCTGTCTGCTACGCCGACATGCTGGTGGGCGGATTTGTCGTTGATCAGGAGACCTTTCGCGATGTCAGCCGGTTCCGCAAATCCGAGCGCAGCCGTCTCTATGAAAAGCGGAAGGGACTGACCAGCACGGAGCGGGCGGTAAAGACCGCTGCGCTGATCGATAAGCTTCGCCCCGTCCTTGAAGCACTCGACTATCAGAGGATTTCGATCTACTGGCCAATCCGCGGTGAACCCGACCTTCGCCCCTTGATGACAGAGCTTTGCAACTCGGGCAGGACAGTTCTTCTACCGGTCGTTCTCGAAAAGCAGACTCCGCTGGTCTTTCGCCCGTGGCAGCCAGGCTGCAAGATGGTGCGAGGCCTCTGGAACATTCCCGTTCCAGAAGAAGGCTCATCGCAGGTGCCCGAGGTCGTGATCGCCCCGCTTGTTGGCGTCGACGCCCACTTTTACCGCCTGGGCAACGGTGGCGGCTACTACGACCGCACGCTGGCATCGCTGCCGGCCAAACCGCTGACCATCGGGATCGGGTTCGCTTTCTGCAGTCTCAACTCCATCTTTCCAATGCCCTGGGATGTGCCAATGGACAAGGTCGTTCTGGACACCGGACCTTTGGAAGTTGAACAGGGAAAATGAACCTTGCTTCAACCAGTAGTTATCCAAAGCAAAGCCGCGCGGGGTCTCCCAGAGACTTTATCAACTAAAGTAAACACGCTCGAGGCACGCATAAGCGCGTAAAATGTCAGCCTTATCCTGTAATTAATACGGATAGCGCGATAGATTTATCCTTTTTTTATCCTGCGCTTTAGACAGTTGTAAACTGTCTCTGCGGTAGTCCTGTTGCAAGAAAAACGGACAGCTAAAAGATGCTCAACGACCTTCTCAATCTCGCTCAGGAAAGCACCCCGGAAAAACGCCACCAACTGGTGGAACACGTTACCGAGCTTTTCGTTCGAGGCGCAAACAGTTACCAGACTGAAGAAATCGCTCTGTTCAACACGGTTCTGGAAAGCATGCTTCCCACCATGGAGCCTGAACAGAAGAAAGCGATTTCCGAACAGCTGGCGCCGATAGACGACACTTCCAACAAGGTCGCCTATGAGCTTGCCCGAGAAGAGATCGACATCGCCAGGCCGATGCTGACGTCCTCAAACGCCCTGAAGACCGAGGATATCCTGCGGCTGGCCAAGACCATGGGCCAGGGGCACCTGCTGGCGATTTCGAAACGCCAGCATCTTGAAGCCAATGTCACCGATGTCCTGCTGGAACGCGGCGAGAACCCGGTCAAGCAATCTGTTGCTGCCAACTCCGGCGCGGAGTTTTCCGAATGGGGCTCCCGCCTGCTGATCAAGCTGGCGGAAAAGGACGAGAAAATCCGCGACGCCATGATGGAGCGCGCGGACATTACCGAGTCCGACTACGACAAACTGATCAACCAGATGCCTGAGGCCCAGCAGGCTAAGATCCGCCAGCTGCGCAAGGAAAACGAAACCCTGATCCAGGATCTTTTCCACAAGGCCAGCAAGGTTGTTGCCAGCTCGAAGCTGGAACGCAAGGCGACCCGCATCAATGCGAAGGTCACCTTGAAGGAAATTCGGGCCGGGCAACGTTCGCTCAGCAAGGCGATCACGCAGCTGTCGCTGTCCAACAATCTGTTCGACATCTGCTTCCTGCTGGCGGAAATGGCCGGGCTGGAGCAGAAATACGTCACCAATGTCATGGTACGTTACGACTCCACCGGCGTGGCGGTTCTTTGCCGTGCCATGGGAGTGGAAAATGCAGACTACAATGCGCTGTGCAAGGCCCGGGCGATGCACAACAAGCAGCCGCAGTCGACGGCGGAAAACTGGGCGAACGACTACCAGTCGCTGTCAGACCGCGACGCGCGCCGTCTGCTGTCCTTCATGAAGATCCGTCTGCAGACCCTGGAAGGCCAGGCGGCCTGAGGCCGCCTCCCCGCTTCCCGTCAGATCACGCCTCTGCTTTGCCGGGCGACACATCCCGCGTCACCACCGCAGCACCCGCCTCCAGGGTGCGATGGACAGGACATTTGTCGGCGATCTCCAGGAGCCTGGTCCGCGTTGTTTCGTCAAGGTTGCCTTCCAGCGTGATCAAGCGCTCGAACCGATCGATCTTGCCGTTCCGCGACTTCACGCTTTCCGAACACTCTTCACAATCGGCCGCGTGCACCTTGCCGTGCAGAACACGGGTGCCGATCCGTTCGATATCCAGCCCCTTGCGTTCCGCATACATGCGCAATGTCATGACCGTGCAGGCCCCGAGTGCGGCGGACAGATATCCATAGGGCGACGGGCCGCTGTCGAACCCACCGACATCCTTGGGTTCGTCGGCAATCATCCGGTGTACGCCGCTCGTGACCATGACCTGAAACTTGCCCTGGCCGGTCTCCACCACTTCAACACCATCCTTTGCTTCGTCGCCGGCCTGCTCCGCGACAGGATCGAGATAACGCCCGACCCAACCGGCAATCACACGTGCCGCATAGGCCGCGTCCTGGCTCTTTGAAAGTAGATGGTCGGCCGTATCGAGCGACACGAAGCTCTTGGGGTGCTTTGCGGCAACGAAAATGCTGGTGGCGTTGTCGATACCGACAACCTCGTCGAGCGGGGCATGCATCACGAGAAGTGCCTTGCCGAGACCCGCGACCTTGTCGCGAACCGACTGGGCTTCCAGATCGTCCAGGAACTCCTTGCGAATGGTAAAGTTGCGCCCTTCGAGAGAAACCTCTCCTTCGCCCTGCTCGCGGATCGTCTCTTCCACCCCCTTGAAGCTTCGGATCACATGATCCGCGTCGGAGGGAGCGCCGATCGTCACGACGGCCCGCACTTCGGGAATGTCGGCGGCAACGGACAGAACCGCGGCCCCGCCGAGCGAATGGCCGATCAGGAGCTGTGGAGCCTGATAGTTCCGGCGTAGATAATCTGCTGCCCGCTTCAGGTCTTCGACGTTGGAGGAAAATCCGGTTGAGGCGAAATCGCCCCCACTGCCGCCGAGGCCGGTGAAATCGAACCGGAGCACGGCAATACCCTCTTGCGAAAGCGCGCTGGCAACGTGGCGGGCGGCGGCGATATCCTTGGAGCAGGTAAAGCAGTGCGCGAACAGGGCGAAAGCCCTGATCTTGCCTGACGGCAGATCCAGCCGGGCCGCCAGACTTGCGTCGTGCGCGCCGTCAAATTCCAGTTTCAGCGGATGCTGTCCCATTCTTCTGCCTCCATGCGTTCACTCGGCCACAGGTAAGCACACCTGCCCGTCATGCAAGTCACGCATTGGTGTGAACACAGTGACCGCAGATCTTGAACGGTATGCAGCTGTTGAGACCGGATACGAACGGGCGGAAGTGTCAGTCGGCCTTGTCCAGCAACGCCTGCAGCCTGCGCTCCTCTTCGGCGGTCAGCTTGGGGGCGGAGACATCGTTTGCAGCAGCGCGATTGCGAGAACGCTTGCGCAGGGCCGCAACAATCGCAATCAGACCCGCAATCAGGGCAACGGGGCCCGCGGCCCACAGAACGATTGTATGCCAGGCGAAGCGGGGCTTCAGCAGTACGAATTCGCCATAGCGGGACACAAGGTAATCGATCACCTGCTCGTCACTGTCGCCGGCGACCAGTCGTTCGCGCACCAGGACGCGCAGATCCTTGGCCAGCGGCGCGTCGCTGTCATCGATGGACTGGTTCTGACAGACCATGCAGCGCAGTTCAGCTGATAGCGCCCGGGCCCGGCCTTCCAGTACCGGATCATCCAGAACTTCGTCGGGTGCAACGGCAAGAGCCGGTGCGGCAAGGAGGCTCACACAAAGTAGCAGGGCAAGGAATAGACGCTGTATCATCCGGTCACTCCGCCGCTGCCACACTTTGCTGACGTTTGCGGGCCGGTTTCGGAGCCCCCACGCGCAGTCGCCTGTCGGCAATGGAGAACACCGCACCCAGGGACATGATCACACAGCCAATCCAGATCAGGGTGATCAGCGGCTTGAAATAGACGCGCACGTCGACAGCGCCATCGCCGCGCCCTTCACCGAGCGAGAGATAGACCTGCGAAAACCCCGTCGTATAGATACCGGCTTCCGTTGTTGGCATCTGGCGCGCCGTGTAGATGCGCTTGGAGGGGTCAAGCTCGGCCACCAGGTTTCCGCCCTGACGGATGGAGAAGTGACCGACTTCTTCAGTGTAGTTCGGACCGCGGCGCGGTGCGGCGCCTTCGAAGGTCATCTGGTATCCGGCAAGTTCGACAACATCGCCCGGACGCATTGTGAGGACGCGTTCTTCCTGAAACGCGGAAGCAGTAACAATGCCGAGGACTGTAAGGCCTATGCCGAAATGGGCAGTGGCCGTTCCCCAGGCTGATCCCGGCAGGCCAACAAGACGGGCAAACCCGCGTTTGAAGCCTATTTCGAAGAATTTGACACGGGTCACGATTTCGGAAATCGCACCCGCCATGACCCAGACCGCCAGCCCAACACCAAGCGGCGCCAGCACCTTGTCCATGCCCCAGGCCCAGTAAGAGACCAGCGTCAGCAACAGGGCAAGGCCGAAAGCCGCATAAAGCCGCTGGCAGGCCGCCCCAAGATCAGCCCGTTTCCAGGACAGGATCGGACCGAAAGGCACTGCCAGAAGCAGCGGCACCATCAAGGGACCGAACGTCAGATTGAAGAAAGGTGCACCGACTGAAATCTTCTCGCCAGTGACGGCATCAAGCACCAGCGGATAGAGCGTGCCTACAAAGACGGCTGCACAGGCAGCGGTCAGGAACAGGTTGTTCAGCACCAGACCGCCTTCCCGGCTGATGGGTGCGAACAAGCCCCCCTGCTTCAACATCGGTGCACGCCAGGCGTAAAGGCTGAGCGATCCGCCGATGAAGATGCACAGAAGGCCGAGAATGAAGACGCCGCGGGCCGGGTCGGTCGCAAAGGCATGAACCGAAGTCAGGACGCCGGAACGCACCAGGAAGGTGCCGAGAAGCGACAGGGAAAAGGTGAAGATCGCCAGCAGTACTGTCCAGACCTTAAGCGCCTCGCGCTTTTCCATGACGATTGCCGAGTGCAGCAGAGCTGTGCCCGCAAGCCAGGGCATGAAGCTGGCATTTTCGACCGGATCCCAGAACCACCAGCCACCCCAGCCAAGTTCGTAGTAGGCCCAGTAGGAGCCCATCGCGATGCCGAGCGTGAGGAAGCACCAGGCAAGCAGTGTCCAGGGCCGCACCCAGCGTGCCCAGGCCGCATCGATACGGCCGAGGATAAGCGCTGCCACCGCGAAGGAGAATGTGATGGAGAAGCCGACATACCCGACGTAAAGCAGAGGCGGGTGAATGGCGAGGCCGATGTCCTGCAGGATCGGGTTCAGGTCAGACCCTTCCAGCGGGGGATTTGCAATCCGGGTGAAAGGGTTGGACGTTGCCAGCAGGAACAGGACAAAACCTGCGGTAACCCAGCCCTGGACGGACAATGTCACCGCTCTCAGGTCGGCCGGCAGGTTGCCCCCGAAGACGCCAACAAGAGCCCCGAAGAAAACCAGGATCAGCACCCACAGAAGCATCGAGCCTTCGTGGTTTCCCCAAACGCCCGTGAACTTGTAGATCAGGGGTTTTGCCGAATGACTGTTCTCGACAACGTTCAGCACTGAAAAATCGGAATTGAGATAAGCCCCCGTCAGCACCACAAAGGACAGAAGGACCAGGAGAAAGAGCATCACCGAAACCGGCGGTGCCACCGCCATCAGGCGCTCATCCTTCTGAAGCGCCCCCCAGATCGGCAGAACGGATTGGACAAGTGTCAGCGCGAAGGCCAGCACAAGTGCGTAGTGTCCGAATTCGACAATCATGTCCGTTCCTCTTCCTCACCGGCACTGCGAACAATCAGTTCGCGTTGCCTTCTTCGCCTTGCCAGTGTCCCTGCGCCTTCAGCGCTTCGGCCACTTCCTTGGGAATGTAGTTCTCATCGTGCTTGGCCAGCACACTGTCCGCAACGAAAACTCCGTCCGAGCCGACGACACCCTCGGTCACCACGCCCTGCCCTTCCCGGAACAGATCCGGCAGGATGCCCTTGTAGGTGACGGCAACCGTATTGGCCGTGTCGGTTACACGGAAGCTGACCTCGGCATTGTCGGAGCGCACGACGGAGCCTTCCTCGACCAGGCCACCGAGCCGGATCCGCTGACCGGGCGCAACGCCGTTCTGGGTGATTTCGGTCGGGCTTTGGAAAAACACGATCTCGCTTCTCAGCGCGATCAGAATCAGCGTCAGGGCAATGGCCAGAACCGCGCCAGCCGAACCGATAAGGGTCAATCGTCTTTGTTTGCGTGTCATCAGCGAAGCGTCCGATTTTCAATTCCCCGGCGCAACTGCGCCGCCTGCGGCAGGTCTGCCGCTCAACCGTCAGTTAGACCAAGCTGGCTGGCAGCGTCCTTGATCATGGACAAGTCCTCCGGCTTGTCCGCATATGCCGACAGCGCCTCCTCAAGAGCCTTTTCCGCATCCTGTTTCTTACCCAGGACCATATAGGCGCGGATCAGCCGGTTCCACTCCTCCACCGATCCGCCTTCCGTGGACAGACGCTCGGCAAGGCCGGCAACCATACCGGCGATCATGGCCTGACGGTCATCCGCGGCCATTTCGCTGGCGGCAGCAACCTCCTCCTGGGACGGCCCCGGCAAACTGTTGCCAACCGGTGCGCCTCCTGTCAGCCGGGCCATTTCCTGGCGTGCAGCCCCAACCCAGGCTGCGGTCTCATCAGCGCCCTGAAGGAGAGCCTGCCAAGCAGCAATCGCGTCTTCCTTGCGGCCTTCCTGGCCAAGCGCCAGTGCGAGAAAGAATCGTGGCTTTACGGCTGCAGGTTCCAGCGACACGGCCTGCTCGAAGGCTGCGCGGGCATCGGCTGTAACCAGACCCTGGTTTGCAATCGTCAGGGCTTCACCCATATCGGTGAGCCAGGCCTGGTTCGGCCCGAGAATGCGGATTGCGTTGGAATAGGCTTTCGCAGAAGCCTGAGGCTGACCGAGTGACAGGTAGACCGGCGCAATGACTGCCCAGCCTTGTCCATCTTCCGGATTTTCCGCCAGATGACGTTCAACACGGGCAACCAGCAGATCGACGGATTGTTCTTCCGCCGGTGCGCTCAGACGGCTCAGCAATGGCTGGTCGGGAAGATCGGGAGAGCCAAGGACAAGATAAAGTCCGAAAGCCGAGGCTGGCAGCGCCAGCAGGGCCAGCCCCTGCGCAAGCTTCAAGCCTCCACCCCTGGAGCCGTCCTGCTTTTTGCTGTCGCCCCTGTCGTGGGCTGCAAGCAGACGGCGCGCGATTTCCGTTCGCGCAGCCTCGGCTGCTTCGGCGTCTATCAGGCCCCGTTCGAGTTCCGTCTCGATCGCCGCAAGCTGCTCGCGATAAACCGCCTCGTCCGCACGTGCCGGTGCATCCTCCTGATGGCGCCGTGTGCGCGATAGGGGAATAAGTACCGACAATGTCGCAACCCCGGTCAACAGGGCAATCAGGATCCAGAACACCATGGCCGCACTATAGACAATTCAATGCGGACAAAAGCAAGGTGGCTGGGATGTGACCGGCGGTCGCGGCGCAAACAAATCAGTGAATGAGGCCAGACCGTCAAATCCATTGCGGCAACCGGCTTTGCGATGCGACGCCTTCGAGGACCTAGCGGGAACCGTCAGCGCCGGCCTAAAGCATTGGCGACAAGTTTGCGTTCCGGACTGGGGCCGGAACTGGCATCGGCCGCGTTCTTGCTCGCCTTTGCATAGGCGGATTGCCGGCTGCGGCGCAGCTGCGCGGCGTAATCCGTGCCGAAATAGATCTCCGACAGCATGATGGCGACGTCGGCTGCGGCAATCTGTGCCTCCAGCGCAGGTCCCTTGGACCTGCCAAGATCGGTGATCAAAGAACGGGTCAGGATTTCAAGCGTCTGTTCGACCGCCTGGCGTGTGCTTTTGCCGATCTCGTTGACGGCAAAGGTCTCGGAGGCGTTCCGAACCATTGCGACCACGCGCAGCGTACGCACAGCGTCATCAATCGCGATCTGGTCGATCTGCAGCTTGCCATCCTTGTCGAACTTCGGCACCTGCAGGGCGCGCCGCACACTGCCGTGGGCGCTGTTCAATTCCCGGGTGACGACGCTGGAAATGCTGCGTTTGGTTTCCGCCAAACGTTTGTGCCACCTGCCGGTGACCGACAGATCCATGTCACGTTCAACGCCGCGGACCAGCAGGTGATACTCCGACAGCGCCTGAGAAAAGGCCACAGGGTCCGGATTGTTGTTGCGATGTTCGAGCGCCAGAATCTGCAGGCGTTCGGCCTCGCTCATGACCACATCAACAAACGGTGCGAACTGGGAATGGGCAATCGCCTTGGGGTCGGGGTCGCCCGCCAGACGTCCGGCGAAGGCACACAAGGCCGAAGGCATGTCCGAGCGATCCACCAGCGCGGCGGCGATCACCGGAACATGGTCGGGAAACCGTGCGGTGCATTTGTCGACGAGGCGCAGTACATCCGTGTCCTGCTTCAGCCGGTGCTCGTTGATGCGGTCCGGTATGTTCTGCAGGAACGGCACCAGCCAGCGTTCTGCCGCGAAGATCTTCTGAATGTCCCTGACTTCGGAGATACCGCGTTCGCCACCAAGTTCGATTGCCATTCGGCGCTTGTCTTTGTCGGACGTTTCCGCGCGGCGCAGCATGTCGCCGATGGCGTCCACGGCACGCGAGCGCAGCGCCTGCACCAGGGCATCCACACGCTCACCACTAACGGCAGAATTTCCGGCCTGTTCCAGCACAAGGCGAATGTCGGCAGCCATGACATCACGACCGAGCCAGTTCCAGACACGGTCGAGAATGCCCCGCTGGATTCGGCCCTCCTGCCGCTGTGGCAGCATCTCGTTGATCAGAAAATCATCCAGCGGCGTGAAGAACATCCGCTGGATCTGATTGCGCCGCTGAGCGCCACCCGGCATGCTCGGCGCAACCGGCTGCGGTTTGCGAATGAGTGCCACGGCTGCGGCAAGAACGAGCTTGATATGCGGATCGGCGTGTTTTTGAACCTTGGCGCGTTCCAAATTCCGGACCAGAGCCTCAACCGCCTTGGGGCTCAGACTACGCAAGTAGGTTTTGATTTTGGTTTCAAGCTGGTCCGAATATGTCATTCACAGCGTCAACATCGCGATCCTAGTTACCACGAGTTTAACGTTAGAAGACTTAAGCAAGTGTTGAGAATAAATACCGGGAACTTAAAGGGCTTCGGACAGCATCACCAGGACACTGTCTCCCCTTGAGCCTTTTCCGCGCCGGCTGGTTCAGCCGATCACCTGCCAGGCACCCTGGTCGGTTTCACACGCCGTGCCGCGTGCCTGCAAGGTACGCCCCTGGAGAACCATCTCGTGCGTAAACTCGCGGCAGCTGGTCTCGTTGACGAAATAGACCGGTCCGGGACGGACTTGACCGCTGCGGCCGGTACGCTCGTTCTGCCAGGCAACAGAAACCCCAAGGCCACGCGCGCGCAATGCCCTGCTCTGGGCATCTTCGGCTGCCTTGCGGTCAGACGGTTCAAGCGCGTCCCCGAACTCGTTGTTCACCAGCACCGATATGGCCGTATTCGCTTCCGAGCCGGAAACATTCGCATTCGGGTCGCCGAAAAAGGACCCCCAAGTATTGCTGTCTCTCGACCCGGACGTCATGGAGCAACCTGCCAAAACAAAGGCAAGAGCAAGACACGAGGCACCGCGAAGACGCATTCTTGAAAGCTCCAAGTTCTTCGAATTTCAACCAGAAGCAGCTGAAATCCGATTGCTGACCATTTTCCAAAGGCTAGCGCAAAATGACTGCACTAGAAGGCGTGAAACCGGCGCAAACCGGTCGATGAATCAGTGTTATTTTCAATTTGTGGCCGAACTTGGCCACAACCGTGTCTTTGTTTCCGCTATTTGCATCACATCCTATCACAGTCCCGCAAGGGCGGCCCAAGCGAACGTTTGGTAAATCCCCTATTCCTTGCTGAGCGCAGGCAGTACCAGACGTGCCTTCAGGCCTCCGAGCGAGGAACCGTCAAGATCGAAAGTGCCGCCGTAAAGGGCAGCGAGATCGGCCACGATCGACAGGCCAAGACCTGTTCCGGGCACGGTTTCATCCAGACGCCGACCGCGCTTGATGGCTTCCGCGCGCTGTTCAGGCGTCAGTCCGGGACCATCATCCTCGACCGTGATCGTGAACATGTCCCGGTTCGTGGCCGGATCGTTCAACGGCGCCACCTGCACCCGCACCTTCGAACCTGCCCATTTGCAGGCATTGTCGATCAGATTGCCGCTCATTTCTTCCAGATCCTGGCTTTCGCCTCGAAAGCGGATCTGGCCGGACTGCGCGAAACCGACATCAACGCCTTTGTCCTGATAGATCTTGCCCATGGCCCGGATGAGACGGGCAAGAACCGGCTCGGTCTCGCATGAAACACCAATGACGCGCCGCTGCGCCGCCATGCGGGCCCGCTCCAGATGATGCTGGATCTGGGTCGACATGATCGTTGCCTGTTCAGACACCTTGTCAGCCAAGGGGCCGCCGGACGCCCTTGCCTCGTTTGAAATGACCGACAGTGGGGTCTTCAGACCGTGTGCAAGGTTGCCGACGTGGGTGCGTGCCCGCTCGACGATTTCCTTGTTCGACACGATGAGCGCGTTGAGTTCCACAGCCAGCGGCGCGATCTCGCGCGGCAGAGCCTCGTCAATGCGTTCGGCCTCACCCTGTCGAACGGCCGAAAGCGACGCACGCAAGCGCGCAAGCGGCCGCAAGCCGAATTTCACCTGCAGGAAGATCGCCAGAATGAGCCCGAGCCCGACAATGCAAAGCGTGATGGCCACAAGCCGAGCGAACTCGAAGATATCCGCCCAGAACCCTGCAGTTGCAGCGCCGATGGCAATCACATAGGCCGCGTCTTCAACGGTAATTCTCTGCTGGAGCACGCGGATTTCATCACCGGTCGGCCCGACGATGAACCCGGCGTTGGCGTCGTCCTGCCCGATCGGCGGCGTGTTCAGCGGATCCCCCACCAGCGACTCCGATGCATAGAGGATCGACGGGCTGTCGGCGCGTCGAACCGTCCAGTACCAGCCGGACAGTGGCAGGGAGAACCGGGGATCGCCGCGGTAGGTCGGCGCAGTCAGGGTTGCGGTTGCCTGATCAGCACTGGCATCTGCATTGGTTGCCAGCATTTCGGCAATCAGTGCCTTGATATGAACCTCGAGCTGGGCGTCAAACGCCCGTTCGCTCGCTCTTTCATAAAGGCTCACCAGGAACACCCCGGCGATGGCGAGCGCGATGGTGGACCATACAGCCGCCACGAACACCAGACGTGCGGCAAGCGACCGCTGAGGCCGGTTCACGGGCCGGCCGTCCCCGTTGGCAGAGGTCTCAGGTGTCACTCGCCGCTCCCAGGCGGTATCCGAGCCCTCGGATGGTTTCGATCATGTCCGAGCCGATTTTCTTGCGCAGACGGCCGACGAAGACTTCCACCGTGTTGGAATCACGATCGAAATCCTGATCGTAGAGATGTTCGGTCAATTCGGTGCGGGAGATCACCTTGCCCTGGTGATGCAGCAGATAGGACAGCAGCCTGTATTCATGCGAAGTCAGCTTGACCGCGCTGCCGTCCACGGTCACACGGCCGGATCTCAGATCCAGACGCACCGCGCCGCAAGTGAGTTCGTTGGAGGCATGCCCGGCGGCCCGGCGCACAAGCGCACGCACACGGGCAAGCACTTCCTCCATGTGGAAAGGCTTTGCCACATAATCATCGGCACCGGCGTCGATCCCCGCAACCTTGTCCGACCAGCGGTCGCGCGCAGTCAGGATGAGGACCGGCATGGTGCGCCCGTCGCGGCGCCAGTTTTCCAGAACGGACAGTCCGTCGAGGGACGGCAGGCCGAGGTCAAGCACCACGGCGTCGTATGGCTCGGTGTCGCCGAGAAAATGCCCGTCCTCGCCGTCCGTCGCACTGTCGACCACATAGCCGGCCTCTTCCAGGGCGGCCACCAGCTGGCGGTTCAGATCGGTATCGTCTTCGACAACAAGAATGCGCATGAAATTCAACTTTATGACTGATGGAGTCGGAACCAGATCAACCAACCGAAAGCCGGCAGGAAGATGTCGCTTCTAGCAATTACCTGTTGGCGTTGACTGTGACAGTTGTCACCTTGCCACCCTTTAGGACCGACAACAGATAGACGTATCCCCCACCCTGCTGGCAAAGCTGGGCCTTGACTATTTCACCGCCTGCCTGCCCTGCAACCGCCCCAAGCGGGGCGGCCTTGCCGCTGGCCACGGCTTCACGGGCCTGCGACTGGGACAAACAAGCGGCTTGCGCCGGCGCAATGACGGCGAATGTCAGGATTAAAAGGGCAAATATCTGTTTCACGTGTCCGATTCCGGTCTGCTCACGAGGTCATGCGCAAGGTGTAATCAATTTCACCTGAACGCAAGCTGAACCGGTTGTTTGGATTTCTTCAGCAGCCCTAATTGCGACGGCTTCCATCCGCCGCCTTGTCAGCCCAGCGCCACTTCGTCCGTCTGCAGGTCGTCGTAACGGCCCTTGAACTGCTCGAACACCTGCAGCGTCCGCCGGGCGATCCCTGTCCAGCCGAACACGCGGCGGGCGAAGCGAGCGCCCTCCACCGAGAGGGTTTCACGCATCCAGGAGTATTGCATCGGCATGTTCAGCATGGCCGCAAACTCTTCTGGTCGCTTGGGATCGGCCACCAGCGCATGTCGCCCAAATTCGATCTGATCGAAAAGGCCGCCGTGAATGGTCACCACAGTCGGCGTTCCGCAGGCCATCGCTTCCACGGCGGTCATGCCGAAAGGCTCATAGCGGGAGGGAAGCGCGAAGATGCCCGGACCGCGATAGAAATCGGCCAGATCTTCATCCGCGACATACCCACGCCAGCTGATGGCATCGGCCACGCCGAGGGAAGAAGCGACTTCCTTCCATTGCGCGAGCAGCGCCTTGTCGCTGTCCGAATTGGCACCGGCGGCAAGCACAAGGCGTGCATCGGGCTGCAATTTCAGGAGGCTCGGCAAGGCTTCAATGATCAGGTCGTAGCCCTTGTTTTCCGCTGCCCTGCCGACGACGTAGATATCCGTTTCCTTGAAGTCGTGCTTCCGGCGCGCTTCCGCGACAACATCCGGTGTTGCGGGCGTAAACCGGCCTTCGTCGATGCCCGGCGGGATCATGGTGATATGCTCGCGCGGCAACTGGTATTGCTCGACGATCAGGTCCGTTTGCTGCTCGGTCGTCGCGATGATGTGGTCGCAGTTGCGGTAAAGAACGAATTCCTTCTGGATACGCTCCTTGAAGCGGTACCCGGCCATCTCTTCTTCACCCGCTCCCACCATGTCGTGTTCTTTCCACCAACCGAGGGAGTGCGGCGTGTGGATGTGCGGGATCTGCAGCTCCTCGGCGATTTTCTGGCCGGCGACGCCCGCATCCCAGTAATGAGAGTTGATCACGTCATATTGCAACTTGCGATGACGGATCATCGCCAGCGCATTGGTGACGAAGTCACCGTACCAGTCGTGCATGTCCTCCTTCCGGATGAAATCGGATCCTCCGAAAGGAACACGCACGACGCGCAGGTTTTCGTTGATGATATCCTCGGCCGGCTGGTCTTCGAACTGGCGCGTCATGACATCGACCCTGTAGCCGAGCCGCGCGAACCTTTTTGCCAGCTCCAGTACGAAGACCACCTGGCCGCCAGTATCCGGTTTACCCAGTTCCGGCGATCCGGCCACGTAACCGTGCAGCGAGATCATCAGAAGGGAACCGATATTTTGCTTGTTCATGTGTCGTTACCTTGTTCGTGTGTCTTGATCTCCATCTACCCAGGCGTTCTTTTGCTCTTTTTGCTCATCAGCCCGCCGACGTTGCAGCAGGCAGCAGCCTCTTGAAAGGCCGGATCAGACTGCCGATTGCGGCAGCAGGCCCATTACCGTCAGCCCTTCCAGCACGCCGGCCGCATGGTGGGCGGATGCCAGATAGGTCTTGTGCCGCGGCAGGGTTGATAGAAGTTCCTGGCGGGCATTGCCGACCGCAATTGCCTTGCCCGCTGCTTCGAACAGCGCAAGGTCGTTGCCGGAATCACCGGCGGCGATCGTTCGCTCCATCGGAATGCCAAGATGGCTTGCCAGATGGCGCATGGCAGCGTCCTTGCCTGCGCCGGGGGCGAAAATGTCCAGATCACTGGTCCCTGAATAGATGTGCCTGAACGGGATGCCCTCGTCCCGGAGTGCGGCAAGAATCGCGTCCACGCCGTCTTTTCCCGGAACGGCGAAGCTCGCCTTTCCGTCCGTCTGGAACTTGTCGTCGTGCGCATCATACCCCAGTTTTCGGACGATTTTGCGAACTTCCTCGTCAGGCCAGTCGATAAACCGGCTTTGCCAGCTTTCCAGAAAGAAACGGTCCAGACGGATTTCGGTTCCCAAACCGGTGATGATCGCGTTCGGTTCGAAGCCTTCGGGGAAGTAGTCGGCAAGTGTCTGGTCGACACTGGCGGCCGGTCGGCTGGAGTTTAGAGCCAGTTTCAGGTGCGACTTGGCGTTCTTCAATTGATGCCAGAGTCGCTCCAGATCGGCCCGGCTACCGGTCAGGGTGTCATCGATGTCGCTGACCAGAAGCCACGTATCACTCTTCCCCGTCTCGCCGGTCACCGGCCCTCCCCTTCCTGATCGGGCGCCCTGTGCGTGACGGAATATGCCGGTTCGACCGTGTGCTCCGTTACCGGACGGCTCAATGTTTCAACAACAAGGTCCTTCAGGCAGACGGCCGCGCTTTCAGTGTAGAAGCCGATACCGCCTTCGATGAAACTGTCGTCAACCAGCGACAGCACCACATAGCCGTCGATGGAAAACTCGAAGTATAGGCCGTGCGCCACAACCTCGATCTGCCAGGGGCCATGATCGCTGCCCCTGAAATGCGCTTCCTGAAGCGGTTCGTAGCGGAAGGCATGTTCGAATTCAGGTGTCGGGTTTGCGCCCCATGCCCGCATCTGGGCAATTCCGTTGACGAGATCCAGAGACAGGTAATAACCGTCACCCTCGTCGTTCATCCTCAGCACAAGACCGGTTTTGCCCAGTCCCTCCAGCATCAGCTGTGCCTTGAGGCGGAAATCCTCATGCTTGCCCGGCAGCATGAAAGCTTCGTACCCGCTCTTGCAGCTCAGATGCAGCCCGTCCGGCCGATCGATCGCCGACGCGTGCGTGTTGGAATACAGTGCCTTGCACTGGTAGGACGCAGTCACGACCTGGCGATGCGTCACCAGATCGTTGAAGTCCGAATTCGATTTCAGCTTGAGCCTGCCGGCGCTGTCGGTCACCAGTTCCTTCGGCGGCGGCAACAGCTTCTTCACGACCTCGCGCCCGTAGACGTATTCCGTTTTGGAAAAGAAATTGAACAGAAGCAAACGGTCGCTGGTTCGGCAAATACGGCCGGCATAATTGCCCGTCGGCAGGATCACGTTGTCGAAGAAGTTCTGGTATGGGCCCTCAATCGTCTCCGCGTACCAGTAGTGGATCTTGGTGTCTTCGCGGATCGATCCCATCAGGTAATAGCGGCCGTCGAGACGAAACAGGTTCGGCACTTCGACGTCGTCATAAAGGCCGGGCCGATAAAGAGGTGGCTCGAACGTGAATTTGTCCGGTTTGGTCTCGCGTGCGAGCCCGACGCAGCCGCGCCGTATGACCGGCCCTTCCTTGACACGGGCAGAGGCCAGCAGCAGGCGTTCGCCTGTGTCTTCATCGACATAGAAGAACGGATCGCGGAAACTGACCCACTTCCGGCCTTCGTCTACCGTGCTCTCGTAAAGCGGGCCAGGCACCTGCAGGGGATAGTTGCCGTGATTGCAGCGTTCCCAGGTGTAGAGATCCCTGGACCGTGCCAGCCCGACCCGCTGCACCCTGCCATATTCCGCGCGCGCAAGGCCGGTGTAGAACATGCGCCACTCGCCCTGCCGGTCCGGATCGGGCGTCACATGCATCGTCCAGAGCATGTCATCATCCCATTCGCCCGGTTCACCGACGAAAAGTGCGTTCTTGACCCGGCGCCACGTCATGCCGTCCGTGCTGACGGCGTGCGCGATGAAATCGTGATTGGGCAGCACCAGATGGAACAGATGATAGATGCCGTCGTGATAAACGACATCGACGTCGCCAATGTCCGACCGCAGAAATCCATGGGATGCATACATGCCCTAACCCTGCCCAGATGTTTCAGCAGGATCAAGAGCCTAAGCCAAAAAATTTGCAGTGCAACATGGCTCGGACGAACAATATCACCCCTTTGCGCATCCCGCCTGATGGCTGGCGGCATTTCTGGAACGATTTGCGGAACGGGCCAGAAACAGCAGGATACCGACCTTTCAAATGGTCCGCTACGATCGGCTTGATGCCTAGAAAATGATCGTTTCTGAGCCAAAAGCGCGTCGTATTCGCATTCCTTTGCCGCCCCTATCCTCTAAAATGGGTTCATGACTGGCTGCTGTTGGACCTCACATACCGACTGCCACCGCGGACAAAGCGCGGTGCGCAAGACCTTGCGCCAGGTCGTCGGTCTTTTCTCGTTTCTTTCCTTGCTGCTCCTGCCAGGTCCTGCAGCCGCGTGTTCCTTATCGCTGGTTCTGGCGATGGACGGTTCGGCCAGCGTCGATGCGCGCGAACACACCTTGCAGCTCAACGGACTGGCAGATGCCTTGAGAGACCCGGACGTCGTTCAGGCAATCGAGGCCGTTGGCGGGATCTGGGTTACAAGTTTCGAATGGAGCGGCCGGTACCAGCAACTGCTCCAGCTTGGGTGGAGCCATCTTTCCGATGCGCAAAGCGCTGCGAATGCGGCCGAAACCCTGCGACGCTCACCACGAGGCTACACCGAATTTCCAACTTCCCTCGGTTATGCACTCGGCCATGCGGCAACCCTGATGCGCAAGGCACCCGCGTCTTGTGTTCGTAAGGTCATAGATGTTGCCGGTGATGGCATCAACAACGACGGTTTCGGCCCGGAAAGCGCCTACAGGGCCTTCGATTTCCAGGACGTTACGGTCAACGGTCTGGTGATTTCAGGCGCCGACGAAGCGCCGGTGCGCTACTACCGGACCCATGTCATCAGGGGTCCGGGTGCCTTTGTCGAGGTTGCAGCCAGCTATGACGACTACGCCGAGGCAATGAAGCGCAAACTGCTGCGGGAAATCTTCGGCAGCGGCTACGCTTCCCTGCGCTGAGATAAACTTCAGGCTTGCCGGCGCTCCGCCCGGGCCAAAAGAGCCGCTTCGAAATCCGCTGCCGGCATTCTGTCCTGCAGGGCCCTAAGGAAAATCTGCTTCTGTGTCTCGGGAGCCAGCCCGCCTACAGGCGGATCCCGATCCAGATTGGTCGGGAAGGAATATCCTTCCGCACACGCGGAAACAGCCGCTTCCAGGCTGGTACCTGACATTGTTTCCTGTCTGGTTTTCGCCAGGAGCACGGGATAGAGCGCCCGGCACATGGCATCCCTGTCCACACTTTCCATGGCGCGCCCGAAGGCCGAGGACACCTGAAGCAGGTTTGCCATGCGCTGGATATCGACACTGGAGTTGTCGCCGGCGGCGTGGAACAGTGCCGGGTTGAAGAACACCGCATCGCCCTTGCGCAGTGGCATCTGCACGTAATGCTGTTCGAAAAACTCCTTGAATGCCTCCAGCCGGTAGGCAGCGTAGCCCGGACGATAAAGCTGTGAAAACGGCAAGAGCTTCGTGGGACCGCTTTCAATCGGCATGTCTGTATGCGCCACCGCCCCTTGCAGGGTCATGACCTGTGACAGGTCGTGCACATGGGCCGGATAACGTGCGCAGTCTTCTTCAGACTGGAAACCAAGGTGGTAATCCCGATGTGCCTGCTGCGCCTTGCCGCCCGGACGTACAAGATTGACCTGGGCCGTCATCTGGTAGTTTGGCCCGAGCCAGGCTTCACAGACGGCATCGATGGCAGGATTGGCAAAATAGTCCGCGAAGACATCGGGGGCTGCCAGGCAGAGTTTCTGCAGTGAGTTCCAGATCCGGTCGTTTGCGCCGGCAGCTGCAAAATGATCCGCACCGCCGCCTGAAGCAGCTTTCTCCTCGGCGATGATCCGGTTATAGACCTGCGTTGCCCGGTCTATCGGGGTGACATCCTTATATGCCTCTTCCAGCACCAGCACACCCGAGTGCAGCCGCATAACCTGCGCCCATTCTGCCATCAACCGGCTACGGCTTTCGCGCCCGGCGAGAACGGTCTCCAGATCGGCAACCCGGTAAACGGGAATACCGGCAACCACCTTGTAGGCGTGCGGCACGATGCCGGCGTCCAGTTTTTGCGACACAAGTTGCCTGAACTCCTCGACATCGCAGCTGGTGGCGTTGAAATACGCCAGATGGTCGACCCGTTTGTCCATGATCCCCTCCCAGGTTTTATTGGCTGCAATGTTAGCAGGATCGGTCTTGATCGGATCGGCATTTTCCATCAAGAATCCATCAAATGACCCATCGCTTCCCGATCAAGGAAATCGCCCTTCAGGCAGGCCTCAGCACTGCCACGGTTGACCGCGTGATGAACGGGCGAGCACATGTCAGCCCGCAGACCCGTCGCAGGGTTGAGGATGCGATTGCGGAACTAGAACAACAGGAAGGTCAGCTGGCTGCCAGGGGGCGGCGGCTTTTCTTCGATGTGGTTATGGAAGCGCCGAACAGGTTCAGCAGAGAAGTGCGTCTCGCCTGTGAAAGCGTGCTGACAGATCTGCATCCAATCGCGATCCGCCCCAGGTTCACTTTCACCGAAACCATGTCGGCTGCCGAATGCAGCGCGATCCTGCAGCGGATCGCAAAGCGAGGCAGCCAGGGCGTCTGCCTCAAGGTGCGCGATACAGAGGAAGTCCGGCATATGATCGCAGGACTGGCAGACCGCAGAATCCCTGTCGTCACCGTCTTTACAGACCTTCCCGCTTCCCGGCGGCTTGCCTACGTTGGCCTGGATAATCGCAGCGCCGGCAAAACCGCTGCCTATCTCATGCACAAGCTCCTGCCGGCAAACGGAACGGTGCTGACGACGCTCAGCCAGCACACCTTTCAGGGCGAGGAGGAGCGCTACGAGGGTTTCAGGCAGGAACTGGATCGTCTACGCCCGGAATGCAGATTGGTGGATGCCAGTGGAGGCGGCGGTCTCAATCCCGAAACACGGCGGGAGGTCGCCGAGAAGCTGGCCTCCTCTCCGCAGATTTCCGGTGTTTACTCCATGGGAGGCGGCAACAGGGCCATTTTGCAGGCCTTGTCCGAGGCGGGTCAGATGCCAGGGGTTTATGTCGCGCACGATCTGGACAAGGACAATCTCGAGCTTCTCCGGCAGGAGCAGCTGACGCTGGTGCTTCACCACGATCTGCAGTCAGACATGAACTCGGCGTTTCGTCATCTCCTGGCATACCACGGCATCGGCACGTCTCCCTCTGGCGAAACGAGCGATATCCAGGTGGTCACCCCCTTGAACATTCCTTCCAGGTTCAATGAACCAGCCTGACCTGGCGGCGCCGACCTCCACAGACGAAGCCTGCTGTTCAGCAGAAAATGCGTCAACGGCTCACTGCCGGCAGTTGATCAACCGTGTTTCAGCTCTGTGCCAACTGCGCGTTCGACAAAAGCCAACATGGATTGCCTGAGCTGTTTTCTGGTCGAAACATCTCTGGAAACGGCATTCTGGCCACTGCGTTCGATCAAACCAAGAACCAGTTCGGCCGACGTGGCAGGGTTTTCTTCAGACATCGGCAGGCAGTTGGCAGCCGCTTGAACGAGACGGGCCCGGGTTTGGACGAACAGGCCGCCGATCTCGGGATTTCTGAAGGCCTCGGCAACGATTTCCGCGCTCAACGCGGCATGTGCCGGCGACGAACAGAGATCGAAATACGCCGCTGCAAATTGCAGCAGTCTTTCCATCCGATTTCGTGACGTGTCTTCAAGCCGCCTCAGCAAGGGATCAAGTTCCACTGTTTCCAGTTCCGAGATGGCTGCAATGATCTCGTTCTTGCCCTTGAAGTGATTATAGAGATTGCTGAGGCTGATCCCCGCCTTTCCCGCGATGTCGCGCATGCCGGTCTGGTGAAACCCCTTTTCGATGAAAAGACCCGCAGCCGTTTCGACGATCATCTGTCGACGCTTGGCGGATTTTTCCAGACGGCTGGTGGATTGAGGCCTGGTTTCGGCCATCGGGAATCTCCTGTGGGACGCTACGAAGAAAGACCGTAGCCCGACTTCTTCTTCTGCGCTGTTCATTTCAGGTTCGTTGCCGTCTTGCAATCCTGGCCCGCGCACCCAATTTAAGAACGAACGTTCGTTCTTTGTGAGGTCGCATGTACTCTGATCTGGAACTTCGCCTTCAGCAGGCGGCTGGACTCTTCAACGGTATTGAAATTCTGGCGCTGGTCTTTCTTCTTGTTTTGGCTTCCGAAACCGTGTGGGACCGGTTTGCCGGCTACCGTCAATCGCTATCGGAAACCGGCGCAAATCTGATTATCGGTCTTGTCTACGGTCTGTTGGAACGAACCGCATACGGACTGATCATCGTGATTGCCGTTTTCCTTGCAGAACCGTTCGCGCTTTGGGACCTGCCCATGAACGGCTTGACATGGGTGCTTGCGATCGTGGTCGCTGATCTGACGTACTACTGGATGCATCGCTGCGAGCACCGGGTACGGCTATTCTGGACCTATCACAGCGTTCATCATTCCTCGCCTGAGTTCAACTTCACGACGGCTCTGCGTCTGGCCTGGACCGAAGCGCTGTTCGAATGGATGTTTTTCATTCCCATGGTGATTGTCGGCTTCGACCCTGTACAGGTGATCGCAGGACTTGCCGTCGTGGTGGCCTATCAATCGTGGATCCATACCGAAAAGGTCAGACGGCTCGGGTGGCTTGAAAGCATTCTGAACACACCGTCGCATCATCGCGTGCACCACGGCAGCAATCCGGAGTATCTCGACAAGAACTATGGCGGCATCCTGATCGTCTGGGACCGGCTCTTTGGAACCTACACACTCGAGCGTGCCAAGGTTGTCTACGGGATCACCGATCCGCTCAACACATCCAATCCGATCACCATCAACTTTCGAGACTTCATTCGCCTTGGCAGAGATGCGCTCAATGCCCCTTCCTTTGCCCAGGCTCTGAAGATGCTCATGAAACCTCCCGGCTGGACACCAACGCGCGATACGGCTCGTCTCGTGGACCAATCCGACACCCCAATGCAGTCGCCTGCAGGATCCAGCCAAGGGGAACACCACGATGAACATTGATCTGCTTCTGGCGACTTTTGCCGGCTATCTGGCGGTCTTCGGACTGAGCGACCGGCCACAGGACCCGAAGGTCCGCGACTACTCCATTGAAACCGTCCGCATCAGAACTGCGTCCGGCACCGCCGTTCTGGATGCCGAGCTGACCTTGCCCAAAGGGAGGGGGCGCGTTCCCGCGGTGGTACTCATCACCGGTTCAGGTCCACAGGACAAGAATGAAGAAATTGCGGGCCACAAACCATTTCTCGTGCTTTCGGATCACCTGACGAAATCCGGCTATGCCGTGCTGCGTTACGACGACCGCGGCGTGGGCCGGAGCACGGGAGACTTTGCGACCGCAACCCCGCAAGATCTCGCGAGCGACGCAGCCGCCGCGCTTGCCTATGTGAAATCTCATCCGCGTGTTCTTTCCGAAAAAACCGGATACATCGGCCACTCGGAAGGCGGCTATCTCGCGCCGATCGCGCAGCAGATCGAACCGGCCGCCTTTCATGTTTATCTTGCAGGCCCTGCCCTGCCGCTTGTTCCCGATGTCATGCGCACTCAGGTTCAGGATATCGGGCGTGCGGAAGGCCTGTCCGATGAAGTCATTGCCGGACAGAGACGCGCGGTGAATGAGATCAGCTACGCTCTTTTGAAATCCGGAACACCGGCAGAATTACGCGAGGACATCACGAAGGCCTTGAAGAACTCGGGGGCGAGCGGTTCCCAGATCAGGCAAAACCTGGCCGTCTGGGCGACGCCCTGGGCTTCCGCCTACGCGCGGCACGATCCGGTTGAGCAGCTGGCAGGCCTGACCATTCCGGTGCTGGCACTTTTCGGCGAGCACGACTTGCAGGTTTCCGCCAGGGAGAATTCACCTGTCATGCGAAGGGCCCTCACCCACCCGCTCTCGAGTGTCAGAACGCTGCCTGGCCTCAATCACCTGTTCCAACCAACGCGAACCGGACGTATCAACGAGTATATCCGGATAGCTACGACCATCGATCCAACCGCATTGCAGGCGATTGCGACATGGCTCGATATGATCGTGCAGGTGCCATAAGCCCGCGGGAATGGTACCCTTCTCCCGCGGCCAAGCCGTCACCCCCGGGTATTGCCGTAGTTTTCCTCCTCCATGCCCCGGTAGAAATCCTTCAGCGTCTTGCCGGGTTCCGGATCGAAGCGGTCTCCCGTCTCCCGCATTTCGGAAATCCGGTCCAGACGGAACATGCGGAAGTCCTGGCGCAATTCGCACCAGGCCACCAGCGTCCAGACCTTGCCCCAGAACCACAGACCGAGAGGGCGGATCGTACGATCAGTCGGCTCCCCCTTGCTGTCGCAATACGCCAAGAACAAACGCTTGCGGCCATCGGCCGCCGCTTCCAGAAAATCGATATGAGCCCGGATTTGCGGTGTCATCTCTGGCGCGAACGCGTGGATCTCGATTTCGTTCTGACGCACCCGCATCTTTTCCGGCAGGACGGCGTCGATCTTGATCATCGCCTCTTCGGCGGCCCGGGCCATGGCGGCCCCGCCCCAGGCGCGGATCAGACGCGCACCGGCGAGTAGAGCGACAATTTCGTCCCGGGTGAACATGAGTGGTGGCAGTTCATAGCCATCGCGCATGATGTAGCCGACACCAGCCGCACCTTCGATCGGCACGCCGGATGCCTGCAAGTCGGCAACATCGCGATAGATGGTGCGTTCGGATACTTCCAGCCATTCGGACAGCTGACGTGCCCGCACGAGCCGGCCGCCGCGCAGATATTGCACGATCTGGAAAAGGCGGTCGGCGCGTCTCATGATGCCGGCTCCTTGCGAAGCCAACATCCTGTCAGTCTAAAATCAGCGTGCGAACATGCCGATGGAATTTCCGTCCGGGTCGATGCCATAGGCAAAGCGCCCCGCCGGAATGGCAGCCGGATCGGAAATGATTTCTCCCCCCTTGGCAGCGAACCGTTCCATCGTTTCTTCCAGGGTGTCCGGGCAGGCGAGATGAATGGTTGGTCCGGTTCCGTTCTGCGCGGGTTTTCCCGGGTAAAGGTGACCTGCAATCCCGCCTTGCTCCTTGGTGGGAAAGATTGCGATCTCATTTGGTCCCATGTCGATGACACGTCTAAGCTCCGTTTTGAAAACGTCGTTATAAAAGCTGACCGCCTTGTCCAGATCGGAGACGGGAATCTCCATCCAGACGTTGAAGTGATCGGGTGCAAAAGTCATGGAAAGTCTCCTCAGGCGCTGTGATGAGGATCACCTTATCAAACCTCTCCTGACAGCATTCTGTCAGGAGAGAGCGACAAACATATATGACGCAAAGGCAAGTAAACACCTGCAAATTTCGGCTCATCGGTGAATTCGGAAAAGAGGCTGATGACAATTTGCCGGCAACACGCCGTCACAGCTAAACTGCATGGGCCGGGACGCAGACCAAGGCGGTGCGACAACCGGAAGGAGAGATCATGAAACACTGGCGGATGATCCTTTTCAGCCTCTTGCTTCTGCTGACAAACTTCGCGCCTGCCTTCGCGCATTTTTCGGAAGGTACCAAGGTGCGCACGCTTCTGGTCTCCCGTGAGGGTGACACTCTGACAGTGTATGTGCGGGTGCCCGCTCCGCTTGTCTTCTCGGATCTCGTCGGTCGCTCGCAGGTCGAACAGGTACCACTGGTCTCGCCGTTTCTTCGCCTGGAGCAAAACCCGGACGGTGAGCGCTACCGGGTTGATCTCGGCGCGGTCGACAGCAATCGATCTGCCTTTGAAGACCGATTGGGCAACGCCCTCGTCTTTTCGCAGGCGGGCCTTGCCCTGCCGGCGGAGATCATCGGATTTACGGTTCACGCCAGTCGACCTGACCAGGACCTCGACACAGCTGTTGCCGCCCGAACCGCATTGAGCCAAGCTTTCCCGAATGAAGACCCGCTCTTCGGTACAGCAGTCATCGACTACGCGCTCAGGCTGGAAAGCAGCGATCCGACCGGTATCCTTCAAGTGCAGTCCGGGTACACTCCCCTGATCCCGGGACCCGGCATAGCCATCGACAATCATCTGGTCGATGCCCGCAACACCCCTCCGGTTTCGACCACGGCTCCCGGGCAACTGGAAGAACCTGCGCGGTTCGACGGATCCCGGCTCAGCACATTTCTGCATTTCATCCACCAGGGCACCCTGCATATTCTGGAGGGCCTCGATCACGTCTTTCTGGTGATCGCGCTGGCTCTGGGCGTCGGGGCAACGCGGAGACTGATTTACCTCGTCACCGCCTTCACGATCGGGCACTCAGTCACGCTGATCGCAACCTTCCTCGGGGCAACACCTTCCTGGCCATGGTTCATCCCGCTGGTGGAGACGGCCATTGCCGCTTCCGTTCTTTATGCTGCCATCGCGGCAATGGTCCGGAAGTCGGGCTCGGTGATTGTCTTCACCGCGATCGGCCTGTTGCACGGCCTCGGCTTTTCCTTCGTTCTTGCGGACATTCTCGGCCGGGGCGCACCGGATCTCATACCCGCGCTGCTGGCATTCAACATCGGCATCGAACTTGGCCAGCTTATCATTCTCGCCGTGACGCTCTCCATTGTTCTGCTTGTGCGAAAGACAGCTGAACCCGCCCTGCAACCCTTGCGGCTCGGCGCGCTGTCGGGAATTGCAATCCTGTCTGCCTGGTGGGTCGTCGAGCGCCTGCCCGGATTGCTGACTTCGGCCTGACTTGAGGACGCCTCATGGCCATTTCGGGCAAAAAACACCCTAAAAAGACACAAAAAGCCGATTAATCTGCCGGGTTAAGCGCCGTTAATTCTAACAATTGACTTGTTCTTAATCCCGGCTGTGCAACTTGGGCGGAATAATAATTGGCAATGAAATGGCTCGTCACGGTACCTCGCCCAATACCCGCCCACTATTAAAAGGCTCTCTTGCAGGCCTCGCGACGGTTGCCGTCATGTTGCTTATAGCCTGGGCCGGTGTCGCCTATGACGGGCAGAGCGAACTGCAGAAACAGACGGCAGACCTTCTTGGCATCTGGCAGTCCAACATAGACCGTGGAAACAAGCTCTACGGAGCCCTGGAAAGACTTCCCGAAGACGATTGCAGCGACGCGCACCTGAAAACGCTTAACACGCTCGTCTACAACGACAATCACATTACCAATGTCTGGTTTTTTCCGAACGGCGACACGAAAGCAGCCTGCTCTTCAAGCTTCGGGCGTTTCGAACCTGCCCACGATTTCGGCCCGCCTGAAAAGGCGCAACTGTTCCGCGATGGCAGGGAGACCTGGTACAGGGTGCCCTTCGACAAGGCCGAGGGTGTCGACAGCGTTACAGTGATTAAGAAGGGCCGCTACGGCGTTTCATTCTACCAGACCGGCAACCTGGCAACGGCCGCCGACGACATGTTTTATGTGTCGAGTGTTCAAGACCCTTACACGGTTCTGTTCCACGCCAATGGAAACGCGGGCCTTCTGAAGCAATACCGCGACAACTACGGCCCGATGTTCGGCAACGTCTATGCACAGGCCTGCGGCGAAGGCGATGTCAGGCTGTGTTACCTGACAATGATCCCTGCCAGCCGGATCGTTCAGCAAAATATCGGCCTGCTCGCGATTTTTGCAATCTTCGGCGTCGTCACCGGCGCGCTCGTTTTCCTGAGGGTGAAACGGATCGTGCGTGACCGCCACAGCCCGGCCGGGCGGATCCGTCACGCGATCGCCAACGGCGGCAAAGGTTTCGAGCCGCACTACCAACCCATCCTGTCGCTCGACACGATGAAATGCGAAGGCTGTGAGGTTCTGGCCCGGTTCGAAGATGCCCAGGGCAAGCTTTTCCCGGATGAATTCGTGAACATAATCCAGCAGGAGAACCTGACCTGGGAGTTTACCGAGATCATCATCGCCAAGGCACTGCGCGACCTGAAACCGCTGCTTGCGGGACGGCCGGGTTTCAAGGTGTCCGTCAATTTCTTCCAGGCGGACCTGGAAGACGAACAGATCCAGTCCGTTATTCAGTCGCCGGTTTTTGCAATGGCGACAGAAGCCGGTCTTTCCCTGTGCTGCGAGATCCTGGAAACCGGGATCCGGTCCGGTACCAGCATTGCAAAATCGCTGGAATACCTGCGCAGCATCGGCTGCCTGATCGCAATTGACGACTTCGGCACCGGCTATTCCAACCTTGCCCAGATCAAGGCGCTCAAGCCCGATCTGGTGAAGATCGACAAGATGTTCGTCGATGATCTCGGCAGCACCACCGACACGGCCCGCGGTGCCTTTGTTCAGGCGATTCTCGGCATTGCTTCGGCGCACGGCATGAAAGTCTGTGCGGAGGGTGTCGAGACGATGGACCAGCTCGCGTCTCTCAGGAACCGAGATGTGGACTACGCCCAGGGCTATTTCTTTGCCAAACCGATGCCCATTCGGGACTTCTCCCTCTACCTTCTGGAACAGACCTTGAAGGAAAAGATGCCGACGAGCGGACGCTTGGCAAAGCTCAAACCCGTCAGCGGCTGACACCCGTTCCAGCGCCGGCCGCCTGCTTTTCCAGGCTTCCAGCCTCGCGCTTGCGCGCAAAACGGCGCCGGCACAAAAACTCCGATGCAATTTCGAGCACGATTGATCTGTCTCAAGGTGAATTGAACAGGTTGGCGGCACCTTGTGGTTCTTACAAGGAGGCAAGAATGAGCCACGTGCCACACGAGTTACATGAAGAATTTCCGGAAGCCGCAGACACTTTGCATGCGTTGAAAACAAGTGATGCCCATTTCGCCCGGCTGGCGGATGAATATCACACCGTCAATCGCGAAGTTCACCGCATCGAGACAGATGTGGAGCCGGCATCCGACGATGTCCTGGAAGACCTGAAAAAGAAGAGACTAAATCTGAAAGACCAGATTGCTGCCATCCTGGCGGCAACGGCTAACACCGTGTCCTGAGCCCCTCCTTTTCAGGCCGGTGTTAAAGCCCGCGCCGTCCCCGTCCGACGGCGCGGGCCACCACATGCAGCTCTCCAGGACAAGGTCCTGGCCCACCAGGAGCGCAGTGGAGCACATTTCCGGTTTTGGCGACCTTGTCGCCCACACGGTCAGCATACCGACAAAGAGTTGAAAAAAGAAGGCGCCGCAGCTTTTCGTAAAAGCCCGGCGCCAGTCTGGGGAGGAACGACCCTCATCGTTCACCCTACGATGTGGGTCTTCCCGCAAATAGTTGCAAGGCAAGCCTGTGTGAGGCTTGCGTGATCCGGAACCAGCGCTCCCCGACACAGCTTGACCCACACGCGGGGCTGTTATCTTCTGAGGCGAGTTCATTTCGGATCAGACCATGACCCTTGTTCGCCTCTGCCTGCTTCTGCCCCTCTTGTTCTCGTCCACAGCATTTGCCGCCGATCATTGCGTAGATGTTCAGGCGAAACGCGGCTGGCAGCAACTGTCTCTGCCCGGCGGCAAGATCACCGGCGTGCAGTATTCCGGCGGCTGGAGCGTGATTGCCGGCATGTACAAGGCCGTCGGCCCGCGTGGCTACACGGGCGAAGACGCCCGCCGGCTAGGCCCGCTCTACGGCTACAAGTTTGACCAATCCTACGCTTTCGGCGAGATGCTTGTGCGAGATCAGGCGGGCCGCATAGTTCCGTTCGCGGAGTTTGCCGCGCTCGCCGTCAACTCGCGCGATCCGGCCGGTGTCTATGCCTTCCGCATCAACGACAAGGATGTCGCGCTGCCGGACAATGCCGGTTCCATTCGCGTCTGTATTTCAATGCGCTGACCTTCTCAACAGGCCCGCCTCCCCTTTCCCTGCCCTGAACGGATCTCCCCCATGACCCAGAAAACCATCCTCATCACCGGTGCTGCCCGGGGCATCGGCCTTGCGACGGCAAAGCTCATGCTCAGCCGCGGCTGGCAGGTTGCCATGCTTGACCGGGATGTCGACGAACTCGCGATTGCGTCCGAAGGTCTGGCAGGTGCCGTTCCGTTTATCTGTGACGTTTCCATCGCAGAGCAGGTCGAGGCAACAATCCCTGCCATCTTGCAGAAATTCGGCCAGCTGGATGCCGTCGTGAACAACGCCGGCGTTGCCGAATTCGGCCCGATCGAGGAGACGGATTTTGCCATGTGGCGACGGGTCATGGAGACCAATCTCGACGGCGTGTTTCTGGTTTCACAGGCCGTCGTTCCCGCCCTGAAGAAAACCCGTGGCGCCATCGTCAACATCGCCTCCATTTCCGGCCTGCGCGCGTCAACGTTGCGGGTTGCCTATGGAACCTCCAAGGCCGCAGTCATCCAGCTCACCAAACAACAGGCAGCGGAACTTGGCGAATACGGCATTCGCGCCAACTGTGTCTGCCCGGGCCCCGTGCGCACCAAGCTGGCGATGGCGGTGCACAGCCAGGACATCATCGATGCCTATCACGACGCGATCCCGCTCAACCGCTATGGCTCGGAAACTGAAATTGGCGAAGTAATCGCCTTTCTATGCTCCGAGCAGGCGAGTTACGTCACCGGGCAGGTGATTGCTTCCGATGGTGGTTTTGAAAGTACGGGGGTTGGCCTTCCGGCACTTCGCAAGTAAGTGAGCGTCACTAGACTTTCAGGAAGACACAACGCTGCATCACGGGCCGGTTTGCGGACTTGCGGGAACAATCTTCTTTGCGGAATGCGCCCTCAGGCCGGTATTTGTCCATGACCGCGTCCAGGCGATCATTGGTGATGGCAGCGTTGGCCCTTTGCAGGCACGGCAGCAGCAGAGCCTTGTTCGCGCGTTGCTGCGCACCGCTGGGATATTTGCCCGGCTCCGGATTGACGGGTTTGAAACACTCGACGAAGACCGCCTCCTCGATACCAAGGTCTGCGGCGATCCTGTCGGTCGGGCGGTTCGGGTCGTTATCGGCAAGAGCGGGACCAGCCAGGAACAGTGCGGCAAGGAAAAGGGTGGTGCGCATCTGACTACCTTCTTGAAACTCAACCGACCTCCGGTTTTCGGAGACGGATTTCCGGACCGTGCAACCAATCTACAGGCTTCAATTTTTCAGGATGTGATAATCGTCACAAATTTTCCGAAAGCGCCTTTTTTCTCAATCACGGTCATCAATCGCGCAGACAAAACATCCGATTAGCTGTCAGACAGAAAATGAGCAGCGATCTGACGCTGATGGGCTCGGGTCCGATGTTCGAACAGATAAATTCCCTGCCAGGTTCCAAGCGCCATGCGCCCTGCCGAGACGGGGATGGAAAGGGAAACCGGCATCATCGCCGCCTTGATGTGGGCAGGCATATCGTCGGGTCCCTCCAGGGTGTGGACCAGATAATTCATGGAAGGATGATCTGCAGGTGGAACCAGACGTTCGAAAAACGCTTTCAGATCGCGCTGCACATCCGGATCCGCATTTTCCTGAATCAGCAGCGAACACGAAGTGTGGCGGACGAACATTGTGAGCAAGCCATCTTCCGCACCCGTTTCTGCAAGCCATTCAGCCACCGACGAGGTGAATTCGTAAAGGCCCTGCCCGCGGGTGCCAATTGCGAATCTGGTTTGCATCGTTTCCTCCGAGGACCATTTGCCGCTTCGCACTGGCTTAGGCGATCCACGCTACGGTTGCAATTGCAGCTGCGGGCCGCCATCTGAGGGAAGCCTACCGAAGCCCCGCCAGTTTTTCCGAACCGAGGCCCTGATGCCAACTCCCCGAAAGAAGATCCTCATTGCCTCTCTGGGCACGCGCGGAGACGTTCAGCCCTATGTTGCCCTGGCACACGACCTGGCAAAGATGGGAGCCGACGTCGTGGTGACGACGGGAGAAGGTTTCGATGACATGATCACTGCCGCCGGTGCCCGGTCACGGCCGGTTCCACTCGATTATCAAGCCCTTCTGCAAAATGAGGACATTCAGGAAGCGCTGTTCACGTTGAAGGGCAAATTCCGTGCAGCCCGCAAGAATATCGATCTGCAGAAGGAGGCAGCCCGGCGCCTCTGGCAGATCGGTACGCAAGAGAAACCGGACCTTATCCTGTTCAATCTCAAGGCAACCGTTCTGACACTTGTGGCGCGTCATCTCGACGTACCCGCCCTGCCGACAGCGCTTCAGCCGGTGAGCGCGGCAACGGGTTCCTTTCCGCTACCGCTTTTCGGGTTGCCCGACCTCGGCCCCTTCCTGAATCGGCAAAGTTTTGCCATAGGCCGCTCCCTGATGCGACTGGGCATCGCGCCGCTCGCAAGGGCCGTTCGCGCGGAAGCAAAGGTCATGGATGCGCCTGCCTATTCGGGCGATCTGATGGACGGCCATATGCCCGGCGGAGGATCGCCGCTGTCCCTTCAGGCTTTTTCCCGGGGTCTCGTGCCGACACCACCAGACTGGCCGGAGAACAACTGGGCCTGCGGCTATTGGCTGACCGAACCTGATCCGAACTACGTTCCGCCGGAAGACCTGGCCTTGTTTCTGGAAAGCGGCCCGGAGCCAATCTATCTGGGCTTTGGCTCCATGCCGAGCAGGAACCCGGCAAAGCTGACAGAAACCGTGCTTGCAGCTCTGGAACAAACCGGCCAACGTGCGATCCTGGCGACAGGCTGGGGAGGATTGTCCGGGCAAAACCTGCCGAGGACACTTTCAGGTCGCGTCTTCCTGCTGGATAAAGCACCTCACAGCTGGCTTTTCCCGCGTTGCGCGGCAATCGTTCACCACGGTGGTGCCGGCACCACCCACGAAGCCCTGCGCTGGGGCAAACCTTCGCTGGTCTGTCCCGTCTTCGGAGATCAGCCCTTCTGGGGGGCGCAGGTTCACAAGATCGGAGCCGGGCCTGCACCGATCCGGCAAAAGTCGCTCACCCCGTCGAAACTCGCCCGGGCGCTGATGCAACTCGAAGATCCTGTGTATCGTGTCGGCGCCAAACGGGTGGCAGACATCATGGCAAGCGAACCGGGTGCGCGAGGTACGGCAGAACGGCTCCTATCGATGATCGAAGCTGACAGGAACTGATTAGACTATGTCGTCTAAAACCAAGCTACGTATCTGAAAAGGCGGCTTCGGCCCCGAAGGCTGTTGCCAGAAACCGCGTCATGCAGGCGACCCGTTCGACAGAGCGAAGGTCGGAATGGGTCAGTACCCAGAGCTCGTTTGCTGGTACGTCATTGGTGAAGGCCAATTTCTGCAAGCCGCCTTGTGCGACATCCACCGGAACGAGGCATATCCCCAACCCCTTGCGCGCCAATGCAGCCATGGTCATCAGATCATCACTTCGGACCACGATCCTGTCGCGATGCGACCTGTCCATCTGTTGGAAACCGGGCCGCTGGGACAGCAGTCCGCTTGCACCAATCAGGTCATGAGTTGTGAGATCGGCCGAATTCGACGGCACGCCTTTGCGCTCCAGATAGGTCTGGCTTGCGAAATAGGCCCAGGGAATATCTGCGACCTTGCGTCCGATCAGATGTTCGGGTGGAGATGACGTGACCCGCAGGGCAATCTCCGCAGCCCTGCTGGACATGTTGATCTCCTCGTTGGAAGTCAGTAGCTCAACGGTGATGTCGGGAAACCGGGCCTTGAAGTCACGCAGATACCCGGGAAGGAAATGGGCTGCGAAACTTGCAGGGGCTGTCAATCGAATTCTCCCCTTCAAAGCCAGATCCGCCCCGGATATCCGCCGGTCGATGTCCTCCATGGCAACGACAACAGACTGCGCCAGATCCAGAATTTCGGCACCAGCCTCGGTGGGTCGGTAACGGCCCTTCACTTTTTCGAACAATCTGGAGCCAAGCTGCTCTTCCAGAGAACGGATGTGCCTGAACGCCGTGGCATGGCTGATTGCGAGCTTTTCAGCAGCCTTGCCGAGACTGCTGGTCTCGGCGACCGCGTGAAACGTTCGAAGGTAGTTCCAATCCATCATATTCTTTCAAATTTGAAAACTCCCACCTTAAATCTGCCTATTCCAAACATTTTTGCAAACACCTAAATCCATCACGCCGGCACCGCACACACCAATTTTCAGGAGAAAATCATGATCGGATATACGTCTTTGGGAACCAACGACCTGAAGCGGTCAGCGGCGTTTTACGACGCATTGCTGGCTGAACTCGGCGCACAGCGGCTGATGGAGTTCGATGACTTCATCGTCTGGGCGAACCAGCCGACCACGTCAGCCTTTTCCGTGCATATTCCTTATGACGGCAAACAGGCGACCGTCGGCAATGGTGTCATGGTCGCCTTGTCGGCCCAGAACCGGGCACAGGTCGACGCGGTCTACCGCAAAGCCATCGAGCTTGGCGCAGCGGACGAAGGCAAGCCCGGCCAGCGCGCCGACAACGGCTTTTATGCCGCCTATTTTCGGGACCTGGACGGCAACAAGCTGAACGTGCACCACATGGTCTGAGCTTAAATCGGTTCCATGCAAGAGCGATCAACACTGTTGATCGCTCTTTCCTTTTTGGCCGCAGCCTGACACAACTAGACAGCCCGCCGAATAGGAGTCACCCGTCCGTGTTTCCCGCCCGCTATACCGTTTTCATTCTTTGTATCGTACTTGCCCTGGTTGCACTTGTCCTGACGTTTGCCCTCAGCGGCTACTTCGTCTGGCCATTTCTGGTTTTTGCTGTGCTCTCAGCGATCGGTTATCTCGATGTCCGCCAGACCCGACATGCGATCCTGCGCAACTATCCTGTTTCCGGTCATTTCCGTTTCCTGTTCGAAGCGATCCGGCCGGAACTGCGCCAGTATTTCTTTGAAAGCAACCAGGACGGCAGACCGTTTTCGCGAGAGCGGCGCTCCATGGTTTACGACCGGGCGAAGGATATCGAGGATGTTCTGCCATTCGGTACAGAACTTGATGTCTACGACACTTCCTATGGCTGGGTGAACCATTCGATCTGTCCCAAACCGCACAACCATGAAGACATGCGCGTGACGATTGGCGGACCGGACTGCAAACAGCCTTATTCGGCTTCCCTCTACAACATTTCGGCCATGAGCTTCGGCTCACTCTCCGGCAATGCCATTCTGGCGCTCAACAAGGGCGCCAAGGCTGGCGGCTTCTATCACGACACCGGGGAAGGCAGCGTTTCGCGCTATCACCGGCAAGGTGGTGGCGACCTGGTCTGGGAGCTTGGCAGTGGCTATTTCGGCTGCCGCGCGGAAGATGGCACTTTCGATGCCGAAAAGTTCGCCAAGCAGGCTGTCGAACCGCAGATCAAGATGATCGAAATCAAGATGAGCCAGGGGGCCAAGCCTGGTCATGGCGGTGTGCTGCCCGGCCCGAAAGTGACGGAAGAAATCGCCGAAGCTCGCGGCGTTCCGATCGGCACCGACTGCATATCACCTGCCTCTCATTCCGCTTTCTCGACCCCGGTTGAACTGCTGCATTTCATCGCTCAGTTGCGGGAGCTCTCAGGTGGCAAGCCGGTCGGCTTCAAGCTGTGCATCGGTCATCGCTGGGAATTCATGGCCATTGTCAAGGCCATGCTGAAAACCGGCATCAAGCCGGATTTCATCGTGGTCGACGGCGCCGAAGGCGGGACAGGCGCCGCACCGGTGGAATTTGCCAACAGGCTGGGAACACCTCTGCGCCAGGGTCTGACCTTCGTTCACAACTGCCTGGTTGGCACGGGTCTTCGCGAAGATATCCGGATCGGTGCCGCCGGCAAGCTGATCAGCGCATTCGACATTGCAGGGGCGCTGGCTCTTGGCGCCGACTGGGTCAATTCTGCGCGCGGCTTCATGTTCGCGGTCGGCTGCATCCAGTCCCAGAGCTGCCACACCAACCGTTGCCCCACCGGCGTCGCCACGCAGGATCCCAAGCGCCAGCAGGCCCTGGTTGTTCCCGACAAGGCACAGCGTGTCGCGAATTTCCATCGCAATACGCTCAAGTCCCTTCGGGATTTTTCCGCCGCTGCCGGGCTCAGCCATCCGCGCGAGTTCAAGCCGGAACATTTCTATCTGCACGAAGGCCTTCGCGAAATCATGCCGGCCAGCGTCGCGCTGTCCTGGTTGAAGAAGGGGGCCCTCCTGGAAAAGTCGCACAACATTCCGGGCTACTCGACCTATTGGGAAATGGCGGAAGCGGAAAGCTTTCATCCAGCCAAGTCGGTGGAAGCCGCAAAGTCCGCCCACGCCTAGGATCAAAGCGCCAACGGGAGCCTTGCGTCGTCCTTCAAGGTGAAGGTTGCCAGGACGCAGGCTTTCTTGAGACGCACACCTGCTGCCGATCGTTCCAACCGGGCCGTGCCTGCGGCTCACATGATATCCATGGCTGCAAGGTGACCATTTCTTGCAGCTAAAAACGAACAGACGTCAGTCGAGCTGACGCGCCAGTTGAACGGCAAAATCACCTGCCTCATGCGAGCGGATGACCGCGTGACGAACGAGATCGTCAAAGTGGCTGGAGAAGAGCTGGACGTGGCGCGTGTTGGAAAACGCCAGGTAGCGCTGCCCGAGGTAGAGTGCCGCCCATTTCTGCCCGAAGACCGTGAAAGGTGCGGAGAAACGGTCGGTCGCGCCGAAGAGGTGCAGACGCAACGAGGGGTAAAGCTCGCTCAAGGTAAGCCCCATGACCTCCAGTTGTTCGCGCCGCAGGTCAACCGGAAGCCCCTGCCATAACCCCTCCCCGCGCGCAAAGCCTTCCAGCGCCTCTTTCGAGAGGGCGATTTCCATATCGGATTCCGCCCGGCTGAGGAGTGCCCTCTGATCCCTTGTGCCGGTTATGGCCTGGTCGGCGGTGCGCAACGTTTCGCCGGAGTATTCGAAAGCCAGAACAGCTTCGGTCTTGAGGACATCCGGCAGGTTGGCAGGCACATGCCGGATCTTCGCCCCGACCGCATCGCGGTACCAGGCAAGCAGATGCTCATCGACCGGGTGCCGCTCGGTCTCGGCCACCTGAACTGCCTGATCCAGGATTTCGGCCGCGGCCCCGCGGTGGGTGGAAAGACCAAGCAACCAATCGGACGAAACGCTGAGCGCGGTCGCAATGGCAGCCAATGCCTGCCCGTTTGGCAGGCGGGGTGCGTCTTCCGACAACAACTGGGAAACAGTGGACCGGTCGAGCCCGGCACCGCGTGCCAGATCCGATCGGTTCATATCCCGGCTGCGCAAGGCATCCGACAGGCGTTCGCGAAAAAGTACGGCGCGGTCTCTCTTGTCCATGAGAGGAGTATTGTCAGCCGGATTTCGGAAAATCAACGCAAGCTGACATTTTCCCGAAGCACCAGCCCGTGGGAAGCTCACACAAGCAAGGAGCTATTCACAAGAACCTATTCAGCAGCATTGAGCGCCAGGAAACCACCTGATTGACGCTCCCAGAGCGCAGCGTAAAGGCCACCGGAGGCAAGCAGCTCGCGGTGTGTACCTTCTTCCGCAATCCGGCCCTGATCCATAACGACAAGCCGGTCCATTGCAGCAATGGTCGACAGGCGGTGGGCAACGGCCAGCGTGGTGCGCCCTTCCATCATGCGGGTGAGGTTCTGCTGAATGGCCAGCTCGGCTTCACTATCAAGAGCAGAGGTTGCCTCGTCGAGGATCAGGATCGGCGCATCTTTCAAAAGCACCCTGGCGATCGTGATGCGTTGACGCTGACCGCCGGAGAGTTTGACACCGCGATCGCCCACATGGGCATCCAGACCCGTCCGGCCCTTGCTGTCTCTTTGCTCCTCAATGAAACCGACCGCTTCGGCAGCGCGGGCAACCGCACGGATCTCGTCGTCGGTGGCTTCCGGCCTGCCATAGCGAATGTTGTCGCGGATCGACCTGTTCAAAAGGGAAATGTCCTGGGTGACAACGCCGATCCGGCTGCGCAGAGATGCCTGGGTGACATCTCGCACGTCCTGCCCGTCGATCGAAATCCGGCCTTCGGTCACGTCCCGCAAGCGCATCAGCAAAGACACAGCGGTCGATTTGCCGGCGCCGGACAGGCCAACCAGACCGACACGCTCGCCCGGCTTGATTGTCAGGTTGAACTTGTCCAGGACCGGCTTGCGGTCGCTCTGATAGGCAAAGGACACGTTGTCGAAGCGGATTTCCCCGGCGCTGACGTCCAACTCGCCGGCGTCCGGCTGGTCGATGATTGCCGGCCGGCTCGTCATGATCGGCATGGCATCGCGGATCGTACCAAGTGTGCTGGTGATCGACTGTCCGATTCCTATGAAACTGGATGAAGCGTGGGACAGCGAGCGTGTGACGGTCAGCCCGGCGACAAAGTCGCCAATCGAGACCCACCCCTTCATCATTCCCCAGAAGCCAATGACAACCACAGCCAGGATCAGCAGCACGTTCAGAAAATAGACGCCGCTGTCGGTCAGGATATAGGACCGGTTCTCGCTGTGCCTGGTGTCGATTGTTTCGCCGATGACCTTGCGAATGGCACCAGCTTCCGAATCTTCCGCCGCAAACAGCTTGACCATGGCGATGTTGGAATAAACGTCTGTCATCGCGCCGGTGGCCTTGGAATTTGCCGCCGCCACCTTGGCAGAGCGCTGCAGATAGGCCGGGATCGCCAACCAGGCGACGAGGATATTCGCGCAGATCCAGAACAATACCGGAATGGCCAGCGGCCAGGCCATGGCCAGAAGCAGCAGGAACGATCCGCCAAACTGAATGACCAGGAACGGAACCGTCTCGATGGACAACATCATCTGACGGTGGACCGACATGGTGACCTGGGCAATGCGGGAGGCAACCTGACCGGCGAATGTATCCTCAAAGAAAGCCATGTCCTGTGCTTCCACGGCCTTGTGCGCCTGCCAGCGCATTGCCGCCGGCAGAAGAATGCGCACGGTCTGGAAGGCAAAGGTCTGGCGCAGGAGAAAGGCGATTGGATCAATAATCACGAAGAGGATGAAGAAACCGGCCAGGATGGTGAGGTTGTCTTTCAGAAACGCCTGCGCACCTGCCTCGGTCACACCGTCGACCACGAAAGCTATCGCCCAGATGCCCGCAAGCCCCAGACCGGAGGAGATCATCGCCAGGCACGAAACGATTACCAGTTGCCAGCGGAACATCATCGCGAAATGCCAGACCAGCTTCAGCGGCCCTTCATCCGGAAGAGGCGTGACAGGCAGTTCCAGCGGTTTGATGTGGGTTTCGAACGGATGGAAATACCGGTCGATGAGCCGCGCAAGCAGCGGCCTGGCGATTGACACGCAAAACACTCCTCGACTGAGACCGACGCCTGATCAGGCCGCGGGCTCAATCCTGTAAACACAGCGACGACCGCCCGAGAGCTGATGTTCGGTACGTTCGACCGAGACACCGGGCCCAAGTACATCCTTGAAAAGATTGAGCTCCGACCTGCAGAACCCCTGACAGGCCGTTGCCGCGGCACAGATCGAACAGTGGTTTTCGATCAGCAGATAGCCTGCCCCTTCGGGAACAAGATCGGCCATGTAGCCTTCTCGGTTGCGCAGATCGGCAAGCACTTCCAGCTTGCCGCGCAGATCCGGCGCCTTGCCAACCGCTTCGGAATAGGATTTCCGGCTTTGCGCTTCACGGTGAGCAATCAGCTTGTCGACACCTTCTTCGCCGAAAATATCGTTCAGGCCGGAAATCAACCCGAGCACCAGGTTGGAATGGTTGTCGGGAAACTGCTTGTGCCCGTCCGGTGTCAGGTCCCAGACCCGCTTGGGCCGGCCAACCGAACCCTTCTGATCATCGAAGTCCACCAGCCCGTCCTGCAACAGGCCGTCCAGATGCTGGCGAACAGCCACTGACGTCACCTTCAACCCGCTGGCAAGATCTGCCGCAGTCTGTGGGCCGGAGGATTTCAGCGCGTTCAAAAGCCGGGTTCGAGTACGATCTGCCATAGCCGTCTATATAGCGTATTTCAAAGATAAAAAAATAGTCTGCTTATCTTATTGTGAAGCGACCAGAGCATTTCCCGCCAACAAGCCTGCCTTGGCAGCCACGTTTATTTGCCAAGCGTGGCGGGAGCATGCAAGAAATGTCGCGAGAATTTCCTGCGCTGAACCGTTGTCCGGTGCCAGTCCAGATTACCTCCTGATCGCTTGATCACGCGGCTTCCGCGTTGAAATATTTCGTAGCCGTCGCGTCAGCATTTCCTATTGGCGCCTTAACTCTTCAAGAACCCCAATGCGACGCAAAGTCAGGGAAGTCGCCCTCATAACAATTCTTTATCTCATTTTGATTAGAAGAAATATCAATGGAGAAAATGATGGAAAAAATCAGGGCTTTCCTGAGATGGATGATGATCGATCCTCGCCATCCGGAAATTGCACAGGCTCAGTACAATGAGCTCAAGACCCAGATTCCGTCACTCTATGCTCTCCTCATGGTCAATGCGGTTGCGGTTGCCTATACCCATTTCGATGTCGCGCCGACTTATCTGACCGTCGGAATTCTTGCGCCGATCCTCTTGATCACGACCTTTCGCATGGTGGCCTGGATACGCGCCCGCAAAGTTGACCCGACACCGCAAGAAGCGATCAGCAAGATGCGGCAGACCGTCATTCTCGGCAGTCTGGTGTCCGTCATCTACATTGCCTGGTCGCTGAGCCTGGACGGCTATGGCGGACCTGCCGAGCGCGGTCATGTGGCGCTTTTCATCGCCATCACCGTCATCGGCTGCATCTTCTGCCTGATGCATCTGCCGCAAGCTGCCCTGATGGTCATGGTGATCGTGACGATCCCTTATCTGGTGCACTATCTCGGCCAGAACCAGGACGTCTACATTGCCATTGGGCTCAATATCTTCCTGGTATGCCTGGTCGTCCTGCAGGTTCTCCTGAACGGCTATCGAGGGTTCTGCAAACTGATTGAATCGCAGTCGGACCTTGCCGCCAAACAGAAAGAAACGGAGCTTCTCAACGCAGAAAACTCCAAGCTTGCCCAGACCGACGCGCTTACCGACCTGCCGAACCGGCGCTATTTCTTCAACCGGCTTGAAGCCTTGATCAGCGAAGTGGAAGGCACGGACCGGCAGTTTGCGGTCGGCGTCGTCGACCTGGACAGGTTCAAGCCCATCAATGACACTTATGGCCACCAGTTGGGCGACCAATTGCTGATGGAAGTCGGCATGCGCCTGAAAAGCCTTGGACTGCCGAGTGTCGAGATCTGCCGTCTCGGCGGCGACGAGTTCGGGTTCCTTTATCTCGGAGACATTTACGAGGCAGCCTCGACGGGGCAGTCTATTTGCGAACTGATCAGCCGCCCCTATCGGATCGGTGAACTGCAGGTTTCTGTCGGCGCGTCCTGCGGCATTGCGTTCTATCCTGACGCCGGCACTTCTGCCCATGTTCTGTTCGACCGGTCCGACTACGCCCTTTACAACTCCAAGACCAGCCTGCGCGGCCGGACGACGGTCTATTCGGCCGAACATGAAGCCCGCATCCGCTCGGAACGGGCCATCGAGGCAGCGCTTCAAAGCGCAGATCTTGCCAGCGAATTCCAGGTCTATTTCCAGCCTGTCGTGCAGTTGCCGGAACGGTTCGTTGTCGGCTTCGAGGCATTGGCGCGCTGGGACAACCCGCAGCTTGGCAGGATTGCACCCGACAAGTTCATTCCCATTGCCGAGCGCGCCGGACTGATCCACAGGCTGACCCTGTCGCTGTTCGAAAAGGCGGTCGAGCAGATCAAGGCCCTGCCCGGGACACTTTCGCTATCCTTCAATCTGTCCGCCCATGACGTCACCTCCGCCGAGACAGTGGCTGCGCTGCTCGAGATCATCCGCCGCGCGGCGATAGACCCGCGGCAGATCACCTTCGAAATTACCGAGACTTCCGTGATCGGCAGTTATGAAGCTGCTGAAACCTGTCTGCAGGTTCTTCGCAATGCCGGTGTCAAACTCGCGCTGGATGACTTCGGCACCGGTTATTCCAGCCTTGGCTACCTGCACCGGCTGCCTATCGACTGCGTCAAGATCGACCGCAGTTTCGTTGCCGGTATCAAGGATCCGATCGCGAGCGGCGTCGTGACCTCCATCGTCAACCTGTGCCGGTCCATGAAGATGCAGTGCGTGGTCGAAGGCGTTGAAGAAAGCAACCAGTTGGAACTTCTGGAAGCGATGCACTGCCGTTTGGTCCAGGGATACCATTTCAGTGCTCCCCTGCCTTTCGAGGACCTTCTTGCCGATGCCATGGAAAACGGAAGGGTTGCAGGGCTTCCCCTGTCCGGCACTGCCGGGGCCAGCAGCTTTCAGTTCTTCCGCGCCTGACCGGCAACCCGGAACAATTCCACCGGACCTCTTCTAATCCGTCCGGGATTTGTTTACCTCTCCGGTCTCAACCACGAAAAACCGGGACCTGTTCATGACCGGCGGCACCAAGCGGCAAAAAGACATGCGCAAGGCCTTGCGGGTCCTGCTGCCGCGCGTTCCCTTTTCAGATGCGGAAGCCATTCTCGAAGTTGCCATCGCCGGACACTTGCGCCATCTGCCGCCCGGCATTGCCCTCTGGCAGGCCACCACCAGTCATGTCCGGCACGCCCTGACCGACTACGACACGTTGCTGGACGAAGGCTATGACCGTGACGCTGCCCGGTTCTTCGTACTGGACGAAATGAATGACGTTCTGAGCTCCTGGGGATGTGCGAAACGCCTGGAAGCTGACGATACCTCCCCAACCGAGGACTGACACCGGTGCGCAAACCGGATCCGTGCCCGTCGCACACAACCCGGGATGTGATTTGCGGGCGGCCTGCCGTCACGGCCGCCGGGCGATCAGATCGATCTCGACCAGCGCATCGACGGCAAGGCCCGACACGCCAATACAGGTACGACCCGGCAATTTACCGGGTTCGAAAAATGACCGGTAGGTGTCGTTCATCGCCTGATAATCGCGCTTGAATTCAGTCAGATAGACACGAATGAAAGTCGTGTTTTCAAGGCCGAGCCCGAGGCCGCCCAGAACGAGCTTCAGGTTTTCCATCACCCGCACAGTCTGCGCCTCTATGCCCTCCGGCAGCGGGGCGTCCGGATCGTCCGGCAGTGTCGGCATCTGGCCGGTTACAAACACCCAGCCGTCAATTTCGACGGCATGGGAGAATGGCGCGACCGGCTGTGGCGCCTGGTCGATCATGTGGTGGATCGGCAGCATGGAGGCTCCTGTTGGAAGGTTCTGACAGAGCATCCAGACTAGAGAATATCGGGCGCCTCGGGAAACAGGTTTCCCTCGCTGCAAGCGTTAAAATCAGATGCGCTCGTAGATCCACTGCTCGGGAACGTGGGCGGTGACCGCCTCGCCCGCCGCAACCTTCCCCGGGATTTCGACATAGCCAACAAGGCCTCGCAGGCGCTTTGCCTTTTGCGGGAACAACAGGCCCAGTCCTTCCCGGCCGGGATTGGCTTCGGCAATCGCCTCGCCTGCGAAACGGCAGGGTTTGTTGTCGCCGTCCACACGAATAACCACACCGCCCTCGAACACCAGCCGGGTGCGCGGCGGCACCATCGTAAGGTTGGGAATGCCGGACAAGGTAATGTTGCCGCCGATCCATTCGGCTTTCAGTTCGGCAATCTCCATGCGAGTGGCAATTAACGAAAGTTCCTCGGCGGACAGGATGGATATCTGGCGCTCGTTGCACATTTCGGTGCCACGCGGATACCAGGGTTCGCGGCCACCGGACCTCCGGGTGTGGCCGCCATGCCGGTCTCCCGAAATGCCTTCGAACGTCATCTCCAAAGCATCCGTTGCAGTGGTCCTGAAGTCTTCCGCAGAGACTGTCCTGAAAACGCCCTCCACCTTGCCGCTTGTCCTGAATGCAGGCGTAACCCGAAAGTCGTCGGCAAGAAGCTGGAGCTGGTCTGTCATGCGGGGCCTCCTGTGGCAGTCGAGAGGCGATGCTACGGCGCAGGCACCTTCCTGACCAACAAATCTCATTGATGTTTTCATAAGCGCGGCAGATCGATCCGCTGCACCCAGGATTTGCAGTGGAGACAGCTGTCTTCAGGCTGGGCCGGAGAGGAATTTCTCCTCGCGCAAGCCGTCCAGGCATCGGACGATTTTCCGCGCGTGATAGAGCATCGCGACCCAACCGGTTTCCAGCGAAAGATTGCCTGTTGCGCCCTCGGGCATGGCTGTCATCCAGTCGTCCTCAAGGCCCGGGACGGTCTGCCTCGGGCGTCCTTCCAGGACAGCCGAGAACTCATCTTCCAGGCGCTTGTCCATGCGAGCGACAAGCGCATCTATCCCCGACTTGGCCTGAGCTTTTACCGTTTCCCGCGTGACGTCCGAACGGGCTTCGCGGTAAAGCACCACGTATTGGGCCAGAACGATCACCAGCACGTTGAGGTCACTTGCGGAGCGTGTGAACGACGACCAGGGAGCTTGCTCGATCCGATAGGACCTGGCGGTGGCGATCAGCGTGCTCGCTGCCGTTCGAAGCCGGGCGAGGTCCTGAAGGTCCGTATCCGCCTTGCCGCCTTCCGCCCGCAGGCAACTTCGGCAGGCGTTGAGGTAATCGGACGCCAGCCCCTTGAAGCTTGCGCCGGTGCGGTTGGGAAACAGCAGCCATGCTGCAGCAAGCCCCACGCCTGCGCCAATCATCGTGTCGTAGAGACGCGACCAGAGTTCGTCGATGGGCAGCCCTTCAAGCGTCTGGAGCCCCATGACCACCAGGAAACTTATGATGCCGGAGGCGATGGCGTAATTGCGGTCGAGAAAAACGATGACCCCGGGAATGGCAATGACAACCAGTACGAGCCTGACGGAGGGAAACTCCGCCAGCGCCGGGTCGACCAGCATGGCCAGAACAACGCCGCCCGCCGTCCCGCCTATCCGCTGTGCGGTTCGGAGCAGCGTCGCCCCGAGGCTGTTCGACAGCACGATGATGATGGTGAGCGTGACCCAATAGGCGTGATTGAGATCGAACGCGAGCCCCAGGGAAAAGCCGATCCCGGCTGCGACACCTGCCTGAAGTGACAGGCGCCAGGAAAGCTTCCGCAACCAGTCGCCCTCGCGGCTGTCATCATCCGTACCGAGGCTCAGGCGAACCGGCTGGTCTTTTGCCGCCAGAAGCCACAGACGCTTGAAAGCCTGGGCGATGCGCAATTCCTGAAACCGGTCATGTGCCGTTACCACCGCATCGGCCTGCAGCCAGCTCGCGGCAGGTGCGCTTGCGCCGGTTTTGCCTTCCCCGACATCGCTCTCTTCCGGAACGCCCTCACCGGTTTCCAGGCGATGGACAAGCCGGTCGACCGCACGGCGAAAGCCGTCATCTTGCGCCAGACGGATGCGTGCGTCCCGGGACAGCTGGGCGCGTGCATCGCCCACCACTTCCAGGGCGAGTTCCACCATGATAGCTGCTTCCGGCGACATGCCCTGCAACTCACCTTCCGGCCTGAGCAGATCGGCACAGACCTGAAGTTCCATGCGCAACTTCGCCAGATCCCTGATCCGAACCGCCGCATCGCCGGACGAACCGGTAGCCTGGCCCGACAGCTGCCTCAGATAAGTTGCCATCGCCTGACGATTTGCAGCTTCGACCCGCAGGTAGGTTCGGTATGTCGAAGGCCGCCAGGGTCCTGCGCGAACCACGAGCGCTGTCACCATTCCAAGCACCGCCATGACCGGAAGCCAGAGGCCGGGCGATCCTCCGACGTTGCCGAGGACCACGAAGAGCCAGCAAATCGCCATGCTGCGTCCTGCGCGTTGCCAGAAAGGACCAAGCCCCTGCATGGCAAAGCCGAGCATGATCGCGGCGATCCAGAGCCCTTGCAGAACGGTTGAGGCGCTTTTCCCCGACACCTCGGCGACAACAGCCCCAAGAGCAAACAGTAACGTCAGCAAAACGCCAAGCTTCAGGATACCGAGGACCTCGGCCTTTCTGGTGGAGACCGGCGTGAACATCAGGCAGTGCCCGCCGCTAGCGGCTGCCAGAACGGCCAGTTTGAAGGCCGACTGACCGGGCACGAAGCTCGCCACGACATTTGCCAGGAAGACCGCTCCGAGCACGGTCAGCATCAGATGAACACCGCGCATCAGCCGCAAGCCGCCGGGGTCCGTGCGCAGGAGACTTGTCTTTATGTCCGAAGCGGCTTGCAGCATCTGTCTGACTTGAACCCGGCTCTTCAGGGCAAAACCCCGACGTTCTGAATAGAAATCTTTTATGCGGACTGCATTGTCTCGTGTCCATGGCGCTTTGACCCGGTGGACGCAGGCTTGCCGCCGAAGATCAGTCGGACGTCTTCCCGTCTGTAACAGTGAATTCGGCAAAGACCGGCCAGTGATCGGAACCGTTGAAGTGTCCGAGTTCGCAGTTTTTGACCGCAAGCCCGCTCCTGACGAAAAAATGGTCGAGTTCGAGACCGATGCCCGGAACAGGAGCAAGCCATGTCGGGGTCCAACGGCTGCCGCAGACAGCCTTGCGCACCCCTGCCGTGTCCTGAAACCGTTTCAGCAGCGGTGCCCAGGAGGCGGCGTTCATGTCGCCGGCAACAAGAACAGGTCCCGGCGTCATCGACACTTCAGATGCAAGCTTCTGAAGAATGTCCGCCTGGTGAAGATAGAAGTCTCGCCTGAAAGGCGGCAATGTGTGAACTGCAAGGACACTCAAACAGGGCTCCGCCTGCACACCGCAGTAGATTGCTTTCGTAATCGCGTATGGGTTCCCGCCTACAGGGATCAGTTCGACGCTGTGCGGCGCAGTGCGCGATAGGATAACTGCGGCGGGACGTCCACCAAGCGCCTGATCGGGCGTTCCTGCCACATGCAGCATGCCTTCAAACCGGTCGAGCAGCCCTTGGTCGGCTGGTACAGGCAGCTCCGTGAGGATCATGAGATCGAAGACGCGGGCGCTGTTTTCCTCGACCAGATTGCCGAGCGCTGCGGCGCTGCCGAAGAGATTTGCGGTGACGACGCTGATCGGCGGTTCTGCCGCGTTGGCGGTTGGAGCAAAGCGTCCGTCGTCGAAGATGCCCATGCGCATGAGAGCGACTACCGACAGGCAGATAGCCAGTGCCGCCATGTTCCAGTTCCGGAAGAAGACGAACCCTGCAGCAAACAGCAGGCCAGCAACAACGTATTGGGTCTGAAAATGAGCCAGCAGATCGACGGGCCAGCCAACTGCCGCCAGAAACGAGGCGAGAACGGCGATGGCGAAGGCCGCAAACAGACAGACGAGAGTTCTGTGGAACATGCCTTGTGCCGCTCGCAAGGACAAAAGTTGCCGGTGGCCGATTTTTACCGCCGGGCAAAAAAGATGCCGGCCCGTTTCCGGGGCCGGCACATTCGGGAAACAGGGGGCACGCCCCCCATTTCAGCTTCCAGGCCGTTCGCTTAGCGCGTAAGCGGCTTGTACTTGATCCGGCGCGGGTCGGCGGCATGTGCGCCAAGGCGGCGGACCTTGTCCTTTTCGTAGTCTTCGAAGTTGCCTTCGAACCATTCCACATGGCTGTCGCCTTCAAAGGCGAGCATGTGTGTGGCCAGACGGTCGAGGAACATACGATCGTGGCTGATGATAACGGCGCAGCCGGCGTAATTTTCCAGCGCGTCTTCCAGAGCTGCCAGCGTCTCGGTGTCGAGGTCGTTGGTCGGCTCATCGAGCAGCAGAACGTTGGCGCCCTTCTTCAGCACCTTGGCCAGATGCACGCGGTTGCGCTGACCGCCGGAAAGATCGCCGACCTTGGCCTGCTGGGCAGCACCCTTGAAGTTGAAGGACGAGCAATAGGCGCGGGAGTTGATTTCCTTGTCGTCGAGGTAGATGACCTCGGCGCCGCCGGAAATTTCTTCCCAGACCGTGTTGTTCGGGTTGAGCGCATCGCGCGACTGGTCAACGTAACCAAGGTGCACACTGTCGCCCACGACGACCTTACCCTTGTCCGGCGTTTCCTGACCGGTGAGCATCTTGAACAGGGTCGTCTTGCCGGCGCCGTTCGGGCCGATCACGCCGACGATGCCACCGCGTGGCAGCTTGAACGACAGGTTGTCGATCAGGAGACGGTCTTCAAAGCCCTTGGAAACGCCATCGACCTCGATGACGTTTGCGCCGAGACGCTCGCCAACCGGGATGAGGATCTGTTCGATGGACGGCTGACGCTCTTCTTGGGCGGTCAAGAGGTCTTCAAAGGCCCGGATACGGGCTTTCGACTTGGTCTGACGGCCTTTCGGGCTCATGCCCATCCACTCGCGCTCACGGGCAATCGCCTTGGAGCGGGCCATGTTCTCGCGGCCTTCCTGCTCCATGCGCTTGGTCTTCTTTTCCAGATAGACCGAGTAGTTGCCTTCGTAAGGGATGCCCTGACCGCGGTCGAGCTCGAGAATCCAGCCCGTGACATTGTCGAGGAAGTAGCGGTCGTGGGTGATGATCAGGACGGAGCCCTTGAACTCACGCAGGTGACGCTCCAGCCAGTGAACGGTTTCAGCGTCCAGGTGGTTGGTCGGCTCATCCAGCAGCAGCAGGTCCGGCTCGGACAGCAGCAGCTTGCAGAGCGCGACGCGGCGGCGCTCACCACCGGAAAGATTGTCGACGGCTGCATCTGATGGCGGGCAGCGCAGGGCTTCCATCGCCATTTCCACCTGGCTTTCCAGGTTCCACAGATCCTGGGCGTCGATCTCGTCCTGAAGCTGTGCGGCTTCCTCGGCGGTTTCGTCCGAGTAGTCCATCATCAACTCGTTGTAGCGGTCGATTTTTGCCTGCTTGTGGGCAACACCTTCCATGACGTTTTCCATCACGGTCTTGGTGTTGTCGAGCTGCGGTTCCTGCGGCAGATAGCCGACCTTCGCGCCTTCGGCCGCCCAGGCCTCACCGGTATATTCCTTGTCGATACCGGCCATGATCTTCAGAAGAGTCGACTTACCCGCACCGTTCGGGCCCAGGATACCGATCTTGGCGTCCGGGTAGAACGAGAGATGGATGTTGTCGAGAACCTTCTTGTCGTTATAGGCCTTGGACAGGCCATGCATGTGATAGATGAACTGGCGCGCCATGGGGCTCCGCTTCTCCGCTTTCAAAATCTGATGGGATTCTCAGGAATTCTGCGGCGTCTTTTAGGGGAAATGGCGCCCGGGGGCAATGGGGGGAATGTGGATTGGTCGGTTGGTTTGCAGTCTTTGCTTTCAGAGACAAGGTTTCGAGTTCAAGCTCATTGACTGAAGCTTCACTGAGCGCAGACCAGTGTTGCGGGACCGGGGCATCTCCCGACAGATCTAGTTGGCACTTTTCATTCCAACTCAGACTTTGCCCACACGGGCAGTAGCGACTAATCACTTGGTAACGTCTGCAACCATGCGGGGATGCCGGGCGCCTTGCCGGGGCAAGTTCCATTTACCGCCAAACCAGGTCGCGGCTCCAATGTACCAGGCGTATTGACTGCCCAGGCAAGCCCAGCCCGCTCCAGCGCCTTTACCAGCCACCAACCCGGATCGGTTTGCCCCGGCAAGAAACCGAGACGTGCGGATTTCGGGAAAGCGTGGTGATTTTCGTGAAAGGCCTCACCGAATGTCACCAGACCGAAACGCGGCAGGTTATAGCCCTGCACGCAGGCCCCCTTCACATAAAGCAGATGGTCCTTTGGCTGGTGGGCATAATAGCCAACGAGCCAGTGCCCTATCAGCGAAATTGAGACCCGGCAACAGACACCCCAAACGACGAATGGCAGCCCACCAAGTAGAAATAGAGGCACGGCGATGACCAACTGCTGCAACATCCAGGTTTTTTCAACGATCCGGTAGAAGGGGTCGTGCCTAACCTCCTCTTCAATTTCGAAGAATGGCTCCTTGTCCAGAACGATGCCACAGCACAATTGCCACCAGGCGTCGTTCCAGAAGCCAGAGCGGTGGGAGAAAAAATCATGGCACTGGGCTTGTCGCTGGCCCCAATCACGAAAGTCATGCAGCCGGATCATGCCGAAAGGGCCAGCCATCCCGACAAGCACGCCAAGATAGACAAGGAACCTTTCGACCAAGGGCACGGTTCGGAAGGAACGATGGATCAGCAGCCGATGCATGCCGACCGAGTGACCACCGCAAATGGTGACAGCGGTCAACACAACAAATACAACGAACGCGTCGGCGGAAAACGTCAAAGGACCTGCGACGAGCGCAGTGAGTGTCATTCCGGCAATCCACGCGGTCTTCACGGGTTTAAGGACAACATTTCCCTCAACAGGATTGGCTCCGCCTCTGGAATCTACGCGTTCCGTGGACACCGGCTCCTGCACAAAATCACTAATTGCGCTTACGGACATGGCAATGGTTCCTCTTCGCTCCGTTCATGACGGCGCGTTCTTCCCGCTCCCCGAGGCAACCCCGGAGATCGATCAGTCAGTTGAAATTTGACCCGCTGTTCTTGCGGACACTTGCCTTTGGGAAATGCATTTACTATTTAGGCTATAAGCTAAATACCATCAATTCGATAATTAGGCAACTACCTAATCGATGACCTTGAGTTTAACGGAGCCAGGAGATCTTCATGAGCGACCAGACAGGCTCTCAAAGCGCGCACGAGCCAGGCGGCATCCAGAAGGTGTTTGAAGCACTTGCCTCTGCGGCACGCCGGAAGATTCTGGCATATCTGGCCCACAGTTCCCTGACTGCCGGCGAGATTGCAGAACGTTTCGACATGTCCAAACCCTCGATCTCACAGCATTTAGGTGTGCTGGAAAGTGCGGGTCTTGTTCGCAAGGAAAAGCGCGGCCAGTACGTGCACTATTCCATAGTGCAGGACAGCCTTGCGAACACGCTGAACAGCTACGTGCAGGAAGTCTGCCCGGTTTCCCGGCCACTGAAAAAGGAAAGCGCGGCGTTGAAAAAATAAACTGCGAAGAAAAAATCTAAATATCGGGCCCTTTCGCCAGCTGCGGCGTGTCGACCAGATCGCCAGACGGGCGTTGCATCGGCGTACCAACTCTGCCCATTCGGCTCTTTTCTCCCCCAACCGAAGACCTTAAGGTCACCTCACCTTTCTTCATCACCCCACCGGACCTGCCATGACCTCCATCGATATTCTGATGCCCCGCCCGATGCTGCCGATCGTTCAGGAGCAGCTGGATGCCGCCTTTACCGTGCACCGGCCCTACGAGGCCGACAATCCGGAAGCGCTGCTGGCGGAAATCGGCGAGAAAATCCGCGGGGTTGCCATGGCATTCGGGCCGGTCAACGCCGAGTTGCTTGCCAAAATCCCGAACGCGGAGATCGTTTCAAGTTTCGGTGTGGGCTATGACCACGTCAACACGGACGATTGCCTGGCGGCGAAGGTGATGGTGACCCATACGCCCGATGTGCTGACGGAAGAAGTTGCCGATACGGCGGTCGGGCTGATGATCATGACCATCCGTGAATTCGGCCAGGCCGAACAGTGGCTTCGCCAGGGCAATTGGGAAAGCAAGGGGCCATACAAGCTGACCGGGGCAACCATGCAGGGGCGCACGCTCGGCATTTTCGGCCTGGGGCGCATCGGCAAGGCGATTGCCAAGCGGGCCGAAGCCTTCGGCATGAAGATCCATTACCATGGACGCAGCAGACAGGACGACCTCTCCTACCCCTATCACGCGACGCCTAAGGCACTGGCGGCGGCCTGCGACACGCTGATGGTGGTGGCGCCTGGCGGCGCGGAAACGAAACATGCGGTCAATGCAGAGGTGCTGGAAGCACTCGGGCCGGATGGCATCGTCATCAATATCGGCCGTGGCACCGTCATCGATGAGGCCGCATTGATCGCGGCCCTTGAAAACGGCACGATCTACGGTGCCGGTCTCGACGTCTTCGAGAACGAGCCGCATGTGCCCGAAGCCCTTCTGAAACTGCCAAGGGTCACCGTACTGCCGCATGTCGGTTCCGCCTCGCAGGCGACCCGCAATGCCATGGGACAACTCGTGGTCGACAACCTGAAAAGCTGGTTCGAAACTGGCGGGGCCATAACGCCAGTGCCGGAAATGCGCTGAGATCGAGGGCATGCAAGGGCAGCTCGGCAGCCCTACCCGATTCTTTTCCCGGCTCAGTATTTGACACGCCCGACTTGCGCCATAGGTTTATGGATCAAGCGCATCCTTTCTACTTGCGATGCGCTTACCCGATAGGCGTGGATCCATCAGACCACATAAACCACGCCGGGATGCCGACTGGGAACGGCTGGTGAACCAAAAGACGAATGCGTTCAGAAGCCTACTCAACACCGGCTGTTCGCCCGGATCCGTCAGCGGGTCCAGTTTGCCTGCGGAAGTGGCCCGTTTGCTCGGGGCGCGTCGCAACGGCAGAAGACGACATCCCAGGTCGCAGAAGGTGGCTGGCGACGTAACCTCCGCCAGCACCCTGGGCCGGCCCCTTCCGGGCCGGTCCGCACCGAAACACCTGTTGCTGAGGCAAGGCCCAAAACTGAACCTTCTCACTTCGCTCCACCGGCCGGGCACCTGAACGGTGTAAAGGTACTGCCCATGTTTGCGCTGACGGTCATCATCGTCAGAATGTCGGCAAAGGCGAATTCGGCGGGTGTTTTCGGGCAAACGGCATTCGCTGCGAAACACCCCCCTTCGATAAAGGCATCATGTTCAGCAACGAAACCAGGCCGCATTTGCGAACGACTAACATTTTCGAACGCCACCCGGACGATCTCCTGATAGTAGGCGCATCTTCTGGCGCGCTTTTGTTCGCGTGTTTCCTCTGCAGATGCCTGGGAGAAAACGGCTAATACCGCGACAAGCGCCAACGGCAGGGCAAACAAGGATCTTGGAACGGACAATGTTGTCTCCGTCGGAAGCGGCAGAATAAATCCAGAAGCAGGGATGCCCGGGCGAATGAAAAGATCCGCCCGGACAAGAACACTCAGTCGTGGAGACTTTCGGCAAGTGCGGCTGCGATATCGGCAATCGCCTTGTTGCGATCGTCGAAGGAAGCGTCGGTCTGCGTGATGTAGACCGCGATCACAACGGGCTCCCTGTCGTCGGGCCAGATCACGCCAATGTTATTGCGCGAGCCATTGGCCCCAGCCCCGGTCTTGTCGGCGACCGGCCATTCTTCCGGCAGCCCGGCACGCAGGGTTGCGTTACCCACCTTGTTGTCCAGCAGCCAGCCTGTCAGCTGGGCTCTGGCGGTGGACGAAAGAGCATCGCCCAGAACCAGTTTCTGCAACGTGGCAACCGCTGCCGCCGGGGTGGTGGTGTCACGGGCATCGCCCGGCCGGCCTTCATTGAGACCCGGCTCCGTCCGGTCCAGCCTGGTGATGGTGTCGCCAATGCCCCGAAGGTAATCCGTCAGTCCTTCCGGGCCACCGACAGCTTCCAGCACGAGATTGGCCGCTGCATTGTCACTGATCGCAACGGCCGCTTCACACAGTTCAAGATAGGTCATGCCACCGGAGCCGACCTTTTTTTCGGTAACCGGCGAATAGGAGACAAGGTCTTGCGAGCGGATCTTCACGCGGCGTTCCAGCTGAACCTCACCCTGCTCGCCCTTTTCCAGGAGCGCAGCACACAGAAAGGCCTTGAAGGTGCTGTTGAGCGGAAAACGCTCGTCGGCGCGGTAGGTCCAGGTCTTGCCGGTTTCCGTATCAAGCACCGCAACCCCGATCCGGGCAGACAGTCGGCTCTCTGCACCGGCAACGGTTTTCTCAAGTGGTGCGGGATCGAACCCGGCGGCGTGCGCCAATCCGGAAATAGCCGGAAACCCGGCAAAAAGGGCAAGCGAAAGCGTCAACGCGTTACGGCGTGTCCAGAGTTTCATCTTCAACTCCAATGATGAATACAAACAGCCCGAACCGGTGTGGTGTGTCGCCCCCCGCACCGTTCGTCTTCGGGACACCGCGACAGTGCCGCTGCCTCAGATATAACGCAAATGATGAATACTGAGGTTAGACATGAGTAAAACTTGGCCTAAGTTGGATCCGGATGGACGTCTCAAAACTTCCGCTCAATGCCTTGAGAGCCTTTGAAGCCTCTGCAAGGCTCTGCAGCTTTACACGCGCCGGCCTGGAACTGCGGGTGTCGCAGACTGCCGTCAGCCACCAGGTGAAGGCGCTGGAGGACGTGTTGCAGGTGTCGCTGTTCGAACGCCTTCCGCGCGGTGTTGCCCTGACGGACGAAGGACTGGCGCTGCTGCCTGTACTGAGCGATGCCTTCCGGCGGATGAGCGATGCGCTCAGCCGGTTCGAGGATGGCAACTATCGGGAGGTGCTAACGGTCGGCGCTGTCGCCACTTTCGCGACCGGCTGGCTGTTGCCCCGCCTTTCCGGCTTTGCCAGGGCCCATCCGCAGATCGATCTGCGGCTGAAAACCAACAACAACCGCGCGGATATTCTGGCAGATGGTCTCGACTGTTTCCTGCGCTTCGGCGACGGGGCCTGGCATGCCACCAACGCGGTCAAGCTGATGGACGCCCCGCTGTCGCCTATCTGTTCACCGGGAACCGCTGCCCGGTTGTCCGAACCGGCAGACCTTGTGAACGAGCCCCTGCTGAGATCCTACAGGATGGATGAATGGGCCATGTGGTTCCAGGCAGCGCAACTGCCGCCGCCGCGAGCGCGTGGCTGGATGTTCGACAGTTCACTTGCGATGGTTGAAGCCGTCACGCAGGGTGCCGGCGTCGCTCTGGTGCCGACAGCGATGTTCAGCCGCCCCCTCGCGTCCGGCGCGATCGTGCAGCCTTTCCAGACCAGCGTCCTGACAGGAAGCTATTGGCTAACCTGGTTGAAGTCGCGGGAGGAGACCAGCGCCATGCAGAAGTTCCGCTTGTGGATGCTGGAGACGGTAGCGGAGTAAAAGGAGGCAATCGACCACCTCAAGGCCTTCGCCCTTTCACCATTTCGCGTTTGCCGGCAAAGCCTTCAGCCTTTTCAATCTCGAACCCGGCAGCCTGAAGATTGCGGCGAACCCAGCCGGCAGCCGTGTAAGTTGCCAGTGTTCCGCCATGGGCCGTCAGGTCAGCCGCCACCTTCAGAAGGTCCGCGTCCCAGAGCTCCGGATTGCGAGCCGGACTGAAACCGTCGAGAAACCAGGCATCAATGGGGGCAATTGCCGGTTCTCCTCCCTCGCCCTCACCTGCCATTCCGGCGTTCAGCTCACCGATCAGCTCACTCGCATCGCCAATGCCGATCTGGAGGTTGGCTCCGGCAATTTTCAAGCTGTTCCAACCCGGCTCAGGCGACCAGGCCTGCAGCAGCTCTTCTGCCAGCGGGGCCAGTTCGGGAAAGGCCGCGAGGGCCCGTGCCAGTTGCTCTCCCGTCATCGGGAACAGTTCGAAGGTCAGGAAGGTCAGTTCCGGCCGATTGGTCCTTTCCTGCCATGCCGCAAGGGTGGTGAGGAAATTGAGGCCTGTCCCGAAGCCGAACTCTGCAATGGTGAAACGCTCGCAGCCATCGAACCGGCCAGGCAAGCCATTTCCTTGCAGAAACACGTGACGCGTTTCTGCAAGCCCCCCAGCCTTGGAAAAATACGTGTCGTTGAAGCCTTCAGCCCGGGGCACATCGCCCTGCAGCCATTCCAGATCTGGTGCCTTGATCGACATGATCTTGAGGTTTCCTTCGGGGCGTACCCATCAGCCTTTGCCATTTGCAACGCGTTCTCATAAGAGAGCCGGCAGGATCAATCAATCTCAAAGGACCCCGCCCCATGGCAGCAACCGACGCCGAAACTTTCGATGTTGCCATTGCCGGAGCCGGTATTTTCGGCCTCGCTGTTGCCCGGGCAGCGATCGCGGCCGGGCTGAAGGTGGTCGTTCTTGAGAAAAGCCACGTCGGCGCCGGGTCCAGTGGAGGTGTACTGGGGGCGTTGATGCCGCATATGCCGGCACGCTGGAACCCCAAGAAGGAATTCCAGTTCCAGGCCCTGCTCTGTCTGGAAGACCGCATCCGCCAACTGGAAAGCCAGACTGGGCTTTCCTGCGGCTATCACCGCTGCGGACGCATCCTGCCGCTGACGACAAACGACAAGTTGGAGCACCATCTGGAGCGGGCGGAAGAAAGCAAGCTGCGCTGGCAACCTCAGGAAACCGGTTTTTCCTATGTGGTTGAACCTGCCGGAAGCCGGTCTGACTGGCTGGACGCGAATGCCGCTCCCTTCGGCATAGTCTATGAAACCCTTGCCGCGCGGATCTCCCCAAGGGCTTATCTGGCAAGCCTTGCCAGCTTCGTCCGCCAGAACGGCAGCCTGCGGGAAGGCGTTGAAGCGATCGGTTATGACGATGCAACGCACACCGTTCTGCTCGCCGACGGACATGCCCCCGTCAAGACACGGCAATTCGTCGTTTCAGGAGGATTTGCCGCTTTCGACCTGATCGAGACGCTGACCGGCGAACGCATCGGGCGTGGAGAGAAAGGCCAGGCCCTTGTGCTGGAAGGCAAGGGACTGGAAGACAGGCCAGCGATCTATTGCGACGGGCTTTACGTCGTGCCGCACGACGACGGTACCGTCGCCATTGGCAGCACATCCGACCGGGAATTCGAAGACGCAGCCCCCTCTCCAGCCCGTTCAGCCGAACTGCTGGAACGCGCCACCGCCTTTTGTCCGCAATTGAAGGGCCGCGAGGTTCTTTCCGACTGGGCCGGCATCCGGCCCCGCAATCACAGGCGAGACCCGCTGGCAGGAAAACTGCCTGGCTTTGACACCGCCTTCGCGGCAACAGGCGGCTTCAAGATATCCTTCGGCATTGCACATCTGATAGCGGATGCCCTGGTGGCGGAGATGACTGGCAGAGAACCTGTTGTTCCCTTGCCAGAGACATTCCGCCCGGCGCACCACTTCGGCAGCGGCAGACTGGACGCAGATCGCTAAAGGAGCTCGCGTTCACGCATTCGCCGACCGCAAAAGGTGACAACCTGATTGCAATGAAGGGTTGTATATGCGATTGCAGATGATGTGCCATGACCGCGAACTTGACGCGGTTCGTTCAAACACAATCGGTTTACGCACCTGCTGCCTAGATGGCAGCAACCACCGCGTAAAGACCGTAAAGGCTGAGCGAAATCGTCCCCCAGAACAGGAGATTTTTCGCCACCAAAAATGGCAAATTCATAGACCCACCCTGATGAGCTGCATAGTCAGCCTGCTTCCTCCTCTCCACCCCAGAGGATTCAACTTCAGTTGCGGCTGTAGCGGCTCTCGCCATTTCGGCAATCCTTGAACGACTTAACCAATGGCCATCTGGAACCCATTTCCATCGGCCACACACAGTACCGTTTACGTCGTAAATGGTTAAAACCCGTTTAAGATTAACATGAATCTTTTCTTAATTTACAGCACAATGAAATTGTTGATATGCACAAATTATGGCCCGGCCCGCGCGGCTCTTGCGCGTCCCTCCCTGCCGGACTTGTTTGATCCGACCTGAAGGAAGTCCTGCAGCATGAGCCTTGAAAGCGTACGCAACCACCTTGCCAGTGCCGCCCCCGAACTTGAAGTCATCGTGACGGAAGACAGCAGTGCCACGGTCGACCTTGCCGCGAAGGCACATGGGGTCGAGCCCGGTCAGATTGCCAAGACGCTGTCGTTTCAGCTCAAGGACAAGATCTTTCTGGTTGTTGCCCGCGGCGATGCCCGCATGGACAACAAGAAGGCGAAAGCAACCTTTGGTGGCAAGGTGAAGATGCTGGGCCTTGATGAAGTGGAAACGCTGACGGGACACCCCGTCGGCGGCGTATGCCCTTTCGGCCTCGCCCAGCCGTTGCCTGTCTACTGTGATGTCTCTCTGAAGGAATATGACGTGGTCATTCCCGCCGCCGGCGCCACCAATGCCGCCGTCAGGATACCGCCGGAGCGCATGGCGGAAATCACCGGTGCAGAATGGGTGGATGTCTGCCAGCCACCGCAGGATGTGTCGCCGCAGGCATAAGAGCCACATGAAGCCAGGCATTCGCCCGGTGCCTGGCAGGCGTTACGCCCGGTAATAGTCCTGGTACCATTCGACGAACCTGGCAACGCCTTCCTGCACTGTGGTCTTCGGTCGGTACCCCGTAAGGCTTTGCAGCAGATCCGCATTGGCCCATGTCGCCGGAACATCGCCGGCCTGGATCGGCATGAGATTGCGTTCGGCGGTCCGGCCCGTAGCCGCCTCAATGGCTTCGATGAACTCGGTCAGCTGAACGCAGGTCGAGTTGCCGATGTTGACCACGCGCCAGGGGGCTACCGGCGAAAGGCTGTCGCCTTCCTTCACCTCTTCTCCCTCGGCCGGGCGAACAGGCACTGCGTCCATCAGCAGCCGGATGCCTTCGACGAGATCTTCCACATAGGTGAAGTCGCGTTTCATGTCGCCGTAGTTATAGACGTCGATCGGCTTGCCTTCGAGAATCGCCTTGGTGAACTTGAAGAGAGCCATGTCGGGCCGTCCCCAGGGCCCGTAGACGGTGAAGAAGCGGAACATCGTCACCGGAAGGTCGTAGAGATGGGCATAGGAATGCGCCATCGACTCCGTTGCCTTCTTCGTCGCCGCGTAGAACGACATCTGGTGGTCGGCCTTGTCGGTCTCCGCATAGGGCATTTCGGTGTTGGCGCCATAGGCGGACGACGTGGACGCCAGCAGCATGTGTTCCGGCGGGAAGGCCCTGGCTGCCTCGAGCAGTTCGAACGTGCCGCAGATGTTGCTTTCCAGGTAGGAGCGTGGCGCTTCGATGGAGTAGCGGACGCCGGCTTGCGCTGCCAGATGAATGACAAAATCCGGCCGCTCGGTACGGAACAGGGACATCAGCAGGTCCGGCGCCTCAACGCGGTCGTTCACCGGCTTGAAATGCTCGTTCTGCATCAGCATCTGCTGCCGGCGTTCCTTCAGGCGGACATCGTAGTAATCCGTCATGGCATCGAGGCCGATCACTCGAAAGCCATCCTTCAGCAGTCGGGTACACAGGTAAAAGCCGATAAACCCCGCAGAGCCGGTCACCAGAACGGTTTTCATGATTTGCCCAAAGCCTTTCGATCAAAAATTCATTTTACAAAACGCGTAAGTAGGTCAGCCAAGTTATTAAAAGGCTTCGAAGGTTCGGGCAATGGCGAAGTCTGTCCGAACCCTCTTGGCCTCCTGGAACTGCGACACTTACAGACGCCACAACACCTAGTACAAAATGAATTACCGCGGCGTGACACGCCAACAGAGCCTCGGAAAGGCCACCGGTCTCCGAACGAAATTCCAGCTCGTCTGGCCGGGATATCGTATCGGTCCCACAAACGAAAAAGCCACCAGCGTCCTTGTAACGCGGATGGCTGTTTTTCGGATGCCAGGGCAGGTCATCAGCCCCGCAAGGTCACCTTCGGCCTCTTGTCAGATGCCGCCACCGTCGGCGGAGAAGCTGTTCAGGAACCCGCGCTTGCGCAGATATTCAACGATCTCCTCGGCAACTTCTTCCGGTTCCCGGCCGACGTTGCGAATATGGAGTTCCGGATTTTCCGGCGCTTCATAGGGGCTGTCGATACCGGTGAAGTTCTTGATCTCGCCCCGGTCGGCCTTGGCATAAAGGCCCTTCGGGTCGCGTTTGCGGCATTCCTCGATGGGCGTATCGACAAAGACCTCGATGAACTCACCGTCCTCCAGGAGATCGCGCGCCATCTGACGCTCCGAGCGGAACGGCGAGATGAAGGATACCAGCGTGATCATGCCCGCATCCGCAAAGAGTTTGGCCACCTCACCGACACGGCGGATGTTTTCCACCCGGTCGGCATCGGTAAAGCCCAGGTCCTTGTTGAGGCCGTGGCGGACGTTGTCGCCGTCGAGCGTATAGGTGTGCCGCCCGTCGACATGCAGTTTCTTTTCGACGATCGACGCGATGGTCGACTTGCCGGACCCGGAGAGGCCGGTGAACCAAAGGACTGCCGGCTTCTGACCGAGTTTTTCAGACCGGGCATTCTTGTCGACGTCGAGGGCCTGCCAGTGAATGTTGCTCGCCCGGCGCAGCGCGAACCAGACCATGCCCGCACCAACCGTCGAGTTGCTCATCCGGTCGATGAGAATGAAGGAACCGGTCGTGTGGTTGGCCTCATAGGGATCGAACGGCACCGCGGAGGACAGTGAGAAATTGCAGAACGCGATTTCGTTCAACGCCAGCGTCTTGCCGGCCACATGCTCGAACGTGTTGACGTTGATCTTGTGCTTGATCTCGGAGACCGTCGCCGTCACCGTGCGAGTGCCGATCTTCAGCAGATAGGGCCTGCCCGGCAGCAGCGGCTCGTCCGACATCCAGATGACATGGGCGGCAAACTGGTCGGCAACATCCGGGCGATGTGCGGTCGAGGTCAGAAGATCGCCGCGGGAGATGTCGATTTCATCTTCCAGCGAAATGGTGACTGCCTCGCCGGCCCGGGCGGAGCTGACTTCGCCGCTTGCGCCGATGATCGACTTCACCCTGGACTGCTTTGCCGGACCGGCAACCACCAGTTCGTCGCCAACCGACACCTGGCCGCTGGCGACCGTACCGGAATAGCCGCGGAAATCGAGGTTGGGCCGGTTGACCCACTGCACCGGGAAGCGGAACGGGGCTTCCAGCACATGCTCGCCCACCTGAACCGTCTCCAGGTGCTCCAGCAGGGTCGGTCCGGAATACCAGTCCATCTTGTCGCTGCGCCCGGTGACGTTGTCGCCATAGCGCGCCGACATCGGAATTGCCTGCAGGGTTTCGAAATCGAAGCCGTTGGCAAAGACCTCGAATTCCTTGCGGATTTCCTCAAATCGTTCCTGGGAATAGCCGACAAGGTCGATCTTGTTGATCGCCAGCACGACGTGGCGGATGCCCAGCAGCGACGCGATGAACGCGTGGCGACGGGTCTGGACCATCAACCCGTTGCGGGCATCAACCAGCAGCACGGCAAGGTCGGCGGTGGAAGCGCCGGTGGCCATGTTGCGGGTGTATTGTTCGTGGCCCGGGGTATCGGCAACGATGAACTTGCGCTTTTCGGTCGCAAAGAACCGGTAGGCAACGTCGATGGTGATGCCCTGCTCGCGCTCTGCCTCAAGACCGTCGACCAGCAGTGCCAGATCGATGTCCTCTCCCACGGTGCCATGCTTTCTGGAATCGCGTTCCAGCGCGGCCAACTGGTCTTCGAAGATCAGCTTGGTGTCGTAAAGCAGGCGGCCGATCAGGGTCGACTTGCCATCGTCAACGGAACCGCAGGTCAGGAAGCGGAGCTGGTCCTTGCTTTCCTGTGCCAGGATATATTCGGTGACGGCTGTCTCTGCAGCTTCCTGTATGTTCTCGATCGTCATCTTAGAAATATCCTTCCCGCTTCTTCTTCTCCATCGACGCGCTTTCATCCTTGTCGATGAGGCGGCCCTGGCGTTCGGATGTACGGGCAATCAGCATTTCGCGGACAATGGCGGGCAGCGTATCGGCATCCGATTCAATGGCGCCGGTCAGCGGGTAGCAGCCGAGCGTGCGGAAGCGGACCATCTTTTCCTCGATCTCTTCGCCGGGCTGCAGTTTCATGCGGTCGTCGTCGACCATGATCAGCATGCCGTCGCGGTTCACGACCGGGCGCTTTGCAGCGAAATAGAGCGGCACCATCGGGATGTCTTCCGTCAGGATGTATTGCCAGATATCCAGCTCGGTCCAGTTGGACAGCGGAAACGCACGGATGCTCTCGCCCTTTGCCACACGGGCATTGTAGAGGTTCCACAGTTCCGGCCGCTGGTTCTTCGGGTCCCAGCCGTGATTGGAGTTGCGGAAGGAGAAGACGCGCTCCTTGGCGCGCGACTTTTCCTCGTCCCTGCGCGCGCCGCCGAAGGCGGCATCGAAGCCGTATTTGTTCAGCGCCTGTTTCAACGCCTCGGTCTTCATGATGTGCGTATGAACCGAGGAGCCGTGGGAAAACGGGCCGATATTCTTTTCAAGCCCTTCCGGATTGGTATGGACGATCAGGTCCATGCCGAGACGCGCGGCGGTCTCGTCACGGAAGGTGATCATGTCCCGGAATTTCCAGGTCGTATCCACATGCAGCAGCGGAAACGGCGGCTTGGACGGATAGAATGCCTTCATCGCCAGGTGCAGCATGACACCGGAGTCCTTGCCGATGGAATAGAGCATCACCGGATTGGAGAATTCGGCCGCGACTTCGCGGATGATGTGGATGCTTTCTGCTTCCAGCCGCTTCAGATTGCTGAGGCGCTCGGGCGAGATCCCGTGAGATTGCATGTTCATGTTCGCTTTTCCGTTTGGCCGGCGAACCGGCCGTATCAATCGTTCGGCACGGGCCAACCGCCCGCGCAATTTTGCAAATCGTCAGGCGGCGGGCGCGACGTCCCGCAGGAGGTTTCTGCACCCGGCTGCCAGAAAAAACGGGTTCCGCAGGTCGTCCTTGCGGGCGTTTTCCGGCACCCGGTAGACAAAGTCCTCGCCGGTTGAAGCCAGAACGACCGCCCCGCCGGCGGCGCGCACAACTGCATCACCGGCGGCAATGTCCCATTGCATCGTGGGCGCAAGACGGGGATAGAAATCGGCCCGGCCGGCGGCCACCCAGCACAGCTTCAGCGACGAGCCGACGTTAAGCTGCTCGGCGACACTCAGCCGTGAAATCAGGGCAGAGGTTTCTTCCGAAAGATGAGAGCGGCTGGCGAGTACGCTGATGCCGTCCACCGGCGGCGTGCGAACGGTGATAGGCGCAACATCGCTGATGCCGCCGTTCGCGATGGTTCCCTTGAAGGCCCTGGTTTCGGTTTTGCCGTTTTCCCGGAATTCCCCACCCCAATAGATCTCTTCGAGGGCTGGTGCGGAAACCACGCCGAACACCGGGCGGCCATCCTCGATCAGGGCGATGTTCACGGTGAACTCACCGTTCTTCTTCAGGAATTCCTTGGTACCGTCGAGCGGGTCGACCAGGAAGTACCGCGCACCTGCCGCAGGCAGCTTGCCGGCTTCGACCGCTTCTTCGGCCACCACCGGAATGTCGGGGAACTTTTCCGCAAGGCCCGCAAGAATGATTTCCTCGGCTGCCGCGTCGGCCTTGGTCACCGGAGACCCGTCGACCTTGTTCTCGACCTCGAAAGGTTCCGCGTAGATTTTGAGGATTTCGTCTCCAGCCCTCAGGGCCAGCCGGTTCAAGAAAGATATCTGGTCTTCAGTCATCGATGCCTCAATTCGCGCCGGGAAATATTGCCCCCCGCGCTGTCCGCCCGCGTGGCTGTCCCGTAAATAGAAAGGTACAGTGTATCAATTCAAGGAATGGTGTTCCACGTTTTCGCCAGAATACAAAAAGCTCAGGTTTCTCTGACCGTCGCAAGGGAGCTTTTGTTTCTCCCAACATGGTCCTATGCAGGGCTTTACCTGACTGATCCATACGTGGATTCACCGATTGGCAAGGGCTTTGCGCCTAAACTTACCCCAAATGGGGGTTAAAGTGCCCTTGGACACCATGAGAATGCGAGAAACCCATGTCGGACGCCAAACCATTTCCGCACACACCTGCGGATGAGAGCGCCAGCGAACAGATGCCGCGGGAGCGGCGGGCACGCGTGTTCAAGAAAGGCAAGATGGTCTTTCAAAACGGGCTGAGATCCATTCCCTGCATGGTGCGCAACATCTCCGAAGGCGGCGCTTTGCTGGAATTCGAGCAGGCCTACATGCTGCCCAAGGAATTCGACCTTCATATCGACCTGGAAGACTATGAAGTCACCTGCGAACGCCGCTGGGAGGAAGGCCTTCGCTGCGGCGTCCAGTTCATCGGCGAGAAACGGCATGTGGCCGCACAGCGCGCGCAAGTGCTGAAAAGCTCCGAAGAAGCGCTGAGAAGCGAACTCGATGAGCGCCGCGACAGCCCGGACAACTTTTTCCAGCGCCGCCACCAGGACGAACCGCATGCCGACGAGCGCACCTCCGTGCGCCGCAACCGGCAGGACGCAAGTGCCGGCGCCGGCAAGCCGACCTTCGGCAAGAGACGCTGATACGCTGCGCGCGGCGAAATACGTCAGATACCCCTGCTCTTCGCGGTGTTCGACAGCCCGCCAGCAAGTGCACCCTGCCGCCCAAGGCAGAATGCCGGCTTCCACACCAGCGCTCAAAATTCCTGGATATGATCCGCCTCCCCGTCGTACCCTTTGAAGATCACGCCAAGGCGTGTTTCGAACCCGGATCATGACCAGGAAACAGCCCGTGGCGACCACCCTCTACGACTTGAGCGTGCCAACCTTCCTGCAAACGGCACGCGCCGTCAGCGGGTTTCTTCAAAAGGCGGCAACCCATTGCCAGCAGACTGGCACCGATCCGGACGACTTCGCGACCGCGCGGCTTTGTCCGGACATGGCTCAGTTCTGGTTTCAGATCGAGTGCGTCGACAATTTTTCCGTCTGGGGCCTGGAAGCAATGAGAACGGGTGCCTTCACCCCGCCGCCGCTTGTCGGACCAGCCCCATATGCGGATCTGCAGGACCGGATCGCGCAGACAGTGACACGCTTGCAGACCTATACGCCTGCCGAGGTAAACGACTGGTCGGGCCGGCCTCTCGACCTTGATCTGGTTCACATCAGCCCTCGGCCGATGCCCCTGACATCGGAAACCTTTCTCCTGTCCTTCCTGCTGCCGAACTTTCATTTCCACGCCGTCACCGCCTACGACATCCTGCGCACGCGCGGCGTGCCGATCGGCAAGCGCGACTATGAAGGCCAGTTGCGGACGAGGCCGGACTGACGGCCCTTGCCCTCACCCTCACCGGCAGAAACGGACGGGCTCGCCAACTGGAAAGCCGCGCAGGCCGTTCATCCAGTTTCAGGGCCGTTTTCAAGACAACTGCGCAAACAGAAATGGCCCACCGGGCAAAACCCGGCAGGCCACAGCGTCAGTGGAGGTTCAAAACCTCTCAGGCCGCTTGGCGTTCACGCTCCAGCGTCCGCACGGTGGCCGGGCGTTCGCTGCACCGCTTCACCCAGTCACGGATCGCCTCGTTGTCCGGCAACATGTCCGGCAGCCACAGGAACGGACCGCTGCACAACAGGTCAACGGCGGAATAGGTTTCGCCCAGCAGGTAAGGCTGCTTTTCCAGCGTTTCCGCCAGCCGCGCGACCATCGTGTCGAAATCGCGCAGGCTTGCCTCCACGGCCGGATGCGTAAACTGGGCGAATTTCAGGATGATGACCGGCTCCATCACGCCCTGATAGTAGAACAGCCAGGACAGATACTCTCCGCGCCCCGGCTGGCCTTCGATCGGCCCAAGCCCGGCTTCGGGAAACTTGTCGGTGAGATAAAGCATGATCGCGCCGCGCTCGCGGATCCCCTCGGCACCATCCACCAGGTAGGGCACCTTCTTTTCCGGATGCGGGTTGGATGCATCTGGCCCGCCCGAGCCATCCTGCCGGCGAACCGTCACTTCCTTCACCTCGACGTCGGCGCCCAGCTCTTCGATCAGGGTCACGATCGCCGAAGACCGGCTGTTGGGAGAATGGTAAAGCGTCAACATGGGAAAGCTCCTTTTCTTTGTGATGCCAAAGGTATAGCTTCCCCCTGCTGACAATTTACGGCAGGAGCAAAAATGGCCCGCATGGACAGGCTGATGCGTCTGATGGATACCCTCAGGCGCCTTCCCCAACCGGTCACCGCCGCGCGCCTTTCCGAAGAGACCGGCGTTTCCCTGCGCCAGCTCTACCGCGATATCGCGACCTTGCGTGCGGGCGGCGCCCTGATCGACGGGGCCGCGGGGGTCGGCTACACTTTGACGGAAGATCCCGTGCTGCCGCCGCAGAGTTTCTCCCGGCTGGAAATCGAGGCGCTGATGCTGGCGCAAAGCGGGCTGGACCAGATCGGCGACGAGACACTGAAAAAGGCCGGCCGCAACGCCATGGCCCGCATCATCGCCACCCTGCCCGACCGGCAGGCGCGCCAGGCCATGCACACGGTGATGCGCAGCTGGCGGCAGCCGGACAAGCGCCCGCCGGTGACGGTGGATCTCGACCTGTTGCGCGAGGCCTGTTGGGAGGAGTTCAGCCTGGTCATCACCTATCGCGACCTGCAGGAGCGAACCACCACCCGGGAAATCTGGCCGATGGGTCTTTCCTACAGCGAAACCTCGCTGCTGCTGCTCGCCCATTGCCGCCTCCGGCAAGACTACCGCCACTTCCACGTCAGCCGGATCGCCTCACTGGCGCGCGGCACCGAAAGCTTCCGCCCCAACCGGGTGGGCCTGATCCGCGACTACATCAAGCAACGGGGGTATGACCGGAACAGGCAAGCTCGACGCGGTGAAGTTGGATAAAGTGCGAATTGGAAACGGACTAACCTCAAAACGGGGAAGTTTCGGGGGAGCAGGTCATACAGTCCTCCACCTTGCCCTTGAATCACTCGTTGAGGCCCCTGTCCGATTACTCCAGGTGTTGGGTGTACATATTCAGTGTAATACCCTTCCGGTTGAGACGGCAGCAGAAAAGGAAAGCCGAGGGCGTCTAGAAAACACGGGGCTATTCAGTGTGATCTGGGTATCACCCGCCAATAGTTCATCGATGGTTTTGCGTCCTCTTTGTAGCATATATTACCCAGAGAGATATTAACTACAGTGGAAAAATGCGCATTTTATCGCCTTTTATTTCTATTGAAACAATATCTCCTGGCTTGCACTCCCACTCTTCACTAAAACCGCCGAGTAAATACCCATCAGGTAGAACTATTGCCACCTCTTTCCTTACCATGCGCACATAGCAAGGACGCCAAACGTCTATTCCTTCGTCTAGCAAACGTACGTATGCTTTCACTCGGCTATTCATAGACATACCCAGGTCCACCTACGCGAAAAATATCTCCTGTGGTGTTGTCTCTAACCACAGATTGTCCAGTTGTCGGGTGTATATCACCAGCAGGAGGGGTCCGGGCGGCGAAGGCCAGATTAGAGACTTACAACATCCTGGCCTATTCGTAGATTGGATAGTGGACCGGGAACACAATGAAAGCCGGGATAAAAATCATCATCCAGTTGGCAGCTTTTCAGCAATTTTTCGGAAGCCGTCAGCATTGAAACCCGTCAAGGTGGGCATCTCCCAATCGAAAAAACGTTTGTCATCAACCGCGTGAAAAATTAGGGATCTGATGCCGGAAAGTTCTGAGTACGTGAGAGCACTATTCGGAACAAATGCACTCACAGCATCATGAAGATATTTTGCAGGCCCCCCGGCAATCTCTGAGCAGACAACAATATCTCCCCTCATTTCAAGATCGGAGAGAGCCTTCTTGATTGCTTGCATTAGAAGATCGTCGATCATCAGTATGGTTCCGTCCTTGTAGGAATTCGAGAAACATAGTCTGAATAGCCCGTGGGTTACTCATTTGGTGCAAAGGGAGTTAGGTGATACCTGACGGAAGCGAAAGGAGCTTGAGCGGCTTATAGAGCTTTTCGATTCTTTCGTCGGGCCAATAGGAACCCACAGCGACCGCTTCCATTTTTTCCATATCAATCCCCGTGGCGACCTGCAAAAAATCGCTGGGACCTGCGTAGATCATGTGCCGGACATCTCCGGTTCGCAGTAAAAGAAATTTAATGGGATCAGAAAAGAAAATACAGCTTTCGAGATAATCTGCTTTGCCATTCTCGTCAAAATTAAAGAAGCTACTCCAGCTCACATCATCAGAGTTATATTTTCTAATGTGCGCTTTTGTAACTTCTAAAGATAGATCATTAATCGGCACCGAATAATACTCAGATATACCTAATTTCATAAGCGCCTCACTGAGACAGCGAACAACGTCGTCACTTACATTATTATCGTCTATTACAACCAACTTCCAGCAATGGCTCTTCACCAGATCTGGAGATATAAGATCTTTATCTTTAATTGCACTCCTCAATAACGTCCAAGTCTTGCAATTAATCACCATATCGAATTTCTCGAGTTGTACCAACGTTCCCGGCGTCGTTAGTCCATTGAAATTCGATGGTCGGTCGCCCATCGTGGCTCGGACGCACAATTACTTTCGTTCCGTGAGGTAGTCTTCCCATACGACGATCAGTATCAATCGTAAGAACATTGGATAGTTTCAAAGCATCAAAATCTGCGTCAGCTTGGGCTCGCGTTCCTCCTGGTATCCGTTCAATACTGCGGACTAACCTCAAAACGGGGAAATTTCAGGGGGGCAGGTCAAATTTGAGACCAATCTAAAGGTGACGCCACAATTGGCGCAGCAGTTATTGCCGACAAAATGAGCGTAACGAAAACTCGGAAAAAGTGGCGCATTGCAGTCAACATAGACCGCTCAAATCCATGCCAAGCGCCTCACCCATCTCCTTAGCCAATGGTGAGCCAGGGCGCGGGAACATATGCGCCTCTACAAAACCAACAAGGATTTCATTTTGAACTTCTGGCGAAGAGTCTTTCACAATTGCAACCACACGATCAAGAACACTTTCACCAAATGCGGATTTAGTGGCAAGTTCAGCATAATCTCGCCCACCGACCGCTCCCCAAAACACAGTTGGAGCTTCTCGGATGAGCTCACCAAATGAGTCATAATAGGAAGGCAAAGAGCTATCTTTCACACTAGGAAAATTCTTTGCTAACCAGCTTACAAAACGAAAGCTTGTATCAATAAGGGACTCACGGTCTTGGGGTAGCAAGTGCATCCTCCATATCAATGATCATGTTCTGCGCTGTCCGAATATCAGGAGTGCTACCCAACGTGCCCTCGAGGTGGGCTAGAGTTTTCCGAGATCAGAGCACGTGAATGCAGTGCCGGTGGCCATCCCATTTGCACCGGTGGCTGTTAGAGCGCGGGCGGTGTTCGCCAGACCGACCGGCGGCGCATTCAATTCCTGCCCATGGCTGGATAGCTTAGCTTCTGCGATATACCTTGTGCGTCGAAAAAATTGCCTTGCCCAAGGACAGTGATAAAGAGCAAGAGGATCTTCGAAAAAACCCTCTGAGCCGCGCAATCATACTTCGATGAACTCGACTTCAGCCCAATTTACGCGCTCATCCGCAAAACGGAACTCTTCTGAGCGGTTCCAAATAAAGCACACAGAGCTAACGCGTTCCCAACCATGACCTAGCCGCTCTATTAGGATTGGAAGCGTCGCGTCCGATATGGCTTCTGCATGTAACTCCATTGAGCACTCATAACATTCCGGGATTTTCCAGTACTTTTTAACCTCAAAGGCAACTATGTTCCCAAGATCTCGAAATGCATCCATAAGGCTCCGTCCAAGCTCTGCGGCTTCATCCTCCGAAGCCACAGAAGAGAGAAACCGTATATTGATATAAGTGGCTTGCGTCATTTGTGTGTAATCTTCCCGTCCAATGATACGTTTGCGTGGGAACCATCCCGAGTAGCCCATCCCAACTGCGACTTCCCCGTATTCGATAGCTGAACATCCCACTCAAATGCTTGACCTTCCGTTCTGGATGGTCCACGCGTCCATTCATTTCCAAATTTGTCGACATACCCCTTGTTCGGACCACGTGGCAAAGGTGTAGTTCCATCCCATTTCTCCGGAGGAACGAATCTTATCTTCCCTGAACTCGGCAACTGAGCCTCTTTGACACGAGCAGACTTCGTCCAGACCTTCCCGGAGCTCAGCGTACCCGGCGGGTACGGTGATTGTTCTGGAGGTACGGAATCAACGTTCGGGCCCTTGTATCCTCCCTTTGTCGCCTTTGTTTTTCCAACAAACTTCGGAGCGAGAGCGAGTCTTACTGTGGTGAAGCTGGTTCCCGGCCCACCGACCGCAGATGCGTCGCTTACATAAGAAATGACTGCCGGATCCCCCACATCCAGCGGATTGGCAAAGAATAAGTCACCTGTAACCGTATTCTTATAGAGGAAACGACCATTGCCGTCTGTCGTTACAAGGTCTTCGCCATCTTCTCCGTAGCCTGTTACATACGGGCCGTTTGACATGGCCGCGATTGCGCCCATTGCCCTGACCGGAGCCGTGAGGTTCCCGTTGCGGAGCAGATCCGCCCAACGACCGGCATCCTCCGGGTTGGCGATCATAGTGCCGAGATAGATCTCAAGGCATTGACGTGTCTCTTCGTCGCTCAGGTTAATGACATACCCATTGGATGTCGTAACGGAGCAAGTTCCTTGTGCGTAGGCAGGTGAAACAAACAATTGCCAGAGATTAAAGCCATGTTGAGGGTTGCAACCAGCAAGCTGTGTCAGGATCGCTTCGTCCGAAAGGTGTCCCGCACGTTTGGCTTGGGCCAGGTCTTTTAAACCTGGGTTTTCATCTCCCATCCTTTCCATGACACTGGAAACGATTGAAGAAGCTGCGTGCCCAACCAGTTTGACGGCTTTGAAAGCATCCCTGACACTCGTATCACTCACATAAAGCTCAAACCCTTCCTGCTTCTGCGAGGTCACTTCCACCACCGCATCCGGATCGCGGTTGAGGTTGGAAAGTTGGGTTTCGGTGGCGGTGGTGTCTTCCGCCGCCTCCAGCTCCGCTTCGGCACGCAGGGCTTCGGCGCGGGCCGTGTCGCCTTCGGCTTCTGCCGCGTCGGCCTCGGCTTCCAGGTCGGCGGCCTTGATGCCGTCGCCGTCGCCGTCGCGCACGGTGATCTCGCCCTCGCCGATGGTGGCGCGGGCAACGCCCTCGGTTTCGGAGTTGGAATAGGCCCCTTCCACCGTGATGCCCGGTTTGGACTTGCCTTCCGGATTGGAACCTATGCTGACGCCGACCGAGCCGGAAACCTGCCGGCCCTTGCGGTGAAGGTCGATATCCGCCGTTTCCAGACGTTCGGTTTCAAGGGTCAGGTCGCCGGAGCGCGAGGCGATCACCCCGCCGGTGATGGAGGTCGTTTCGCCGACGTCGGCATATTATTTGTTTTACTTAACCTGCTCCACTCCATTCAGGAGCTGGAGCCTCCAGCAAACCAGGTGTGGTTCGCCCCAAATACGATAACCGTCAGGCAATACCGTATTTGTAGCATTATGTTGGTGAGCGACTACTCAAACGCTGGATTACCCCCTCCTCAAGCATATCAGCCTCTCTCTCAGGGTCAGCCTTATCGTGACCTGAATCAAAAAACGACGATCTATTGAATAATGGATCGGCTGTATCGTCATCGGCAGGGAATACGAATTCAATGTTTGCATCACGCCTATTCACCGTTTCAGGTACGACTCGAAGCTCGTGCCCTCTGTGAACGAACAAAAAGTGCTGCAACTCCTCCATAGCTTTTTGTGAAGGCTGCCACCCACTTTCTTTATCGCCGCCCAGCATCGAAAAGCCTGTTTTCACATCCGAAATACCATCGTAATGGACGTCAATTGTTTTCCCGAGGAAAATGCTTGAACCACAATCGATACAGGTCAGATAATATGAATAACTCATTGAGGTTTCCATACAATTGGGCCATTGCTGGTAATCACTCTTACCTCGGCAACATTACTTAAGTCACCATTACGAGATAGACGATCTAATTCTGTTCGTATAGACGCCGCGTTATCCCATGTTCCGTTACCACGTGCGTCAATTAAAGCGCGTGTATCAGATCTCCCTAATCCTAGGCCTGCAGCACCATTATTACTAAAATTATTTTTTGCACTGTTGATGGATGACTGTAGTGATCTACGTCCCGTCCCACTCAGCTCTTTAATATCATACCAAAGACCATTGATTTGCGCATCTGGTCCAGGCACATTTTCACCTCGAATGCGAACGTCCAAGCCTTGCTCTGCCAACTCTTGACCTAAACGGGCTTCATGAGCAGTCGGACTTCCATCAAACTTAACTGTGCTGGTGCCGATGCCCGCTTCGGCATCTGTGGCACCAGGTCTGGTACCAGGATTTGGCCCATCGGGCGTCCTATTTGCAGCCTTCACGTTTGCGGAGAAAGCTTCGGCAATCTTAGACCCAAGCCTTCTCGTAATTAAGGCACCAGCTTTTGCAACAGCTTCGCCGACAACGTGCCCACCTGCTTGCGCAATCAATTCCTCGGCCTGAAGAACTGTGATGTACTGCGACCAGGTCATTCCCGTCGTATCGAAGCCCAAAGAGCTCTCGCTCGGTGGTGTCATCTTCAGGAAAGTGGCAAGGTGCAGCTCTTTCTGACCAATGGTATTGTAGAGCTTGAGCACCGTCTGGTTCTTGGTGCTCTTGCAGCTTGGCGCCTGGCAGTGCAAAGCCTCGTTCGCCAGCTCAAGCATCAAGACCGTGTCATAGGAAAGCCCGGATACGCTCTCGATGTCCCATTTGGTGATCGATTTCAGTTGAGCGCGGTCAGCGGCTGGCAAGTCTGCAAAAATGCGCGCTGCCAGAGCAGCCTTTGCATAGGCTTGAACACCGGGATCAAGGCTCTCACAAAATTCTACGAGTTCGGCAAGCGTCTCCCGTTTGATCCCGAACATGATATCTTCAATCGCAGTCTGAGAGCAGTCCGCAGCGTAGGCTGGAGTAACAATCCAGTTCAGCGGGTTGTACCGATTATACCCTTGGCGACCGCCGCAGGCGGCCAAGCGCTTTAGCAGTTCGCGTTGTTGGGGAGACACATCCAGCTTTTCGATGGCTTGCCCAACCGCAGAAAGAACCTTGCCCAGGTCCCGCACCGCCGTATCGCTCACATAAAGCTCAAACCCTTCCTGCTTCTGCGAGGTCACTTCCACCACCGCGTCCGGGTCGCGGTTGAGGTTGGAAAGTTGGGTTTCGGTGGCGGTGGTGTCTTCCGCCGCCTCCAGCTCCGCTTCGGTGCGCAAGGCTTCGGCGCGGGCCGTGTCGCCTTCGGCATCTGCCGCGTCGGCCTCGGCTTCCAGGTCGGCGGCCTTGATGCCGTCGCCATCGCCGTCGCGCACGGTGATCTCGCCCTCGCCAATGGTGGCGCGGGCAACGCCCTCGGTCTCGGAGTTGGAATAGGCCCCTTCCACCGTGATGCCCGGTTTGGACTTGCCTTCCGGATTGGAGCCGATGCTGACGCCGACCGAACCGGAAACCTGCCGGCCCTTGCGGTGAAGGTCGATATCCGCCGTTTCCAGACGCTCTGTTTCAAGGGTCAGGTCGCCGGAGCGCGAGGCGATCACCCCGCCGGTGATGGAGGTCGTTTCGCCGACATCGGCGTTGAGCGCGTTGTCGGTGACGATACCGGAGGGGGCGTTCACCCAGGCCGAGCTGTTGGAGCCCTTGGCCCCGTTGACGCTGGCAGAGGCGCCGAAGGTGGGCCCGGCGCCGTCTGCCCCCAGCCCGATGCCAACGGAAACCCCGGCGCTGTAGCCGCTGCTCTGGTTGGAGCCTTCGGCCGTATCCAGCCGGCTTTCGATGGTGAGGTTGCGGCCGATGTCGAGATCGGCACTGTCGGCTTCAATCCGCGCGCCCTTCAGGGCAAGGTCCCGGCCAGTTGCGACCGACACGTTGCCGCTCGCCGTCACATCCGTATTGGTGTGATAGGTCTGCGACTGGCTGTAGGAACTCTGCTGGCCGGAGACATCCAGCCCCAGGCTGAGGCTGGCGCCGGGGGCACCATTCTTGCCACTGGCGCCGACACCAAGCGTCAGCCCGATGCCCGCGGACATGCTGGAGCTTTCGCCCTCATAAGCGAGATGGTTTTGCGCCGATTCCAGGATGACATCCCGTCCCGCCGCCATGGCAATATCGTTGCCGGCGTCGATCCGGGCGCCCTTGGCGGTGATGTCGCGTCCCGCCTCCAGGGACATGTTGTTGCCCGCCGACAGCGTGGCGGTGCGTGCGATGGCGCTAACCTCCGACGAGCTGCTTTCCTCGTGGGAGATGCCGATGCCGATGCGCACCCCGGCAATGGTGCCACCCTGGCGGATGGCGTTGAGCTGGTTGAGCGCGTCGACCGCCTTCAGCCCGGCAGAGACCGCGGAAAGCGCCTGATAGCCGAGATTGCCCTTGCCCGAGGCTGCCATGCGCGGGGCATCCGCCAGCGATTTCACCGGACCGGAGATGTTTTCGAAGGCGCCGACCGACAGCGCGAAGGTGTCGATCTTGTGGCTTTCCGAATGGGCATAAAGATCGTGGACGCTGTCCAGGACGATGTCGCGCCCGGCGGTTATGCCAAGGTCTTCGTCGGCGGCGACGGAGGCAGCTTCGGAGACCACATCGCGCCCGGCATCAATGGAAACGTTCCGGCCGGACACCGCCGAGGTGACCTGGGTCAACGAGCTGGTGTCGGAGGTATGCCGTTCGGACTTGTAGCCGGCAACCACACCCATGTTGCCGGTTTCTGCAAAGAAGCCGCTTTTCTTGTCGACCCGGCTGTCTTCGGAGGTGTTTTGGGCAGCTTCCAGGCGCACATCGCGGCCGGCCAAAAGGGCAACGTCGCTTTCGGAGGATACGGCGGAGCCCTTGACCACGACATCCCCTGCACCGGCCGAGATCTCCAGATCGCCGAGCGCGGTCACCATGGAGCCCACCTGCGTGGTGCTGCTGCTGTCGCGTTTCCTGGAACTTGAGGTCAGGAAACCGCTTTTGTTGCGCGCGGACCGGTCTTCCCGGCTTTCCTCCGCCGTGCCGATGGTGACGTTTTCACCGGCTGTCAGGCTGGCCGTGCCGTCGCTGGCAATCAGCGAGCCTTCCACGGCAATGTTGCGCCCGGCCTTGAGGTCGGCCGCGTCTGCCGCCTGGATGGTGGAGCCGGACACACGGGTCTGGCTTTCGCGCACATCGTAGCGGTTGCTGCCCGCCTGGCCACTGGCTTCAAAATGGCTGTCGAGCTCGATGGCGGTCACCACCAGGTCACGGCCGGCGTCGATTTCCAGGCTGCCGCCGCTGGCAAGATCGGCCCCGGTGATGCGGGTGTCGTTATCGCTGCGGATGGTCAGCGTGTCTTCCGCCGTCACCGTGCCGCGCTCATAGGCCCAGGAGCCGATGGCCGTGGTGCCGTTGCCGGTCGCCCGGGTTGCAGTTTCGATCGACACAGTCTCGCCGGACAGGGTCACATCCCTGCCGCGGATCGTGCCGGACCTGTTGAGCAGGGCGCCGGCGGCGCTGGCGACCAGGGTTTCGTCGGCCTTGATCGTGCCGCGAACGTTCCTGATTTCCGCTGCCTCCAGCGTCGTGTTGCGCCCGGCGATCACAGCGCCGGTCTTGTTCAGGTCCGTTGTCGAGGCAAGGTAGAGACGGGGCGCGATCACCTCGACACCATCCACCACCGCACGTTCGTACCAGACGATGTCGCTGGTCAGGAGCGCGATCTGCTCCTCGCTCAAGGACACGCCGAACGCCAGGTCCAGCGCCTCGGCCTGTGCGCCCGCGTTGTCGATCAGCGTCTTCATCTGCAGGGCATCGGAGGTCTGGTCGGCGGACAGCCAGCGGCGGCCCGTGGCCCTGCGCACCTGCTCGGCCACATACTGGCTTTCGAAATAGGCATCACCAAGCGAGCGGATGTGCTTGTCGATATCGGGAATGCCGACCGTATCCAGGAAATACTGCGACCCGAAGAATGCGCCAATGTCGACGAACGCGAAGCGGGTTTCGTAAAGGAACGGGCTGCTTTCCGGAGCGCGGCTGAAAAGCTGGCCGTTGAACTTGTAGGACGCGGGGTCGAAGGCCGGGGCCTGGGAGCTGGCGTTGAGCTGAACGATGGACGTGTCCTGTGTGGACTTTTGCAGGTCCTCCGGGGTGGAAGGCTCGCCGGCTTCGTTGGTGAGCGTGCCTGTCAGGTTGCCGATCAGCGATCCGCCGGCGTGGATGGTCGCAGGAACGGCATCGATCGTTTCGGCGCTCAGCGTCTTGCTTTGCACCCCATTGTCCAGAAACTTGTGCGAGGGGGCAAAGCCCAGCGTGCGGGTTTCGTAGCTCGACCAGCTCTGGTGAATAGTGATGACCCGCGTCAGGGTCTTGCCGCCGTTGACGATACTGGTGCCGTCGATGCGCATGTCGCCGGAGGCGACGATGTCGCTGTATTCGTTTTCCAGCGTGCCGACATCCAGCACCATGTTGCCGTTCAGCGCCGCGATGCGCGCGACCGGGTCGACCAGCTCATAGGTGTCTTCGGTGACGAAGATGGTCACCACATCGCCCGACCCCGCTGCGCCGTCCTCGTCGGGGGCGAGCATCAGCCAGTCGTCATAGGTACCGTTGTCCGGGTCGAACTCGGCAATGGATGTCGGTGCGTAGTCCTTCCACCAATTCTGGTCCCAGTCCGCTGCCGTGGCATTTTTGGCCGTGAGGATCTCATCGATCTTTTCCGGGTGCGGCACGAACACATAGCCGCCGGGCCCGCCGCCAGTGTCCCAGAACTGGTCCCAGTCGCCGATGCCGCCGGCCGCCCAGTATTTGGAGAACCCGCCCTTCAGCCAGTCGGGAGGATAGGCCCCGGCGACGACTTCATTGGCATATGCGGTCGTCTTGGTGTCGAAAGTGGCACCGGTGATGTTCTTCAGGCTTTCAGCCCGGATGGTCAGCGTACCGGACCGTGCCTCGATGATCCCGCCCTTGCGGTTGATGATGCTGGCCGCCTTGGTGCCCGCCGTGCGGCCTTCCAGCATCAGACCGTTTTCGGCAACAAGCACGCCGCCATGGTTGTCCAGGTTGACCGAGCGGATGGTCAGGCCGTTGCCGGCGTGAACGCCGCCCCGGTTGGTGAAGCTGTCCAGCCCATCGAACAGGGCAGCATCATTGGCAATGATGTAAGCGTCAGCGGCGACATTGGTGGTTCCGCCGTTGACCGTCAGCCCGCCGGTTGCTTCCAGTTTGCCGGTCACCGACAGCGTGCCGCCAATGGTCAGCTGACCGGTTCCATTCACGCGCAGCAATCCGGCAACGGTCAGATCGTTGACGCTGAGGTCCAGCGCGTTGGTGGCGGTCAGCCCCGGGGCAGCAGCGGCAAGCGTTGCAGTGCCGGTAATGCTGCCGGAGACATCCCGCGCCGCGACCGTCGCACCGGAACCGCTGAGGGAAAGCCCGCCAAGATCGAGCGCCAGCGAACCGACCTCCAGCGCGCCGTGCTGGTTCCAGGTGCCGGCGGTGATCCGTGTCAGGTCGCCGGACTGGAGGCGGGACCCGGCGGCAACGTTGAGCGAACCGGATGCAGTCAGCGTCAACGTGCCCGCGTCCGTTATCGCGGCGCCTTCGCCGGTGACACCGGCAAAAATCTTGCCGCCGGAAATGTCGATCACCGGTGCTGTCAGCGCGACGTGGTCGCGCGCGTTGACCTCGCCCGCCGTTGCCACGGTCAAACGGCCGGCTGCCGAAAGGGCAAGATTTCCGCCGGAATAAAGCACCGATCCGGAGGCGACCGTGACGTCGCCAAGGCTGGAGGCGACATCGATTACACTGGCGATCGACGCGCTTCCAAGGACCACGTCGTTTGATGCCCGCACCGTGTAGGTGTCGGCGGCAACGGTTCCGGATTGCTGAAGCGCGCCGACGTTGAAGGTGATGGCCTCGCCCGCCTGAATGTGGCTGGCGGCGGAAAAATCGGCAAGGCCCGTCGTTGCCACCTTGATGGAACCGACCCCTGCAGCCAGCGTGCCGCCGGGCGCCATGCCCGCCAGGAGCTGCGCCTCGTCAAAATCGATGCCTGCGGCTTCCAGATCCACCTGGTTGCCGGCACCAAGGGTTGCTTCCTTGGCAACCTTGATATCGCCGCCGGCCTTCAGGATCAGCGTTTCCTGGCCATAGAGGGACGCATTTTGCTGAACCTCCACCGAACCGTTGACGGACCGGGCGCGCAAGGTCTTGCGGGCAGACACCGTGCCGCCAAGCACCAGCTTGCCGTCGGCGGTTATCTGAAAATCGCCGGTGGCGGCGGTCGCGCTTTCAGGCGCGCGCACACCGACGCCGCTTTCCGTGCCGATCAGCTTGATGCGGCCGGCATACATGCCGCCAAGCGCGGAGGAATCGATGGCAAATTCCGGCTTGTCCGCCGCCGACCCGGCCTTGGCCGCAACCGAGCGGTTGGCATAGTCGTAGTCGTTGCGACCGGCAAAGACGCCGAGGTTCTCGCCAGCGTGGATCTTGCCGTTGATTTCGACCGCACGCGAGACGATGTCGAAATAGTCGACGCTTTCCGCCGCGACGCCATCCGCACCAATGGTGACGGTGCCCCGGTCGACCGAGAAGCCCTTCAGCGTTCCCGCATCTACCTGCGGCACGCCGGTCGTCAGCGTTGCCCGCGGAATGTTGATGAAGCCGCAGCCATTACAGGTGATGCCATTGGGGTTGGCGAGGATATAGTCCGCCTGCCCGCCGTGCAGCTCCGTCGCGCCCTGCAGCAGCGACCGGTTGGACGAGGTGACCTCGTTCAGGATCACCGTTGCCGGGCCAGAGCCTTGAAGATTGGGGTTGCCGACAATGTAGCCGCCCAGGTTGCTTTGGCCGACATCCTTGGAATTGTTGAGGATCAGGCCGTTCTTGCCGACATTGAAATCGGTGAACTTGTTGTGGGACAGGCCCTGCGCATTTGGGGTGACTATGTTCTGGACCGGCACGCCGTTTGGCGCCGCGATAATCTCCGGCCGGTTGCCGGGCGCAGCAGCGCCATCCGGCGTCAGCCCGCCGGCAAAAGCCGGCAGGGAGGTCTGGACCAGGAAGACGGTACAGAAGAAACCATTTAAAACGGACTTGATCATAAGCCGATCCGCCTAAAACGTTTGAGAAATGCCCAGCCGGAAACGCAAGAAGCCGTTTTCCGCCGGATCCAGAAATGTCGGAAGGGCCAGAGCCCGCTCATAAGCCACTTCACCGGTCACGATGCCGCCGCTCAGGCGCAGGCCGACCGCACCGCCCATCAGCTCTCCGCCTTCCAGCGGATCGTCGGCATCTTCCAGGACGCCGCCGGCATCCAGACCGGCAAACACCTGCGGCAGACCGAATAGCCGCTTCAGGTTGTCCGGAGCTTTACTGGCGAATGCGGGGGTGAAACCAAGCTCAAGCTGGCTGTAGCCACCGGCATCACCCGACAGGCTGACATCGCGGAAGCCGCGAACGGACAGAGGCCCGCCGATGGTTACCCTTTCGGAGGCAAACAGCGTGTCGGGCGAAAAAGCGCCATAGGTGCTGGCCTGGAAGGAAAGCTGGCCGACCGGGTTCTGCCAGACCCGCTGGTAGAACCCCGACAGCGTCACCTGGCTGAACTGGGCCGCCGGCGTCCCATTCAGCTGGCGGCTGTCCTTCTGGGCGGCAAAGCCTTCCAGCCCCTGCTTGAAGGCGATACTGGCCTGTCCGAACCCGCCGGCAATCCGGCCGCTGATCTTCGTGGAAGCTTCCAGAACGGCCAACCGCTGGCTGGAGGCGTCGATGAAGATCTCTTCGATGAAGTTGTTGGCCTCCTTCAGCGAGAACGCGCCGCCGGCACGCCAGACAAAGCGCCCTGTGCGGTGGAGCACCCGGTCCAGTTCCACCCGGCCTTCCCAGCTGGTGCCGTCATAGCTGTAGTCGCCCGACGGGCTTTCCAGGCTGGACAGATAGTCCAGATAGGACCCGCTGATGTTGACGGTCCAATACCGCCAGGGCACGGACAGATAGGCGTTGATCGAGCGCGAATAGATACGCTCGTCCAGCCTATCGAGCGAGCTGCGGGCAGATATCGTCAACAGCTCGTTCAACCCGAGCACGTCCTCAAATCCTGCGATGCCGTTCCACTGATGACGGCCGGTGCTTGTGGCTCCGCCATTGTCCAACGACGCGGACAGTTGCACCGCGTAGGCATCTTTCACCTCGATGGTGACTATGCTCTGGCCAACGCCCGCGCCCGGCTCGATGCGGATGACGGCTTCCTTCGACCCCAGCCGGTTGATCTGCTCCAGCCCCTGCTCGAAATCACGAATATTCATGATCCGGCCAGTACGCTCGCCGAAAAGCTGCGTTGCCCCTCGCCGTGCCTTGCCGTTTTCCTGAAGGCGAACCTCGGACACCGAGCCTTCGACGATGAGGACACGCAATTCGCCGGAGCCGAGATCCTGCGGCACCAGATAGGCGCGCGAGGTGACAAAGCCCTTTTCGACGTAATAATTGGTCGCCATTCTGAGTACGTTCTGAATATCGGTCAGCGTCAGGCAGGCGCCCTGACGGTTGCGGACCAGCAACTCCAGCTGGTTTGCCGGAACGCGCTTTGCGCCTTCGAACCGGATCCTGTCGACATCAACACACGGTCCCTCGCCGCCGGTTGCCTGCGGCAGCAGATCCGGCGAACGCTGGGATGGTTCCGTCGTTCCGCCCAGAAAACGGTCACGCTCCAATCGGCGCTGCTGTTCCTCGCGCTCGATGATCTGCTGCTGCTGGCGCAGCACGTCCTCGATCCCCGCAGGCGTTTGAGCCGCCCCGGGCAGTGCAAACAGCAGTGCCCCTGCAAGCGGAGCCAGGAAACGCGCAAGTGCTCGCATGGTGTCAGTCGGTCGTCTTGCCCGCGGAAAGGTCCTTCAACCGGGCCAATGCGGCAGAGGACCCCTGCAGCGAAAACTCGATGCGGACCTGCTTGTCGTTGGTGGCGGTGACACCGACTGCGGTGAGCCGATTGCCCGTCCGGAGTTTTTCAAGGGCTGCTTCATCCAGCGGCACCGGCACCACGCAGCCTGAGGGAAGGCAGGTCAGGAACTGCGCCTTCGGCAACTCAACGTCATCCACCACAAGTGTGAGACCTTGCGAGAAGGCCAGGCCAAAGGGCGCCAGAACCGTTAGCACCGGCCCCTCCCCGGCCCGTTCCTCGACCAACAATGCGGACAGTCGTTGCCCGGTCTTTTCCTGCACCAGTTCCTGCGTCATCCGGCAGGTGCGTGTTTCGGCCTCCACGCACGTCACCGTCCAAGCCTTGAACCGTTCAGTGAGGGTCTTCTGGTCCGGCTGTTCCGATTGGGCGGAGGCTTGCGTGCACACAGCCAGCAGACTTGCTGCCACCAGCACCGGTTTCCAGTACTTGCGGCGATGTCCAAGCCACAAGGACCTCGCATTGCGATGACCGGAGACGAAATTCGGCGGTACGAAAAATTGGAAAAACATTGTCTGTGCCTGGAGTATCTGTTTTTTGACGGACAGCACGCAGGGCGTGCAGAGGCGTTCTGCCGGGAGAGCCGGCAGGCCAATGATCAGGATCGTAAAAAGGCAGCTATCGTCGCCGGCCCTTCAAATTCAGAACCGGCAAGTTGTTCAAAAAACAGCGAAACTGTTGCGCATTGTCTTTTCCCGCATTGTCTTTTTTGTTAATGCTGCCCTAAGGGTTTAAGCCACAGGTTGCAAGCAATTTTTGCGGGAAAATTGCCTCATATGGTTGAGGATTTTTGTTTAGCAATCGATTTAATTTCAGTTTTATTTCGCAAAACTCTCAATCAAAACGAGCACTTGCTAGTATCTTCCAGTCCGGCAAGCAAGTGGCGCGCAGCCTGATCAAACCACGCTTTTTATCGGGGACGAATGTAAAGATCGGTCTCGAGAGACGGGCCACAACGGCAGCAGGTTGCAGAAGGAGGCCTGAAACGCACAGCTGCAGCAAGGAAGGCAACGGGCATCGCAAGTGCCAATTCGATCAGCCGAGACGGTGGCCTAGGGAAGAAAACGTCGACGCAGGCGTACCAATCGCTGCGGGCGAAAACAGGTCCGCAGGCATTGCAGGTCGCGAGGCGTTCAAATTGGAAGGAAAAAAATGGTCGGAGTGAGAGGATTCGAACCTCCGACCCCCTCGTCCCGAACGAGGTGCGCTACCAGGCTGCGCTACACTCCGACACAGAATATGAGCTTAGAAAGCTAGGCTCATCGGGAACAGCTGGGCAAGCCCTCGCTGCGTGGAGGGTCATTTAGCAAAGCTGGTCTGATCCCGCAAGCGATTTGCATTGCCGAATGTCACTTTTTTGAAACTGTGAACAACCTCGGCAAGGCAGGAGCGAAATACGCCGCTTTCCAGCAGACACACCAAGTCCGGCTTGCCGTTCCGCCACCTTGAAGCGGATTGAAACGGCCTCTGATCATCCCGGCGATGGCCTTGCAACGCACCTGGGGAAAACCGGTCCTTCCCCGTCAAAGTTTGCGCTTGTGGAGACTTGCGCAAAGGATCGAGGCTCGCTATACAGCGTCCCCACGGCCTTGGGGTGTAGCCAAGCGGTAAGGCAGCGGTTTTTGGTACCGCCATGCGAAGGTTCGAATCCTTCCACCCCAGCCAGTTTTTCTTCCCTTAAAAGATATCTTCTAGCCTTGCCCGTTTCGGGCTGTGCTGCCACGTGCCACGACCTCGTAGCCGAGATCGACCACCGGCTGTTCCGGCTCAATTCCGGCAAGGGCCCCCGTCAGCATGCGAAAGGCATCGCGCCCCATGGCCAGGCGGAACGTCCGCACGCTGGTGATCGGCGGGTTGGCGGCGGCCATCATTTCCAGATCGTTGAAACCGCAGATACCCATCTGATCCGGAACCCGGATACCGCGCCGCTGGCACTCGAACAGCGCGCCGAGCGCAAGGTCATCGTTGTTGCACAGGATCGCATCGGTTTCCGGCGCCTTCGACAGAAGGTCGGCGACCAGTTCACAGCCCAGGGTGACGGTTGAAGGACGCGGTGTCGTCACGATCCGGCCCGCATCGAAGACGCCTGCCTTTTCCGCCTCCCCGCGAAACCCCGCAAGGCGGCGCTGGCTGCGCGGATCGAGCCGGGCAGCGATATAGCCCGGTCGCCTGTATCCGGCAGAAAGAAGATGGCGAGTTGCCGCGGCAGAGGCTTCCACGTGGGAAAAGCCGACCATCATGTCATATGGCGCCGGCCCGCACTCCATGATCTGGACGATGCGGCAGTCTGCCCGCTCCAGCAGCCGGGCCGTGTCTTCCGACTGATCGAGACCTGACAGGATCAGGCCAGCGGGACGCTGGCTCAGGAAGGTTCGCACAAGGCTTTCTTCTTCAAGTGGGGAATAGCGGGAATTGCCGAGCTGGATCTGCCATTTCGACCCTTCAGCCGCTTCATAGATGCCTCGCATGACATCGGAAAAGACGTTGTTGGTTACAGACGGCACGATAACGCCGATGACGTTGGTCTTGCCCGCAGCAAGCGCGCTGGCCGCCGGATCCGGCACGTATCCGAGCCTGTCGACCACCTCCCGGATTTTGGTCAGTGTCTTGGCGGAGACCTTGTCAGGATCACGTAGCGCGCGCGACACAGTCATAGCGCTAACACCAGCTTCCCGGGCAACATCGGCGATCGTTATTTTCAAATTATTCAACCATTACAATTGTTTATACCATTTCAAATCAACCCTTCGATAATATCCCAGAAAAAAGTGTTTGACAAATGTTAGCGCTATCATTTTTAATACACCCAACAACGAGATCATTCGGGGACGGAAATGCAGGGTGAATTGCCATCAGCCTCTGGCGAAACGGCCATCGTCGTGATGGGCGTTTGCGGCGCCGGCAAAAGCCTGCTGGCGAACCGCCTCGCGGACAGGCTTGGCGTCGGCATGGTTGAAGCTGACGACTTTCACAGCCCGGAAAACAAGCGCAAGATGGCGGCAGGCAAAGCGCTGACCGATGCCGACCGCATGCCCTGGCTGGACGCAGTTTCACTTGCCGCCAAGCTGCAGATCTACTGTGCCGGTGGCGCGGTGATCGCCTGCTCCAGCCTGAAGCGGGCCTATCGGGACCGTTTGAGGGCTGCCCTGCCCTCGTGCATTTTTGTTCACCTGGCTGGAGAACGCGGCCTGATCGCCGAGCGCCTGGGGGGGCGCCAGGGACACTTTGTCGGTGAAACGCTGCTGGACAGCCAGCTGGCGACGCTGGAACCGCTGCAAGCCGGGGAAGCCGGCTTCAGCCTGGATATTTCAAGGCCTGTCGATGAACTTGTCGACAAAGCCATGAAAGAACTGCGGCCAGCAAGGCCGCCTCGTACCACCATCGCCTCTTGAGCGATGACGTTTCGACTAGGGAGGAAATCATGCTCAAACTCTTGACCAGAACCGCTCTTGCCGCCGTTGCGGCCGGTGCGCTTGCCACGACCGCCATGGCTGCGGACTATTCGTTCCGCTTCCAGTCTTCCGACCCGGCGGGCAACCCGAATTTCGTGCTCCAGCAGGGCTGGGCCGCGAGCGTGAAGGAAAAGACCGGCGGCAAGATCGAGGTCGAGCTGCTGCCTGTGGAGTCGATTGTGGCCCACAGCGAGACCCAGGATGCCATCGCATCCGGCATTCTTGACGGCCATATCACCGACACGTCCTACTTTGCCGGCAAGGACCCGGCTTTCGGCCTGATCGCCAACCCGGTCGGCGCCTGGGCGTCGCCGGACCAGATGTTTGCCTTCATGTACGATGGCGGCGGCAAGGACCTGATGAACGAGCTGGTAGAGCCTTACGGCCTGCACTTCATCGGCGCGACGACACCGGGCCTGGAGGCCTTCGTCTCCAAGGTTCCGCTGAACGGCGTTGACGACCTGAAAGGCCTGAAGATGCGTGCACCGGAAGGCCTGGTGCAGCAGGTGTTTGCAGCGGCTGGCGCTGCTCCGGTCAACCTGCCGGGGTCTGAAGTCTTCACCGCACTCGACAAGGGCGTGATCGACGCAGCCGACTACTCGGTCTTCTCCACCAACCAGGCACAGGGCATGCACGACGTTGCCCCGAACCCGGTCTATCCGGGCTTCCACTCCATGCCGCTGGTGGAAATCTCCATGAACAAGGCCAAGTGGGATGCCTTGCCGGACGATCTCAAGACCGCCCTTGAAGAAAGCGTCAGGGATTTCGCCAACGCGCAGGTGGCAGCTCTCGCCGAAAGCGACCAGAAAGCCGTCGAGGAAGCCAATGCCAGCGGCAAGGTGACCGTCACGGACTGGTCGCCGGAAGAACGCGCGAAATTCCGCTCCATCGCCACCGGCGAATGGGCCAAGGTCGCCGAACGTTCAGAGAATGCCCAGAAGGTCTATGACGTTCTGACCAGCTACCTGAAAGAAAACGGCCTGATGCAGTAAGCTGCCTCAATGTGGTTACCTGGCGGGCGCCTTCGGGCGCCCGTTTTGTAAAAGAAGCTGGAGGAAACCTTGGTGGAACCGAACGAAACCCCGGAGCGGGAAAAGGATCCCGGCGCCATTGCCGAGGCCGGCATGCTCGGGCGCTGGATCGACAGGGGCGGCTTGCTGTTTGCCATCGGCATCGTTGCATCGATGCTGATCCTCATCAACGAAGTGCTTTTGCGCTACGTCTTCAACGCCCCCACAATCTGGGCGCACGAGACCACCATCTTCCTGTGCGGTGCCGCCTTTCTCTATGGCGGGCTCTACTGCACCGCGCGCGACCGCCACATCAGGGTCGTGCTGATCTACGACACGTTGCCGCCACCTCTGCGGCGTGTCCTTGATGTCGTCATCTCGCTCATCTGCATGGTGGCCAGCACCTTTTTTGCCTACGCCAGCTGGCTGATGGTCCAGAAGGCGGCTTTTCGTCCCGATGGCAGCTTCCGTCTGGAACGCTCCGGCAGTGCCTGGGACCCTGTCTTCCCGGGTCTGATCAAGGTTTTCCTTCTGGTTGTCATGACGGTGATGGCCGTCCAGTTCCTCATTCTTGCCTATAATTACGCCAGGGGGCGCAAGTGACAGAGTTCTTCGGCTCCCTTCAAGGGCTCGGCATCGAGACCGGCACGCTGCTCATGTTCGCGATGCTGCTGGTGCTGCTGGTGTCCGGCATCCCGCTTGCCTTCGTCACCCTGCTGGTCGCGCTGATTTTCGCGCTCGGCTGGTTTGGTCCCATGGTCGTGCCGCTGATCACCAGCCGCGTCTACTCCTTCGTCGGTTCCTTCGTCTTCGTCTCCGTGCCGATGTTCGTTCTGATGGCGGCAATCCTTGATCGATCAGGCATCGCCCGAGATCTGTTCGACGCCATGAAGCTGTTGGGCGGACGCCTGCGCGGCGGGGTCGCTATCCAGACCATCGTCGTGGCAGTGATCCTGGCGGCCATGAGCGGCATCATCGGCGGCGAAGTCGTGCTGCTCGGCCTTGTTGCACTGCCCCAGATGCTGCGCCTCGGCTACGACAAGCACCTGGCCATCGGCGTCGTGTGCGCAGGCGGTGCGCTCGGCACCATGGTACCGCCGTCCATCGTACTCATTATCTACGGCCTTACCGCCAACGTCTCGGTCGGCGATCTCTTCACCGCCGCCTTTCTGCCGGGTCTGATGCTGGCTGGTTTTTATGTCGCCTACGTCCTGATCCGGGCTTACCTCAACCCGGCCATCGCACCGGTACAGGACGAAGAACCTGTGCCGATGGCGGAAAAACTCCGTCTCCTGAAAGGGCTGATCCTGCCGCTTACCGTGGTTGCCGGCGTGCTTGGCTCCATTTACGGCGGCATCGCGAGTGTCACCGAGGCATCGGCGGTCGGCGTTGCCGGGGTGCTGCTGTCGACGGTGGTTCGGGGGGAATTTACACTCGAGCTTCTGAAAGGCGCTGCCCTGCAGACGCTTCAGACCGTCGGCATGATCGTGTGGATCGGTATAGGTGCAAGTGCTCTGGTCGGTGTGTTCAACCTGATGGGCGGCATCAAGTTCGTCTCGGCCCTCATTTCCGGCATCTCCGACAATCCGACCATCATCCTGCTGTTCATGATGCTGATCCTGTTCGTGCTCGGCATGTTCCTGGACTGGGTCGGGATCGCGCTGCTGACGATGCCGATCTTCGTGCCGATCATCAAGGATCTCGGCTACGATCCGGTCTGGTTTGGCGTTCTGTTCTGCATGAACATGCAGGTGTCGTTCCTGTCACCGCCGTTCGGGCCTGCCGCCTTCTATCTCAAGAGCGTGGCACCACCGGGCATAACGCTGGCAACGATCTTCCGCTCGCTGCTGCCGTTTATCGCCCTGCAGATACTCGCCGTAGGTATCCTGCTGTTCTTCCCGGCCATCACCGGGCGGTAAGACAAAAACGAAAACCGCCCGTGGACATGCGGGCGGTTTGTTTTTTTTCGCGATGCCTCTGCTCGCCAATCCGACTATGCGTGACGCAAATCAGGATCGGAGCGGCACTGGTCTTTCGGATATCAAGGTACCCGTTTCATCTGCACCGGCACCCCGATCCCGGATCTTCGCTGCGCTGCGTCCGGGATGACAAACTGAAAGGGGAGACTGCGCCGAGAAACCAGAAGGTGGGTGGCAGCCTTTGCTCACTGTCAAAACCAGCCTCCCCATCGTCATCCCGGCCAAGCGCAGCATGAGCCGGGATCGGAGAGGCACTGTCTTTCGATTTTGAAGATACCTAGTTCACCTGCCTCAACTGGCGCGAACCGGCTCTCCAATCCCGGATCTCAGCTGCGCTGCGTCCAAGATGTCTGCGGTTGGGTGAAAGCCAGCTCAAAGCCGGCTTTCCAGTGTTGTCACTCGCCCGGTTGCTGACCTATCGCCCTTGCCGCGTCCATTTCCTTGTGGAGGCGCTCTTCTTCCTGAACGGCCGGTGTGATGAACCGTCCGAGCAGGAGATAGGCAACCGGTGTCAGGAACAGGGTCGAGACAGTCGCAAGGCCCAGACCGCCGACGATGACAAACCCCAGGGCAATTCGCGCTTCTGCCCCTGCCCCGCTTGCCATGATCAGCGGCACGCCGCCGACAATGGTACAGATCATGGTCATCATTACCGGTCTCAGTCGAATGTTCGAGGCATTCTCGATCGCTTCGCGCAATCCCTGTCCGCGATCCCGCAGCTGGTTCGCAAATTCCACGATCAGGATGCCGTTCTTCGCCATGATGCCCACAAGCAGCACGAGGCCGATCTGGGAATAGACGTTGAGTGTCGTCCCGGTCAGCAGCATGGCGAAGACAGCGCAGGCCAGGCCAAGCGGAACCGTCGCCATGATGATGAGCGCACTGATGAAGCTCTCGAACTGGGCCGCCAGCACAAGCAGGATGATGATGATCGCAAAGCCGAAGGTGCGCGCCATGGAGGATGACTGTTCACCCAGCGTTGCCGTTTCCGCCAGCGGCACGATACGGGCACCGGGCGGCAGCAACGGTTCGGCGATCTTCAGCGCTTCCTCATAGGCATTGCCGAGGGCGAAATCGTCCGCAAGACCTGCCGTAACAGCGACGGAGCGCAACTGCTGTTCCCTTGCAAGAGAAGGCGGCACAGCCTTTTCCACCAGGCTGGCAATGGTCGACACGGGTACAAAGCGGCCATCACCTGTCTTGATGAAGATGTTCTCCATGTCCGTCGGATCGTTGATCGGATTGGACGTGGAGACGAATTTCACGTCATAGGCCTGATCGTTGATGAAAACCTGACCGATCTTGCGGCCGTCCAGCATGGCCTGCATGGCCGTGCCCAGTCCGTTGATGTCGATGCCAAGGTCGGAGGCGCGTTCGCGATCGATGGAAACCGAAAGCTGCGGCTGGGTGGCCTCGGTGGACAGGCGCACCTGACGGAACCTTGGGTCCTGCTCCATCGCCGAGATGATCTTGTCCGCCGTAGCGCCGAGCGTCGCATAGTCGTTGCTGCCGGCGACGGCAAACTGAAGGCCGGACCCGGCACCGCGAATGCCGAGGCTGTTGGGCTGGAAGGCGAAGGCCCGCACACCCGGTACATCGCGCACAAGCGCACTGACCTCGGACAGGATCTGCTGTTGCGAGCGCTCGCGCTGGTCCCATGGCGCCAGACGCATGACGATGAAGCCGCTGTTCTTGGAACCGCCTGTTCCCGCAATCGAGAAGGTGCTGTTGATCTCGCCGCTTTCGCGGTAAGGCTCCAGCAGGTTTTCGATCTGGCGCATCTGCTGAGACAGGTAATCGAGGCTGACGCCTTGAGGCGCGGAAATGCGCATGAAGGCAATCGAGCGGTCTTCAGTCGGCGTCAGTTCCGACTTGATGGTGGGAAACAGGACACCTGCGGTGGCTGCAAACAGCAGCGAAATAGCGACAACCACCATCGGTGCATCAAGGCATGCGTGCAGGCAGCGCCGGTAGAGCGCGCTCAACATCCGCCCCAGACCACCGGCACCGCCACCGTGATCATCGGCCTTACCGGCCGGTTTGCTCTTGAGAATGCGCGAGGCCAGCATGGGACAGAGCGACAGCGCCACGATGGAGGACAGGAACACCGCGATGGCGAGTACGAAGCCGAATTCGCGGAACAGCCCGCCGGTCTGCCCCGGCAGGAAGGAGAGCGGTACGAACACGGCAATCAGTGTCGCGGTTGTCGCCAGCACTGCGAAGAAGACCTCTTCGGCCCCCAGAACCGCCGCAGCGCGTGGTCCGATGCCTTCGTTTCGCCTGCGCACGATGTTTTCCAGCACCACGATGGCATCGTCGACGACAAGGCCAGTTGCCAGAACCAGCGCCAGCAGCGTCAGGATGTTGATGGAGAACCCGGCAAGATAGATCGCCGCCAGTGTGCCGATCAGCGCCACCGGCAGGGACACGCCCGGAATGATGGTTGCCCGCCAGTCCCACAGGAAAATGAAGATGATCAGCAGAACGATGCTGACCGAGATGGCAAGGGCAATCTCGACTTCATGAATGGCGCCATTGATGAAGGTGGCGTCATCGCTGGTGACCTCAATGGTCATGCCTTCGGGCAGGTTCTCCTGGATACGGTCGACCGCGGAGCGAACGCCTTCCGAAATCTCGAGCGTGTTCGACTGGGCCGAACGAATGACGCCAAGGCCGATGCCCGACTTGCCGTTGGCGCGCAGCTGTGTCTGGCCCAGGTCCGGCCCAAGTGTCACAGTCACGAAGTCGCGGAGCCTTGCACGGCGATTGATGATGACGCTTTCGAATTCTTCGGGCGTATCAATAGAAGCCGTGGCGCGAACGATCAGATCCTGGTTCTGACTGGTCAGCGAGCCAGCCGGCGTATCGAAGGCCATGGAGGACAGGGCATTGGCCACATCGGCGATGGTCAGATTGAGGCTGGCCATCTTGGCCTGGTCGATGTCGATCCGGAAGATCTTGTCACGGTCACCGTAGACCTGGACGTCCGCGACACCCGGAACAGCGGCAAGGACGTCGGAAATCTCGTCTTCCACCAGCACCGTCATGTCCTCGACCGACATGCGGTCGGAAGTCAGGCCCAGGCGCAATACCGGCTGGGCATTGGCATCAGCCTTGATGATACGGGAAGGCTCGGCGTCCTCGGGCAGATCGTTGGTGATGCGCCCGAGCGCATCGCGCATGTCGGAAGCGGCAACGTCCAGATCGACATCATCGGAAAATTCCACGGTCACACGGCTTCGGCCAAAGGAAGACGATGAAGAGATAGACTTCACGCCGGAGACTCGCGCCACTGCGCCTTCGATGACACCGGTCACTTCACGGTCGATGGTTTCGGCAGCTGCGGCCGGATAATCGGTGCTGACGGTGATGACCGGGCGGTCGACATCGGGCAGTTCGCGCACTTCGATGCCGAAAATTGCCGCGATCCCCGCAACCACGATCAGCATGTTGATCACGAAGGCAAGAACCGGACGCCGCACGAACAGGCCGGTGATGCCAAGTTCCTTCAAACGGTCCATCTGCATGGCAATCTCTCCAAGACCTTCAGGTCAATTCTCAGGAACCGCTTTGGCTGGAAGCAGTTGTCGCCGGAGTGTCCGATGCCGGAGCCTGTTTGCGGTCTGCAACCGTCACGTCGGCTCCGTTGCGAACCAGGTGAATGCCTTCGGTCACGACCTCGTCGTTGACTGTCAGCTCCGCGTCGACCAGCACGCTGTCGGTGTTGCGCTGGATAATGCTGACCGGAACGCGAACGCCCTTGCCTTCACGCACGGCCCAGACGAAGGCACCGTCGGAGCCCCATTGCACGGCAAGCGGATCAACAGCCGGATACTTGTCGCCGGGAAACTTCATCGAAACCTGGAACGACATGCCGGCTCTCAACTTGTCGGCCTTGTTCGGAAAACGGGCACGAACCTGAAGTGTACGGCTGTCGATATCGATGCGGTTGTCAACGGCACTGATGACACCCTCGAAGGTTTCTCCCGGGCGGGCAACAGACGTGGCGGTGATCGGAGATCCCACCGCGATAGCGGAGGCGAACCGCTCCGGAACCCAGAAATCGACGAGAATTTCGCTGCGGTCGTCAATGGTTGCGATGACGGTCTGCGAGGAAACGTAATTGCCTGCGGTAATGGGAAGAATGCCGACCACGCCGGTGATCGGAGTTTCGATGGAGCGGCGGGAAAGCGCCAGTTCGGCTTCGCGAAGTTGCAGCCGCGCATTGTCTACCGAGAGTTCCGCGTCTGTCACCTGAACAGCCGTCGCAGTATTGGTTTTCCGCAGCACCTGCATACGCTGAAGCCGGGCCTCGGCATCCTTCAGAGCATTTGCAGCCCGTTCGACCGCGATCTGTTCGGCGTCCAGATCCAGTTTGGCAATGACGTCGCCGGCCTTCACGGTGGCGCCGGACTTGACCAGCACCTCGGTCATGCGGCCGCTGGTGTAAGGCGTCACGGCAACAGACTGCAGCGCTGTGCTGGTACCTATGGCCGACAGACGATCATTGATCGTGATTTCGACAACCGGTGTTGCAACGACGGCGCCTTGCGGCCCACCCCGGCCACGCCGTGGTTGATCACCTTCGCTTGGCGCTGCATCGGCTACGGCAAAATCCAGCCAGTCGATCCCCCAGGCGGACAGGTGTGCGCCGGCCCCCGGATAATAACGAACCCAGAGCCCTGCCGCCACGATGACAACCAGGAGGGTGAGAACGAGCTGTTTCCAAATTGACAATTGGAACTCCGATCAGAACTTGCCGGCACTGCCGAAAACGGTTGTTTCCTGAAACCAGTTATCTACGGCAATTCCCGTATGCCAACAATCGATAAGGTGTACCAATTTGTAAGCGAAACGACACACTTTCACGCCAATGAGTTGTTCCATCTTTGCAAATTCTACCTATGATATAGAAACTGGCCACCGGAACCGCCGTGAGAGCGTCTTCTGGCCGGGATTTCTATCCAGATAGCGTAGTGATTGCCCGAAACCAGTGCCGAGCGTCCGGCACCGGTTCTCTTTCGGTATGGCCAGATCTGTCCCTATGCGGCGTCGTCAACGCGGCGCAGGGAAGCTTGCCGGGTCAGGATCTGACGGCGGGCAAACGCGGCGATGAAAACCGCTGTCAAAATGAGGACAATGGTGGGGGCTGGCGCGCTGTCCAGAAAGAAGCTGGCATAGGTGCCTGCGACCATTGAAACCATGCAGACCAGCACCGACACGTAAAGCATCGTCTTGAAGGTGCGGACCAACAGGAATGCGATTGCCCCCGGTGCAATGAGCAAGGCAACCGCCAGGATAAGGCCCGCCGCAGAAAGCGTGGCCACGATCGTCAGCGACAGTGCCGCCAGAAGGCCGTAGTGCAACAGTTTTACCGGCAAACCGGAGGCCTGAGCCTGGGCGGGATCGAAACTGTGCAACAGAAGGTCTTTCCACTTCAGCACAAGCGCGCCGCCGACAACAAGAGCGATGATGCCAGCTGTTACAAGCTCGTGCTGCTCCACGCCCAGCATGTTGCCGAACAGGATGTGGTCCAGATGAGCGTTTGTCCGGATCGAGACGTAAAGCACGATGCCGACGCCGAACATGCCGGAAAACACGACCCCCATCACGGTATCCTGCTTCACCCGGCTGTTGCCTGACAGGTAACCCGTCAGCACGGCACAGACCATGCCGGCGGCAAAAGCGCCGACGATCAATGGTATGCCAAAGATGTAAGCCAGTACGATGCCGGGTAAAACCGCGTGGCTGACAGCATCCCCCATCAGGGCCCAACCCTTGATCACCAGGAAGCTCGACAAGAGAGCCGTCGGGATGGACACGATCACGCAGATCAGAAACGCATTCTGCATGAAGGGGAACTTGAACGGCAGAAGCAGTGTCTCGAGGTCCATCAGGCCTGATCTCCCGCTTCTGGTTTCGCAACGTCCGCAGCGTATCCCCGGCGCAGGGCTTCCGCCGACTTGCGTCTGGCGGCCAGAAGGCCGTGCTTTGGCGCCAGAATGAAAGTCAACAGGAAGATCAGGGTCTGCAAGGTGACGATGATACCGCCCGTGGCCCCGTCCAGAAAGTAGCTGATATAGGCCCCGGCAAAGCTGGTGAGCGTGCCAATTGCGATGGAGGTCAGGATCAGGCGCGGGAAGCGGTCGCACAAGAGGTAGGCCGTCGCACCGGGCGTGACCACCATTGCAATAACGAGAAAGGCCCCGACCGTCTGCATGGCCGCAACCACGGAGGCGGACAGAAGCACAAAGAAGATTGCCTTGAGGAGACCGGGCCTCAGACCGATTGTGCGGGCATGGCTTTCGTCGAAGAAAGTGACCATCAGATCCTTCCACTTGAGCGTCAGGATCGCCAACGACACAAAGCCGATGATGGCCAGTTGCAGGGTATCTTCCGGCGTGATGGCCAGAATATTGCCCATGGTGATCGTCTGGACCGAGACCGACATGGGGCTGATGGAAACGATGAAGAGACCAAGGCCGAAGAAGGACGTGAAGATGAGGCCGATGATGACGTCGACCTTGAGGCCCGACCGTTCGGACAGGAACAGCATGGCCCCGGCTGCAAGTCCGCCTGCCAGAAACGCTCCGAGAGAAAACGGCAGGCCCAGGATATAGGCACCGGCCACACCCGGCACGACCGAATGAGACAGGGCATCGCCGATCAGCGACCAACCCTTCAACATCAGGTAGGACGACAGAAAAGCGCAAACCCCGCCAACGAGTGCGGAAACCCACATGGCGTTGGTCATGTAGCCGTATTGAAAGGGTTCGAGAAGATAGGCGAAACTGAAAGGCTCCATCAGTCGCGCGCCTCTCTCGTCTGCACTTCGTCGCCATATTGAACGAACGGGCGCTCGTCGTCGGTCAGGATCGTCACCGTACGCTGATCGCCATCGGTGTGCAGGGTCTGGTCGGAAATGGTGAAATGGCGCAGCACCCCGCCAAAGGCCTTCTCCAGGTTCTGACGGGTGAAGGTTGTCGCGGTTGGCCCGTAGTCGAGCACCGTTCCCTTGACCAGCACCGTCCTGTCGCAGAATTCGGGAACGGAACCGAGGTTATGGGTGGAGACAAGCATCACCCTGCCCTCGGCCTGCAACTCTCGCAGCAACGCCACGATCTGCTCTTCTGTTTTCACGTCGACGCCGGTGAAAGGTTCGTCCAGAAGGATTACCTGACCATCCTGGGCAAGAGCGCGGGCGAGAAAGACGCGCTTGCGCTGACCGCCGGAAAGCTCACCAATCTGCCGATGCCGAAAATCCTGCATGTTCACGCGGGTCAGTGCCTGGTCGACCGCGGCATGGTCCGCAGGCTTTGGCCGTCGCAAAAACCCCATGTGGCCATACCGGCCCATCATCACCACGTCCTCCACCAGAACGGGGAATGACCAGTCGACTTCCTCCGATTGGGGAACGTAGGCAACGAGGTTCTTCTTGAGCGCTTCCCGGACGGTCATATCCAGGATCCGGATGCGCCCCTTGGCTGTGGGCACGAACCCCATGATGGCCTTGAACAGCGTCGACTTGCCCGCGCCATTGACGCCGACAAGAGCCGTGACGGTTCCGCGCGGGATCGAGAAACTGGCATTCCAGAGTGCCGTATGTCCGTTCCGGTAGGTAACCGTAACGTCTTCGGCGGCAATTCCGCCATCGTCCCTGACGTTGGGCATATCCATAACCGGGTCCTTGATGACATTCAGCATGTAGGCTTTCCAGTACAATCCGAAGTTACTGTGACACAATCAAGGGCAGCATCGGGTCATGCTGCCCGGCAGTCTTTATTACGGGCCATCACTGTGAATTGGATTTCAGCCCCTCGACCACCGTGCTCGAGGTGACCTTCAGCAAATCCAGGTAGGTGGGCACCTTGCCGTCCGCCTCGCTCAGGGAGTCGACATAGAGGTCGCCGCCATATCTCGCGCCGGTTTCCCGAGCCACCTGCTTGGCAGGCGAAGTGTTGACCGTGCTCTCGCAGAAGACGACCGGGATGTCGTGCTCTCGCACCCCGTCAATCACCGATCGGACCTGCTGCGGCGTGCCGACCTGATCGGCGTTGATCGGCCAGAGGTACAGTTCCTTCATGCCGAAATCACGAGCGAGATAGCTGAACGCGCCTTCACAGGTCACCAGCCAGCGCTTGTCTTCCGGGATATTGGCAACGGCCTGGCGCAGCGGCTCTATGGTTTCGCGCAGCTTTGCCTTGTAGGCATCCGCGTTGCCGGCATAGACCGCCGCATTCTCCGGGTCGTATTGTGCAAATGCCTTGGAGATGTTGTCGATATAGATCAGCGCGTTGTCCAGGCCCATCCACGCATGCGGGTTCGGTTTTCCTTCATAAGAACCCGACGCGATCGAGATCGGTTCGATCCCGTCTGTAAGTGTTACGGAGGGGATGTCGCCTAGGTTGGACAGAAACTGCTCGAACCAACGCTCAAGGTTCATGCCGTTCCACAGGATCAGGTCCGCGTCGGATGCCCGCACGATGTCCTGCGGTGTCGGCTCATAACCGTGGATTTCGGCACCCGGCTTGGTGATCGACACCACGTCGGCGGTCTCCCCGGCAACATTCTGCGCAATGTCGGCAAGAACGGTGAATGTGGTCACCACCTTCATTTTGTCCTGTGCGGAAGCGCCGTTTACCGGTCCGGCCGCAAGTGCCGCAAGAGAGACCGTCAGAAGCAGTTTTTTCAACATCACCATATCCCGGTTCGAACATCATTTCTGCAAGTGATATTGCAACTCATTCGCAACTGTCAAGCTTGTTGCGAATGAGTTGCAATATCATTCTTGTCTTGATGTGCCTTCGCCGGGCGTACCACCTCAGGAAGAACGCGGCATCACCGGGCAAGCCCACCTTGTTCCTGCATTAAGGTTGAAGCGTGTCACGCCGATGTATCAATCGAATAAAAAACGCCCCACTGGCAGGTAAGCCGGTGGGGCGTCAGATCGGAGGTTTCTCGCACGGCTTCGAGCTGCAACAAAGCAACCGAAGAAGGTCGTGCCCTATCGCTTGGCGGCCTCGAGCAGCCTTTCAAGCACCTGCCGCTCACCGATCTGGTTTGCCATCAACAGGATCAGCCGGGCATTGAACGCATCGCTTTCGGCCTTTGTAAGGCCTTCATGGGCGGTCAACAGATCAGCATAAAACCCGTCGGGCGTTTCAAGGTTCGGTTTGGTGACAATCTCCGCCATTAGGCCTCTCCGCCTTTCCCGAGTGCAATTGCAAATGCATTTTCGACCGCAGTGCGGTCATAGCCTGTCCAGCGCGACGCCACATGCTGGTCTGGCCGGATCAGATAGACAGCCGAAGCCTCGTCACCCAGATAGCGGGCCTTGATCTCCTGACCGGCTGCGGAAGTCGCGATACTGACACCGGTAATTTCGATACCGTCGATCAGAAGCTTCTCGGGTACTTCGGCGCCGATACCAAGCAGATGGAAGCCGCTGCCAAGCCAGTCCAGCAGCCAGCCGTCTGCCAGAGGCGCATCCACAGCCGGGCTTCCCGGTCTTGTGCGCGCGGGCAGGCCTTCCACATCCGGTCCATTGAGCTTCGAACCGTCATAGACGCAAGGAACGGACAGCCTCCCGGAATTGACCAGGGGCCGGGCAAAAGCGTGATGTTCGGAAAGGTCCAGCACCGCATCACGGAAAATACGGCTGATTTCCGATTTCGGAGTAATGAAGTCGGTTGAACGCGAGCTTTGCAGGATATTCTCGTCTGCGGCCATTTCGCGCTCAAAAGCATAGCTGTCCAGAAGGCTTTCCGGAGCCTTGCCGTCAATGACCAGCTTCAGCTTCCAGCCGAGGTTGTCGGCATCCTGGAAACCGGAGTTGGCACCACGCGCACCGAAAGGCGACACCTGGTGAGCGCTGTCACCGGCAAAGATCACCCGGCCATGGCGGAACTTTTCCATGCGGCGGCACTGGAATGTGTAGATCGACACCCACTCCAGATCGAATTCGACATCCGGGCCCAGCATCTGCTTGAGCCGGGGAATGACGTTTTCCGGTTTCTTTTCTTCTTCCTTGTCGATGTCCCAGCCAAGCTGAAGATCGATGCGCCAGACCCCGTCCGGCTGCTTGTGCAGAAGCGCCGACTGGTCCTTGTTGAAAGGCGGATCGAACCAGAACCAGCGCTCGGTCGGGAAATCCGCCTTCATGATAACGTCGGCAATCAGGAAATTGTCTTCAAACACCCGGCCGACGAAATCGAGATCCAGCATCCGGCGGGACGGCGAGCCTGCCCCGTCGCAGGCAATCAGCCATTCCGCTTCCAGATTGTAGGCGCCATCGACCGTTTCAACGGTCACCAGCGTGTGGTCGTCCCGCTGGTTGAGGTTCGCGACCCGGCTGCCCCCGCGGATTTCCACCGGCTTGCCTTCCACCTGCAGAGCGCGAATGCGCTCGACCAGATGAAGTTCACAATAATATTGCTGCAGGTTGATGAAGGCCGGGCGCTTGTGCCCCTGCTCCGGAAGCAGGTTGAAATCGTAGACCTGCCGGTCACCGAAAAACACCTTGCCGACGTTCCAGACGACGCCCTTGTCGACCATCTCGTCGCCGCAACCCAGCCGGTCGAAGATTTCCAGCGAGCGCTTGGAAAAGCAGATTGCCCGTGAGCCCACGCTAACCTTGTCGTTGTCATCGAGAACGACGACCGGCACATCCGCCTGAGCCAGATCGATAGCCGTGGCGAGGCCCACCGGTCCGGCTCCAATGATGACCACCGGATGGCGAACGGGTGCCGCCGCATCCTGATCCTGGGACCGCTTGTACGGATAAAGCGGCGCTTCAAACAACTTGGTCACAGGCGTTTCTCCCAATTTCCGAGGCCTACCGGCATCGTGAACCGGTTCGCCTTTGCCTGTTTCGCGGAACCCGCAGGGGGGCTTGCGCGTTTTCGTTAGACAATCCCCCAAGAAGGAGGTGTGACATGCCAGTCCTGACACGTCAGAACATGTTGACATCCGGCCGACGCTGGACATTCCGGTTGATTGCCGGACTGATGTCCGCGGTCGCCCTTGCGCTTCTCATCGCGGCTCCCGCCACCGTCCTCGCCGACAACTGGAGCATGGTCGGCATCGCCATCGTGGTGAGCGAGATCATAGTTCTTGCAGGTGGCCTCACCTGGCTCGCCCTGCTGATCCTTGCACCGAAGCGCTAGCCGGTTTCCCAGAAACGTTGCGCCGACGGGTGGCGGTCGAACTCCAAAAAGAACTCGTCAAGTTGAGGCGGCGCAACACTGGTTCCTGCCAGCATGGCATGCACCTGCCCCCGGTGATGGATCTGGTGCTGAAAGAGGTGCAGCAACGTGTTGGCGATCGTCTCGTGAAAGACACCGCTCTTGCCCCGGTCCTGAGCGACATTGCGGTCCAGATCTCCTTCCACCATCCGGTCGCAGAATGCGATCAGAGCTCCGTCGGCACTCTCCTGGGCCCGTTTCAGCTCTGCTGCAGAGGCAAGATGCGGCGTGTCGAATACCGACAGCCCCTGCCCCTCTTCCTTCAAGGCATCCAGATAGTAACGGTCCACTTCCCAATTGTGGTTGAGCGTTTCCCGGATCGAGGGAAAGAAACCGGTTCTTTCCGCCTCGAACTCCGCCTGCGACAACCGGCAACAGGCGTCGTAAAGACGTTCGTTCGCGTAAGCGTTGTTGCGGGCCATCAGGCGGAGGTGGTCCAGGACAGTGTTCATGGGTCAGCCCTGCAGATCCGCCCACATCTTGGCGTCGCGTTCCGCCGTCCAGATGCGCGGCGTGTCGATGCCGAGGGCCTCGTCATAGGCCCGGGCAACGTTGAACGGCAGACAGTGTTCGTAGATGGCATAATCCTTGAACTTCGGATCGCATTCGGCACGGCAGGCGTCCCAGGCTTCTTTCAGTGATCCGCCACCCTGGGCGACCCGGGCCACCGGCCGATAGGTCGAGGAGACGAAATCGGCGGTGTTGGTCAGCGCCTTGCCCACCATCTCCTTGCCGACCAGCGCATCGCCGCGGCCTGGCGCGATAGCCTCCACATCGAAGGAACGGATCGCTTCCAACGTTGTCGGCCAGTCGTTGAAATGGCCGTCGCCGCAGTAGCAGGCCGAGTGGTATTCGACGATGTCGCCGGTGAACATGACGTTCGCGTCCGGCACGTGGATAACGATATCCCCGGCCGTGTGGGCGCGACCAAGGAAGCTGAGGTCTACCCGGCGCTTGCCGAGATAGACAGTCATGCGGTCGTTGAAGGTGGTGGTCGGCCAGGTCAGAGGCGGAATGTCGTTGACGTTTTCATAGCCCATGAACAGACGCGGGAAGCGCATGAATTCGGATTCTCTGTCTTCCGCGCCCCGTTCCACGACCATCGAACGGGCCTTCTGGCTCATGATCGCGGTCGGTGCCCGATAAGCGGCAGCCCCCAGCACGCGAACGGCGTGGTAATGCGTCAACACAAGGTGGCTGATCGGCTTGTCGGTGACGGACCGCACCTTCTCAATGACCTTGTTGGCGAGTTCGGGGGTCGCCTGCGCCTCAACGATCATGACGCTGTCGTCGCCGATGATGACGCCGGTGTTCGGGTCACCTTCAGCGGTAAAGGCCCAGAGATCCTTGCCGATCTCGGTGAAGGAGATCTTCTTCTCGGTCATGTCTCCGGCGGATGCGAATTGCTTGCTCATTCAGAGGCTCCGTGTTTGCCTTCGTCCCATGCGGGCATCGCCTTTTTGGCGACGGCAGCCGGATGGGCTTCCATTGTGGTTGCCATGGTGTCATTCCACCGGTTGAGGTAGCCAAAGAGCGCGATCGAAGCGACGATCTCGACAATCTCGGCGTCGTTGAAATGCGGCTTGAGCGCCGCAAAATGAGCTTCGGTCACGTCGTTCGGAACACCGGCAGCCTCGCGGGCCAGCACCAGTGCCGCTTTTTCGGCCTCCGTAAAGAGCGGCGAAGTCTCGCATTCCCATACGGCGGCAATCTTTTCGTCCGGCACATCGTAGACGTGGCTCAGATTGGCCATGTGGCCCTGGCAATAGCGGCAGCCGGTCGCCATGGATGTCATGAGTGCGACCATCATCTTCAGGTCTTCCGGCACCGTGCCTTCATAAAGGATCGCCTGGTTCAGATCCATGAACGCCTTGGCGATATTCGGCCGGCGCGCCATGGTGAGGATCGAGTTCGGCAGAAAGCCGCGAATTGCATCGTAACGCGCGAATTTTTCCTCGAACTGAGGCAGATCCGCCCGGTCAAGCGGGTCGACGTGAGGCATTGCCCTCTCCCTGAAATATTCTGGCGGCGGAAGGGCTCAACCCAACGCAGCACTCTTGTCTTTCTCCGGGATGGAAAACCACACCCCCGAGCCCCTCCCCACAAGGCGGAGAGGCTACTTGCCGAAAACGGTGTCTAGATCCCGGAAAATCCGATCACTACCCTTCGTATTTCTCCACGGTCTGCTCGATGGCGCCGAAGATCGAATGGCCTTCGGTGTCGAGCATCTCGATGCGGACAGTGTCTCCGAACTTCAGGAAAGGTGTCTTCGCTTCGCCCGTGTTGATCGTTTCGATCATGCGGATCTCGGCAACGCAGGAATAACCGACGCCACCGTCTGCCACCGGCTTGCCCGGACCACCGTCCAGCTTGTTGGAGACCGTGCCCGAACCGATGATCGTGCCGGCACTGAGCGGCCGGGTCTTTGCCGCATGGGCAATGAGCTGGCCGAAATCGAAGGTCATGTCGATGCCCGCGTTTGCGCGGCCGAACGGCTGACCGTTGAGGTCGACATGCAGCGGCAGGTGAAGCTTGCCACCCTTCCAGGCATCGCCAAGCGCATCCGGCGTGACGGCAACCGGCGAAAAGGCGGAAGACGGCTTGGACTGGAAGAAGCCGAAACCCTTGCCGAGTTCTGCCGGGATCAGGCCACGCAGGGAAACGTCGTTGACCAGAAGCACAAGAAGGATGTGATCGCGCGCGGCTTCCGCGCTGACACCCATCGGCACATCGCCGGTGACGACAGCAATTTCGCCTTCCATATCGATGCCCCAGGCCTCATCGCGCATGGAGATCGGATCACGCGGGGCGAGGAATGTGTCGGAACCGCCCTGATACATCAGCGGGTCCGTCCAGAAGCTTTCCGGCATCTTCGCACCGCGCGCCTTGCGCACCAGTTCGACGTGGTTGACGTAGGCCGAACCATCCGCCCACTGGTAGGCACGCGGCAGCGGCGAATGAGCGTCGTGTTCATGGAAACGCAGCGTCGGTACGGCTTCGTGAGACAGGCTCTCGGCCAGCAGTTCCAGCTTCGGTGCCACATGTTCCCAGTCATCGAGCGCTGCCTGCAAAGTCGGCGCGATGTGGCTTGCGTCGGTGCAGAAGGTCAGGCGGTCGTTGACCACCACCAGCTTGCCGTCGCGGCTGCCATCCTTGAGCGTTGCCAGTTTCATCGGGTTTTCAGCTCCTAATGTTCGCCAGACCGTGGTGCCCGACGATGGTTTCTCCCGGGAAGCCTCCAGCGGCTTCCTGCCTTTGTTCTTGTCCGCCTCCGGGGGGACCGCCGGAGGTTCAGGGTAACCTACTCGTGCGGATCAATCTGCCGTTTGCGGTTGGTCAAATCCTGGATGGTTTGACTATTTGTTCCACGTCCCTTCGGGCGTGCCATCGAATTTTTTGCCCAGCGAGTCCCAGCAGTCAATGTAATCGTCCTGCAGTGGAGCATCCTTGGCGGCGAATTCCGTAAGGTGCTGCGGGAAACGGGTCTCGAACATGAAGGACATTGTATTGTCGAGCTTTTCCGGCTTCAGGTCGGCATTCGAAGCGCCTTCGAAGGCATTGTTGTCCGGCCCATGCGGCAGCATCATGTTGTGCAGGCTCATGCCACCGGGAATGAAGCCCTGCGGCTTGGCATCGTACTGGCCGTAAATGTTGCCCATCAGCTCCGACATGATGTTCTTGTGATACCAGGGTGGCCGGAAGGTATCTTCCATCACCATCCAGCGCTCGCGGAACAGCACGAAGTCGATGTTGGCGGTGCCCGGAACCCCGGACGGGGCGGTAAGCACCGTGAAGATCGACGGATCGGGATGATCGAACAGGATCGACCCGATCGGGCAATAGTTCCTGAGGTCGTATTTGCAGGGCGCATAGTTGCCATGCCAGGCAACAACGTCGAGAGGCGAGTGACCGATCTTTGTTTCGTGGAACTGGCCGCACCATTTCACAGTCACTGTCGACGGGGCATCGCGATCCTCGTAGTGCGCGACAGGCGTCTTGAAGTCACGGCGGTTTGCCATGCAATTTGCCCCGATCGGCCCCCTGCCCGGCAGTTCGAATTTCTGGCCGTAGTTCTCGCAGATAAACCCGCGTGCCGGCCCCTCCACCAGCTCGACCCGGTAAACGAGGCCGCGCGGAAGGATTGCGATTTCCTTCGGCTCCAGCTCGATCACGCCGAGCTCGGTGCAAAACCTGAGGACACCTTCCTGCGGAACCACCAACAATTCGCTGTCGGCGGAGTAGAAATATTCGTCCTCCATCGACTTGGTGATCAGGTAGATGTGGCTGGCCATGCCAACCTGTGTATTGACGTCGCCTGCCGTCGTCATGGTGCGCATGCCGGTCAGCCAGTTGAGGCCTTCATCCGTATGTGGCACCGGATCCCAGCGGTACTGGCCGAGCGAAACCACGTCGTCGCAGACATTTGGAGCCGATTTCCAGTAAGGCAGGTCGATCTTCCTGAACCGGCTGGTGTGCTTGACCGACGGGCGGATGCGATAGCACCAGGTCCGCTCGTTCTGATGGCTTGGAGCGGTGAAGGCGGTGCCGGACAACTGCTCGCCATAAAGGCCATAGGCACATTTCTGCGGGCTGTTCATGCCCTGCGGCAGGGCGCCCGGCAGAGCCTCGGTTTCAAAATCGTTGCCGAAGCCCGGCATATATTCCAGATCCGCCGTGTTACGGCCGTTTCCAGCTAGATTTTGATTGCTGTCGGTTCTCTGATCCATGACGTCCTCCCGGTTCGGAGATGAATTTAGTTGCATATGTAACCATTTTGATCCCCGGGATCAAGCGGCATGTCGATGCTTTTGCGAACGGGCCGGATTTTCTGCTGCCGCAATGCAAAAAAGCCGCAGAACGTAAGCTTTGCTTTACGTGCGTCTCCTAGGGTTCCCGCAGTCTCACCGTTGGAGCTTTTCATGTCTCTTAGAAATCGAATCTTTTTCGCCTCGAGCGGCGTGTTCCTGGTTGGATTCCTGACGCTTATTCTTGCCGTCACCTTCATGACCCAGGCCACGTCGCAGAAATCGGGTGAAGATCTCATCCGCAAGACTGCCGAGGCACTTGCTCTGGATGCCGGCAAGACGCTGGCACAGGCACAGCTTGCGGCCCGCGCTGCGGCCGATGCCCTGGAAGGAATGCAGCACGCCGGCGTCAGCGATCGCAACGCCTATGCAGCCGTGATGCAGCACCAGATCAGCCAGAACAAACATTTTGTCGGCGGCGGTGCGATCCTGGAACCGGACATGGCCGGCAAGGACGCGGACAATGCAGGCGCCAACTTCTCCGACGAAAAGGGACGCTTCATTCCGTATTTCTATCACGCCGAAACAAAAGTCGCCTGGGAACCGCTCCTGTTCGGTGGCGATAGCGGCTCTGAAGAGTGGTACGACAAGCCGAAGAACCTGGGCCACGACACAGTCACCGAGCCCTATCTCTACCCGGTCAATAATGTCGACGTGCTGATGGCGACGGCCTCCTCGCCGATCATGGATGCTTCCGGACGCGGCATCGGTGGCGCCACCATCGACGTGTCGCTGGAAGGCCTGCAGAAGGCGGTGAGCGCCGGCCAGACCTATGAAAGCGGCTATGTCGGCCTTCTCAGCGAAGCCGGTGTCTGGGTGTCCCATCCGGACGCGGCCCTCCTCGGCCAGAAGGCCGATGCGGCAATGGTCGACAAGATCCAGTCGATCAAGAATGAAGCTGCCTTCACGACCGAAAACGGTACCGTGGAAGCCATCAAGGGCTTCGAACTGGACGGCACCGGCCAACACTGGTTCATCGTTGTCGCCGTTGACGAGAGCGAACTTCTGGCAAGCGCCAATTCCACCATGCAGATGAGCCTGCTGCTCGCCCTCGGCCTGCTGGTAGCCGGCACGTTCCTGATGTGGATGCTTGGTTCCACAATTGCCGGACCGGTGCAGATGCTGACAGCTCGCATGCGCAAGCTTACCGAAGGCGATGTCGATACGCCGGTGGCCTATCTCGACCGCAAGGACGAAATCGGCCAGATGGCCGGTGCGCTTGAAATCTTCGTTGAAAACGAAACCGAACGGCGTTCGCTGCAGAACGACACCGAGCAGGCGCAACACAGCCAGCTGGAGCGCCAGAAGACTGTCGAAGCCTTGATCGAAACCTTCGAGCGCGACGTCCACGCCGTTCTCGACCAGGTCAGCGGCAACAGCAAGCGCATGGAGCAGACCGCGGCGTCTCTCGATGCGATCGCGCGCGACACTTCCGCCAAGGTTTCCTCGGTTGCCGGATCTTCCGAAGTTGCACAGAGCAGCGTCCAGACCGTGGCTTCCGCCGCAGAAGAGCTGTCCGCCTCGATTTCCGAAATCGGTCGCCAGATCGGCCAGACGAAGGAAGTCGTCACGAGTGCAACCCGTGCTGCCAACGACTCCAACGACAAGGTCGGAAGCCTCGACAGCGCCGCGCAGAAGATCGGTGAAGTGGTCAGCCTCATTCAGGCGATCGCCGAACAGACCAACTTGCTGGCGCTGAATGCCACCATCGAAGCCGCTCGCGCCGGAGAAGCCGGCAAGGGCTTTGCGGTGGTTGCCGCGGAAGTGAAGGAACTGGCCACGCAAACCGCCAAGGCGACGGAAGAAATCTCCACGCAGGTCACCGGTATCCAGTCCTCGACACGCAATGCCGTCGGCTCGATCCAGGAAATCGCCAGCACCATGGAAGAGGTCAACCAGTTCACGGCAGCCATTGCCGCGGCGATCTCGCAGCAGGGTGATGCCACCAACGAGATCAGCCACAATGTCCAGCAAGCAGCCAGCTGCACCAGCGACATGAGCAACAGCGTTGGCGACGTGATGCAGGCAGCCGAGGAAACCAGCAGCTCGGCAGCCGACGTCCTGTCGGTGTCCCAGTCGGTTTCCGAACATGCCCAGGGCTTGCAGGCCACCATTGCAGACTTCCTGAGCCGCGTCCGCGCCGCTTAGGTCAGGTACATAACCTCAAGAACCGGGTTCGCGCAAACCCTTGTGCGAGCCCGTTTTTTTGTTTTGTCCGGCATATTTCCCGCTCTCGAAAATGGCTGTTTTGAGATTCCACACTTGAATGAAAATACGAGCTGACGTAAAAAGAACAAAACAGGAACACTGGAGAAGATCGATGCGGCTCGCCGACACTGCTGTTGCGCATTCCTGCGCTGTTTCCTCCGCTGCTGCGTCGACGCCAGGCACGGAACAACTGACCTCCGTCACGCGCGGCGAGGTCCGCACAATGATGCTTTACCTGCGCAAGGCGCGGGAGCGGGCTATCGCGATCCGCGACAGATCTCCCGGTGGCAGTTATCTGGAAGGCGTGCTTACCCGCACGATCGATGGCATTTCGGTGGAGCTTTCACAACTCGACTATCTGCTGGCATCGAAACCGGCGGAAGCAAACCGGCCTGAGCTGGGCCGCAGGATGCGTCCGGCGATTTGATTGTCATTGCCATGCAGACTTTCGGCCCCCAAAGGGCGGACTGCACTTGAAGAGCGTTCAGGTTTCAGTGCCTGCGTGAACAGCGCGAGATCTGGCGGGGAACCACCGCCAGTCACCCTTCCCGCTTCAGTGGCCCGAAGAAGCCGAAGACCGCGCTCAGCTTGCCGCTTTGGTCGTCAATCCAGACGACATCAAGTCCTTCCGGCAGCGCCGTTCCGTCCGCATTGACCATCTGCCACGCAAACCGTGCTGAGCCGTGGTGGCTGTCGATACTGCTGGTCCGAAGGATCTTCGCACCGACCCTTTTGGCCAGGACGCCGGAGATGTGGTCAACCAGCGCAGCGATACCGGTCACATCGGTTTCCGGGTCCGTGTATCTGATGTCTTCCGCTACGGACCTGCCAAGCAGATCCTGCCGATAGGATGGGTCACGTTCAGACCAGGCTGCACAATAGATGTCGATGGTCTCTTCCAGCGTCATGTTTGCCTCCCTTGCAGTCTTCTGCGGAAGCATGCGCGAAAGTTTGCCATCTCGCCAGTCAGTGTGCTGGAAAGGCTGCATCAGGCGGCAGCTTCGTCACCCGGTGCCGTCTGCCAGCCAAGGTCGGTCAGCGTCACGATACGATTGCCGCGCAAGTCGGTGGCGCAGACAAGAAATCCGCGTTCTTCCATATGGCTCAACAGCCAGCGCGCCCTGCCGGGAGACCGTGTGCCGTAGGCGGTGGCAATTTCAATGTTGCCAGGGCACGGCGCCTTCGCGATCGCGGCCTTTGCCAGCAACAGGTACACACCGCGCATGTCTTCCGGCAGTTCGGAGGCGATCAGTTCCGCCTGGGCCCAAGCTCCGTCGTCCATTTCGCCCTTTTCGACGCCCGCACGGGCAACGGAGAGCTTTTCTCGGAAAGTCTGCAGGTCCGGTGCGCCGCCCGCCAGTTTGGAAATGCGGCAGCGGACCTGAAAGTCCTGATAGAGCGTGGCAATCGGCTGGAACGCAGCTTCCTCGTCTTCCAGAATACCTGCAATGATTTCGGAAATTTTCTGCTCGCGTTCGCCGAAATCGAGCAGGCTCTCAGCCTGTGGCACGTCTTCAGCACTAGCTCGTTCTGCACTGCTGAGCTGGTCGAGCACGTCGCCGGTCGAAACCACAGGCTCGACGAAACGCTGGCGCACCGGCTGAACTTCGTCCGCTCCCGGTGTGAAGATCAGATCCTTGGCGTCTTCCTTGGGCTGCTCCGGCAGTGGCAGCAGTTTATGTGTTCCGCCCCGCCCCATGGTCTCCACCGGACCGATCTTGACCGGAACGGGACGGCGTGACATGGCCGGTCCGAGAGCGATGAAGTGACCCCTGTCGAGATTTCTGAAACTTTCGGCCTGGCGCCGCTCCATGCCGAGAAGATCGGCAGCACGCGCCATGTCGATATCCAGGAACGTACGGCCCATCAGGAAGTTGGACGCTTCGGCGGCGACGTTCTTGGCAAGCTTGGCGAGACGCTGGGTGGCAATGACGCCGGCCAGTCCTCGTTTGCGGCCGCGACACATCAGGTTGGTCATGGCCCCGAGGGAACGGCGTCGGGCCTCCTCGGTCACCTCGCCGGCGGCGGCAGGTGCAAACAGCTGTGCTTCATCAACGATGACCAGCATCGGATACCAGAGATCGCGGTCCGCATCGAACAGGCCGTCGAGAAAGGTTGCAGCCGCTTTCATTTGCCGGTCTGCATCAAGACCTTCCAGATTGAGGACCACCGACACCCGGTGCTGACGCACCCGTGCGGCGATCATCTGAAGATCCTTCTCGGTGCCGACCGCATCGACAACGACATGGCCGAACTTGTCTGCCAGAGACACGAAATCGCCTTCAGGATCGATAATGGCCTGCTGGACCCAGCTCGCGGACTGTTCAAGAAGCCGGCGCAGGAGATGCGACTTCCCCGAGCCGGAATTGCCCTGCACCAGAAGGCGCGTTGCCAGCAGTTCTTCCAGATCAAGACCGGCGCGTGCGCCGCCCGTCATTTCCCCGATATCGATTTGTACCGTCATGCGACCACTTTTCTTGCAGCCTCGGCAGCGCTGCGGCTTCTCCGTTTTCTGGATTTCGTGCAGTGCGGTAGTCAGCACGATTCCGTGCCACTTGCAAAGCCAGCCTGCCGGGAAAGCCGGGTTTTCCCAGAATTCCACCGAATAGCAACCTTTAAGTGACAGGCTGCCGCCAGAAGAGGCCGAAAATCCGGTTCGGGCCTGCGTTAAGCAATGTCGGCTTTGCCAGGTGCCAAGCAGGACTTCTGTGCTAAGGTTGGTGGAACGAGAGCTTTTTCAGGGAAATCGCTGTGACAGTCAATGGATTGGCAGGCTCTTCGTGCCGGCTCTTTTTTATACAACTCAAAACGCTGCTCGCCGGCGCTGTGTTGTCGATCCTTGCGCTTTCGGTACATCCCGCCAAAGCCGATATCGTCCGTATCGCCGTTGGTGAGTGGCCTCCTTATTTTTCAGAGAGTAACGAAGGTTACGGAACCTACGCCAAAGTGGTCGCAAAAGCCTTCGAACTTGAAGGCCTTACAGTGGAGTACGGCTTCTTTCCCTGGAAACGTGCCCTGCTGGAAGCCCAGTCCGGCCGCTGGCAGGCCTCCGCAGGTTGGGGCAAAACCGCTGAGCGAGAACCTTTCTTTCATTTCTGCGACGCAGTTCTGGTTGAGCGCGAGCAATTCTTCTTTTCGTCAGACCGACCTGTGAATGCGCAAAATGTGCAGGACCTCAGCGGATTGAGCCTTGGCGCACTTGACGGAGCAGCCCTGGGGGAAGACCTGGATAAACTGGTTACCGCCGATCAGATCACCGTCTATCGCCAAAGTTCCCTGGCAGACCTCTTCAAGATGCTTGATGTAGGGCGTGTCGATGTGGTCATGGGCAACGGAGAGGTGGCTGCCGACGCATTGGCTGACGCTTTTTCTCCCGAGGAAACCGCGCGTTTCAAGTCGTTGGAAAACGTCAACGTCCTTTGGGACTACCGCGTAATCGTTTCCAGGAACATCGAAAGCGGTGAGGAACTGTGCACCCGGTTCAACCAAGGTTTGAGGAAGCTTCGCGACACCGGAGAATATGACCGGCTTTTGTGGCCGGAACGCGATGGCGAGGGTCAGTCCCAGGCCAGCCCGTCCTGAGGCCCGGGCAGCCGCGAGAAATAAGCAGGCTCTGATTTGGCTGGTTCGATTGGTGCAATGCCTGAAAGGCTTCACAACGAGTTCAAATCTGTCCCCTTCCAAATGGGGATATCCTGCCCCATGTGAACATAATAAGAATCATATTGGGATGGACCGGATGAAAATTCATGCAGACCTGACGCAGCCTGCAATTGTCGACAGCGCCACGCTCGACTGGGTGCCCTCACCAATGGCAGGTGTGGAGCGAAGGATGCTGGAGCGCGATGGTGAAGAGGTCGCGCGAGCCACCAGTCTGGTCAGATACGCTCCCGGCTCTGCCTTTTCCGCCCACAAGCATGACATGGGTGAAGAATTTCTGGTTCTGGACGGTGTGTTCTCGGATGAAAGCGGCGATTTTCCCAAAGGCATGTATGTCCGCAATCCTCCGGGCTCCAGCCATGTGCCTTCGAGCGAACCTGGTGCCGTCATCCTTGTGAAATTACGCCAGATGCAGCCTGACGATGATGCCTTTGTCCGGGTGAACACGCTGGATCCCAGCGGCTGGCAGGCTGGCAGACCCGGAGAGAGCATCCTGCCGCTGTTCATCCGGCCGGAAGAGGAAGTGGTGATGCTCGACTGGGAAAGAGGCGCCAGACTGGCTCCGCAGACCTTCCCGGGCGGGGCGGAGTATTTTGTCGTTGAAGGCAGTTTCGAAGACCAGAGCGGCCGTCACGATCAAGGCACCTGGATACGCCTGCCGGCAGGAACCCGGCAGGAAATCACGACAACCCAGGGCGCCCGCGTCTGGAGAAAGACCGGTCACCTGGCGTTCTGAGTTGCCCAGTTCTGGAGGGCAGTCCCCCTGGAAAGCTGGGTTTTGACGATCATCTTGTGCAACGGCAGGATCAACGCAAGATAGGCATGACCGGCAAGGTTATGCCGTTTGCAGCAGGTCGAGACATAGATCCGCGCGGCTCCTCCCCTTTTCCGGAACACGGAGACACGGAAATCCTGGTGCCAGTCGTTCTCGCCCAGAATGATCTCATCTTCTGAAACCGAATAGATCTTGAAGAAACCGATCCGGTCTCCCTCGCCCTTGCAGATGATGTTATCGGCACCTTGTTCCTGTGCCAGGGCCTTCGTTGTCTTCATGCCGACGAGGCCTGCAAGCTTGTCGCGGAACGAGAGAAGCGCAGTCACCCAGCCGATTTCTGCCATCAGGATACGTTCGGCAAGTACGCGCATATCTGCGGTCAAAAGGTCTTCCCGTCCGCGGATCGGGATCGAAAAGGTGTCGAGATAATCGTCGGCTGCCTTATAGGTATTGAGGAGACTTTCTTCCGGCAGTTTGTCGGTCATGGCCATGCCCTGGCTTCCTCCAGCAAATTCGACTTGCCAATCCTATACCTGCCGCCACCGGAAAAACCCCTTGCAGATTGCCGCAGCAAAAAGGCAGCGGAATCAGCCCGCTGCCTTTTTGGGAAAGTGGTTGTGTGCCGACCTCGGCGTTCAGGCCCAGGCACCTGCGAAAGCGATTTCAGCCAGCGGTTTGCGGCTGCTTGGGGTTTCGCGTTCCTGCAAGGTTTCAGGCAGGTCCGCAGTGTCGCCCCGCCGGCCGATGGCAATGGCAATCTGCGGCAGGTAGCGCTCTGGCACACCGAGTTTTTCGTGGATCTCGTCTTTCAGGATCCCGGCCATGCCATGCGCATGAAAACCAAGCGCGGTTGCCTGCAGGGCCGCATGCGCCCAGGCTGAACCGGCATCGAAGGTGTGCAGGCCGTTGGCTCTGTTCGGTTTGCCGTCCTTGCCGTCCACTTCGCTGTCGGAAAACAGATAGACAAGTGCGGAGGCGTGTTGCGCCCAGTCGCGGTTGAACGGGTTGAGAAGATCGACCAGGACCTGCCAGTCGGCATCGCCCCTGCGGGCATAGACGAAACGCCAAGGCTGGATGTTGAAGGCAGACGGCGACCAGCGGGCGGCCTCCAGAATGGTTTTCAGATCCGCTTCCTCGATCGTCGACCGGTCAAAGGCACGCGGTGACCAGCGGTCGACGAACAGGTTTTCAATCGGATGATCGGGTGTACGGGCAGTCATGAGCAGTGTCTCCAGTCTATTCCGGGCATATATCCATCGGGCTGAACAGGAGATAGGTGATTTTTATCTCGATATCAAGATACTTTACTCCAAGATTTTATGTTGTCGGTGCGACTTCCCGATCCAATCGCGGTCCTGCCCCGATGGACGGCGCGATCAGGATTGCCGACAACACCAGAGCTGCGGACAGCAACTCGCTCAAGCCAATCGCTTCGCCGAAGACCAGCCAACCGACCAGAAACATGGTCGGCAGCTCGAAACTTCCTGCAGCCGCGGTGCGAACAGGCCCAACCTTCTGACAGGCGATCGTATAGAGGATTTGTGGAACAAGAGCCGTTCCAAGGCCCATGGCGACGATGAGGCCCCACTGGCCGGTGCTTGCCGGCAGAACTGAGCCCTGCCCTTCATTGATTGCGAGGGGCAACAAACCAATGACGGACCCGGAAAGTCCGCAAGCCGTCCGTTCCAGCGAATTCAATTCGCCTGCCAGCCCGCTGAGGACAACAATCAGAAAGCCGAACGCGATGGGAGCAGGAATGGCCCATAAAAGCGCCTGCAGTGCTTCGGGAGATAGCGACGACGGATCAAGCAGCAGCCCGGCTGCCAGGATAACCAGACCTGCCGAGGCAAATGATCTCCAGGTCAACGCTTGCCTGAGCAGACCCCAGGCAAAGAGGGCCGCGAAAACCGGATAGGACATGTAAACGACCCCGGCAGCGGCAACGGGTGCCACGCGGATCGCCTCCAGATGGCCGATCAGGCTGAGCCCCAGCACCAGACCTGCCCCCGCCATCAACAGGGCGCCGCCTCGTTTGCGCTTTTCAAACGGCAGAAAGGGAAGCAGGAACAGGACGGAAAAGCCGTAACGATATAGCGCGATTGTGGCCGGGCCAGCGCCCAGGCCCTGAAGCTCCCGCACGAAGATCGGCACGAGGCCGAAACAGGCTGCGGAGGCTGCAATGACGAGTGTAGCCCCAGTCGTCCCAAGGCTGATGTGAGGAAAGGTGATGTTGCTCATGTCTTGTCGATACCGCGCAACGATGAGCAAACAAAATTCCTAGTTTTCATTCAGATCATGAAATGCTTTCATAGAAATATGATCCCTCGACTGGCCCTCCATCACCTGACCCTTCTTTCCGCGCTTGGCGAAACCGGCAGCATGACCGCGTCCGCCACCCGTCTCGGCGTGACCCAGTCTGCAGCTTCACACAGGCTGCGGGAAGCAGAGCGCCGCCTGGGGGTGGTTCTGGCACGCCGCGCCGAGAACCGGATTGAACTGACGCCGGAGGGCGAGCGTCTGCGGCATCTGGGCGAGACCTTTCTGGGCGAGTTGTTTCGTCTGGAGCAGGATCTTGAAGCCTCTGCAAGGGACGCCAGGATCCTCGTTCGCCTCGGCCAGGCAACCTACAGCCGCTATCACTGGTTTCCCGCGTTTCTGGAGTATCTGGACACGGCCGACCCGAAACTGTCGGTCGATCTGTCATCGCGTGCGACGGCGCATCCCCTGGCCTCGCTCCTCGACGGTTCCGTGGACGTTTCGCTGGTCTTCGGCCGCGAACCGGCACTTGCCTCGCTGTGCGCAGTGAAGCTGGGCACGGACCCGATTGTCGCGGTGCTGGCGCACAATCACCCGCTTGCCGCAGAGCCCGTCGTCAACAGCGAAAACATGGGCGATGAGCGTTTCTTCGTTTATCCGCTGACAGCAGAACCCGGTTTTGACTGGACAACCCTCCTTGGTGCCCCCACCCAGCCGTTCCGGCGGCTGACCCCGATGCCGACACCGGAAGCCGTGATCGATCTGGTGCGCGCCAAGTTCGGCGTTGCCATCTTCAGCAAGTGGGCTATCGAGCCGGAGCTGGCTGACGGAACACTGGTTTCCCGTCCGATTGCCGAAGGCGGTGTTTCGCTGGACTGGTGGTGTGTGCGCCGCGCCTCGGACCCGCAGGACAGTCCGGCGGCACGCCTATCGTCTGCCTTGACCGCCTGGAGCCACCAGTCCGACAGGGCCTTGTCGACGCTTGCTTTCGGCGGAACGGGTCAAACTGCCGGGTCGGACTTGAAAAAAACCTAGGCGCAAAGCAGTAACCTTCGTAAGCTTTTCAAGGGGAGAAGGGGAAAAGCCGGTAATTTCCGGCGAACGGGGGAGACAGGCAGTGGCTTCACTCTCCGAAAAGGATCGCAAACGCGGGCTTGTTCTGGCCATGGGTACGCTTGGCGGCCTGGTGATGCTGGACGAGACAATCCTTGGCGTTTCACTTCCGGCAATCCGGTCCGAAATGGGGCTTTCGCCGACGCTTACCCACTGGATCATCAACGCCTACATGCTGACGTTCACCTGCTTCGCCGCTATCGGCGGCAAGGCGATCGACCTTTTCGGGTTACGCCCTGCCCTAATTGTCAGCGCCAGTGTGTTTGCGCTCGCCAGTCTTCTGGCCGGTTTTTCAAACGGGCCTGAACTGCTGATCGGCATGCGCATCGTCCAGGGCCTTTGCGCAGCAGTGATGTTCCCGATGACGCTCGCAGCCGCGACCCTCACCTTCGACAAGGCAGAACGGGGCCGTGCAATCGGCATTCTGGCGGGGATGGCAACGATATTCCTGGCCGCGGGACCGCTGCTGGGCGGTGTTCTGACTGATTTTCTTTCCTGGCGCTGGGTATTTTGGGTCAACATCCCCATTGTCGCCGTTGGTACTGTGCTTGCCTGCCTGTTCTGGCAACCGCCACAGCAAACGCCTGCCCGCCCGCTTATAGACCGGATAGGTCTGTTCCTGTTGCTTGTTGGCATGACGGGGATCATTTTCGGCCTGATGGAAGGTCCCGACTTTGGCTGGATGACGCCACTCATCCTGTGCAGCTTGCTGGCTGGAATTGCCGGGATCGTGTTTTTCGTAGCCTATGAAGCCAGGCAACGGATGCCGCTGATCGATGTGCATCTGTTTCGACTGAAGGCGTTTCACGCCAGTGTTCTCGTGATCCTGCTGACACAGATGAACAAGATCGTCGTTGCGATCTTCGTACCCCATTTCCTGCAGCTCGACATGAAATTCTCGGCGCTGGCGGCAGGTCTCGCAACGGTCGTCGCCGTTTTTCCGTTTCCCTTCCTGTCGGCTCCCGCCGGCAAGTTGGGAGACAGGCACGGTTCGCGCAAGCCGGTTCTGGTAGCCCTCGCGGTTCTGGCTCTGGCCAACATTGCTATCGGCACTCTCACCCTTGCGGAAAACTATTTGGCGCTAGCCCCGGCTCTTCTGGTCTGGGGAATTGCCCTTCCCTTTGCGATGATCCCGACCGGGCGGATCACCGCCAACGCGGTCCCTTCGGAAAAGCAGGGAGAGGTCAGTGGCCTGGTCATCACGGCGCGTCTGGTTGGAGGAACACTCGGTGTCACAATGGGCAGCGTGCTGCTGGCCATGGAGGCAGGGTTTGGTTCCATCTTCTGGGTGATGGGTGTTCTGATCGCCCTGTGTTGCGCCTATGGCTTCAGGTCATTCGCCAATGATGCACCAGCTTACCGTTCAGCACCCGGGAGCTGAGTGCTCCCGGGTGCCGGATCAAATGACCTGGCAGGTCACGCCATTTCCGGTTCCTTCTTCCAGGCAAATTGCTTGACCGGTTCATCCAGCTCAGTGTGAGCCAGCGCGTTGGTGAAGTTCGACAAGGTCTTGGCGGTGATGCCGACAAGAACTTCAAGTGCCTGCCGTTTGGAATAACCCGCAGCAAGAAATGCCTTCAACGCATCGTCACCGATATGTCCACGCTGCTCGACGAGGGATCGCGTATAGACGCGAAGCGCTTCCAGTTTCGGGTCGTTCAGGCGCCCTCCAACGCGCAAGGCGGCAATCGCGTCATCCGGCACCTTCACCATCTTCATCAGCATGGTATGGCCTGCCATGCAGTAATGACATTCGTTGAGGTAGTTCACTGTCATCATCACGACCTGCTGCTCGGTTGGCGACAGATCCGTGGCTTGAGTGAAAAGCCGGAACGTTTCCAGATAGGCTTCATAGACGGAAGGGGCTTCGGCCATCACCTGGTGCAGTTTCGGATAGAAGCCGTAATCCTTCTTCGACCTCTCGAGCAGGTCCAGAGATCCTTGCGGTGCAGTTTCAGGGGTGTGGTACTCAAACATGCCTTATGCTCCTTCAAAGCTTGGGCTGAGGAAAAGAAAAGAGGTGGTCTTCAGGGGTGCCAACGCGACTGAAGGGAACCGCACCATGCGTCCCGTCAGTTCGTGACAACGCTTGAACTTGCTACGTTTTGATCATCTGTGTATAAAACTGGAACAAGTGTTTTGTCCACACATGAACAAAACCATCCGCGTAACATGTTCGTGAGACGAGAGCGATGGCACGACCGTCCAAATTCGACAGGGAAGACGCGCTCGATGTGGTGATGAACCAGATCTGGCAGACAGGCTATCGCAACAATTCCGTCAAATCGCTCGCGGAGGTTCTCGGGATAACCCGATCGAGCTTCTACAACGCCTTCGGTTCCCAGGAGCTGTTGTTCAAAGAAGTGCTTGCCCGCTACACCCGGATCTCGCCGGACAGGGTTCTGGCTCACGACAATTCCAACAAGCTGGTGCGTGGCGTAATCACTGAATTCTTTCAGGACATATGCCGCCTGCGGGCCCGCGACCCGGAATGGCGCGGCTGCATGGCTGTCAACGCAATTAGCGAACTCTGCAGCAGCCATCCCGAACTGGGGCCGGTGTTGGCAGAAGTCATCTTCGGAAGCCTGGAACGGTTGGAAAGACTGCTCAAGCTGGGTGTTGAAACCGGCGAACTACCGAAGGACTATGACATTCGCAGCAATGCACTTGCGGTTCAGACGCTGATGATCGGCATCAACACGCTGAGCAAGGTCGTCCATTCAGAGAAATCCTTGTGGCTTGCATGCGAAGCGACGCTGAAAGGTCTCGACCTTCTCGAAAAAAGCGGGACAGGCGAATGAGTGCAAGATGGCGTGATCAGCCGAAATCGCCGCTGAACCGTTCGCGCAGCACGTTTTTCTGGATCTTGCCCATGGTGTTGCGCGGCAAGGCTTCCAGGACGTGGACCTTCTTGGGCTGCTTGAACTTCGCCAGACGATCGTTCAAGGAGGCCTGAACGGCGTCCTGGCCCAGTTCGGCTCCCGGTTTCGGCGCCAGCACGGCGACCACCGCTTCTCCAAAATCGGGATGCGGCACGCCGATGACCGCGCTTTCGGCGACGCCCGGCAGTTCGTCCAGCAGCGCTTCAACCTCGGCCGGATAAACGTTGAAACCACCGCTGATGATCAGATCCTTGGACCTGCCGACGATGGAAACATAACCGTCTTCATCGATACGCCCCATGTCACCGGTGATGAAATAGCCGTCCGCCCGAAATTCCTGCGCCGTCTTTTCCGGCATTCGCCAGTATCCCAGAAAAACGTTGGGCCCCTTGATCTCGATGATGCCGACCTCTCCGTCAGGCAGCTCCCGCCCGGTTCTGGCATCAACGACACGGAACCCCACACCGGGCAAAGGAAATCCAACCGTTCCCGGCCGACGTGCACCATCATAGGGATTGGAAGTGTTCATGTTGGTTTCGGTCATGCCGTAACGCTCCAGGATTGCGTGTCCGGTGCGCTCTCGAAACTCCTTGTGCACCTCTGCCGAGAGCGGGGCTGACCCTGAAATGAACAGGCGCATATGGGCTGCCACATCCCGCGTGAACCGGTCCGATGCCAGCAGGCGCGTATAGAATGTCGGAACGCCCATCATGGCTGTTGCTTTCGGCAGAACGGCAAGAACCTGATCCAGGTCGAACTTCGACAGGAACAGCATGGAACCGCCTGCCATCATCAGACAGTTGGTGGCGACGAACAGCCCGTGGGTGTGGAAAATCGGCAGGGCGTGCAACAGCACATCGTCTTCGGTGAACTGCCAGTATTTCACCATGGTCTGCGAATTCGACGTCAGGTTTCCATGCGTGAGCATCGCTCCCTTGGAACGTCCCGTAGTACCGGACGTATAGAGGATGGCCGCCAGATCGTCGTCTTCACGCGGACGGTTGTCGTAGTCCGTCGGCATCTGGTCTGCGAGTAGACTGAGGCTGCCCTCCCCGTTCTGATCGAGCGTGTGCAATCGCGCGCCGGCCTTTTGCGCCGTTCCGGCCAGCACGTCGGCCCTGGCCGGGTCGCAGACAAAAACAGCCGGTTCCGCATCACCGACGAAATAACCGATTTCGGCAGGGGTATAGGCAGTGTTCAGAGGCAGAAACACGCCACCGGCACGGATCGTGCCGAGATAGAGCATCAGGGCATCAGGCGTCTTTTCCACCTGCACAGCAACGCGGTCTCCCGCCTTGACACCCAGCTTCTGGAGAGCTCCGGCATATTGCGCAGACCGCGCGAACATGTCCGCATAGGTAATCTGCCCGCCGTCAAGTGTTTCGAGAAAGACCTTGGACCGATCCGGTATGAAGGCAGTCAGGGCGTCAAAGAGATGGTTCATCATCGCAGCGTTCCGAAATGGCGGGCAATCAGGAAGGATGTATTTGATACCAGTGGTGCCCAATTTTAAAGCAAGTCTGCGAATTTTGGGCAAGTCCGGGGAAATGCGACCTGCCACCATCAAGCTTTCATAAAACTTTCACGCCATGCTTTAGGGTGTGAGCCCATAAGTTATGCTGAAATGGTTTGAGACCGATTGGCCCTCCTCGGCGTTGCGAATTTGCTTCGTCAAATTATCCGCACGTTCAGCTGAGAGGAGTTGGACCACGCAATCGCGCTCCAAACGACCGAGGGATACTTGATGCCGACAATCAGACCGCAGACCTTTGCAGAATTCGTCGCCGACGGTGCCGTTCATGTGATCGGCATCTGCCTGGGGCTGACGGCAACCATTGTCCTGGCAGCCACGCTCTGGAACGCGGGAGACCCCGCCCGGCAGGTCACTGTCATGATCTATGCCGCCTGCCTGATGGCGATGCTGATCTGTTCAGCGCTCTACAACATGCTGGCGAAAGACCACAAGACAGGGATCTTGAGGCGGCTCGACCACGCGGCCATCTTCCTGATGATCGCGGGCACTTACACCCCTCTGGCGGCAATGATCATCGGCGGATGGACGGGCGGCGTGCTGCTGGCTGTCGTGTGGACCGGTGCGCTGGCCGGGGCCATCGTCAAGCTGGCACATCTGACCGGGCTTGATCGCCTCACCGTCCCCATCTACCTCGCGCTAGGCTGGGTGGTCGTTTTTGCCGTCAATCCGCTGATCGAAAAAGCATCCGCATTCGGGTTCTACATGATCCTGGCGGGCGGACTGCTTTATACGGTTGGAACAGCTTTCTATGCCTGGAAACGCCTGCCATTCCAGAATGCGATCTGGCACGCCTTCGTACTGGCCGCCGCGGTCTGTCATTTCTCCGCCGTCTTCCACGACGTGGCTCTGATCAAAGCCGCCTGAAACCGCTCGACAAAAAAGGCGGCACCGACAGGTACCGCCTTTTTCATTTCCATCAGCGTGACCACTTAGGCGTCCGCGTTGGGATCCTTGCCAAGCACGATCACCTTTGTCTGCAGCGGCACGCGGCTGTACAGGTCGATCACGTCCTGCTGCCACATGCGGATACAGCCCGAAGACACGCTCTTGCCGATGGAGTTCGGCTGGTTGGTGCCGTGGATGCGGTAAAGCGTGTCAGTGGCGCCTTGCCACAGATCCATGGCGCGCGCGCCGAGCGGGTTCTTCAGCCCGGGCGGGTAGCCCTTTTCCCAATAACGCTCCAGAGACGGCTTGCGGGCAATCATTTCGCGTGGAGGGCGCCAGATCGGATGAGGCCGCTTGACGCGGATCTTCGCATCGCCCGACCAGGCGAACCCTGCCTTGCCCACACCGATGCCATAGCGCAGCGCCTTGCCATTGCCGAGCGTCCAGTACAGGAAGTTGTTATAGGGATCGACGATGATGGTTCCGGGCCGCTCGCGGGTTTTGTACTCCACGATCTGCCGCCAGTACTTCTGGTCGAAATTCTTGTAGTTGATTGCCGGCCAGGTGTAATCGCCATCGGGCCATGCCGCATAGGCAGCCGCATAGTCGAACTGCTCGTCCGGCAGATCGGCCTGATCCGGCAGACCAACCAGCCCGGCGGACTGACATCCTGCTAGGCCGGCTGCCGTAAGCACCAGGCCGGCGGTCAGGAAACCACGCCTGTTCATCGCGCCACCTGCTGGCGAACTGTCACCATCGAGCGGCGAATTGGAACGCTTCATGAGACCTCCACAAATTCTGGCTCCTTCTTGAGACAGGTTTTCAACAGTTGCAAGTCACATTCGCCGAACTGCCTTACATTCTTCAGATGAATCCTTAGATTATTCTCAGCCGACCTTCTCCGGCCCACCCCACACTCAAGGTCCTTCCGTGCAGACAAACGTTTCAAAGTCGCCCTTTCCCGTCTTCGATGGTCACAACGACACACTCCTGAAACTCGAGATCGAGGCCATGAAAGGCACCGAGCGCAGTTTCTTTGACCGCTCGACCACAGGCCACATCGACATGGTGCGGGCGCAGGAAGCCGGATTTGCCGGTGGGCTTTTCGCCATGTTCGTACCTTCCAACCCGGAACAGGACTTCACCCGTCCCTTCAACCCGAAGGACCCTGCCAACTATCAGCCCGTACCGCAGAAGAGCGCGTTTGATTTCACAAAACGTATGCTGGAACGGGCCGAGCAGATCGAAGCCCAGTCGGAAGGCAATGTCGTCATTTGCAGAACCCCGGACGAGAACCGTACAGCGATCGAATCCGGTCAGATTGCCATAAGCCTTCACATTGAAGGTGCCGAAGCCATCGATACCAACCTTTATGCGCTGGAGGAGCTCTACGGACGCGGCCTGCGCTCACTTGGCCTGGTGTGGAGCCGAGAGAATGATTTCGGATACGGTGTGCCGATGGCGCACCCGGCTTCACCGGATATCGGCCCCGGCCTGACCGGCGCGGGTCGCGACCTGGTTCGCGCCTGCAACCAGCTCGGGGTGCTGCTTGATGTGTCCCATCTGAACGAAAAGGGGTTCTGGGACCTGGCGCGCATCACAGAACGGCCGATCGTTGCCAGCCACTCCAATGTTCACAAGATTTGCGAAAGCAGCCGCAATCTGACGGACAAGCAGCTTGATGCCATCAAGGAAAGCGGCGGTCTCGTCGGCATCAATTTCCACGTTGCCTTCCTGCGCAAGGATGGCGGTCATTCGCGTGACACGCCGCTTTCGGTCATTGCTGACCATGCAGCCTATCTGGTTGACCGCCTCGGCGAAGACAGCGTGGCTCTCGGCTCGGACTTCGATGGCTGTGTCCTGCCGCGCGACATCGGTGACGTCACCGGTCTGTCCCGTCTGATGGAAGAGCTCGACGCCCGTGGCTTCAATACACCGGTTCTGGAGAAGATCGCCTGGAAAAACTGGATCTCCGCACTGGAGAAAGCTGCCGACTGAACGGGGCCTTTCTCGCCTTTGATCAAGATCACTCCGCCCGCCTCGCAAACTTGTTACCATGCGTAAACAGATAGCGATTGCATTTGTGGCCGGGCGGAGAAACAATGCATTTATTGTTATTTTTTGGCAGCCGTCTAAATATTAGATCCGGAATTCCAACTGAACTGCACGTTCAAGACCCACCCTCTTCGGTGGCACAAGATGCAGGCAGGTTGCAGTATTCAGGCGGTTGTGCGTGGTTGGCACGTCCCATTGACCGTTCCTTCGCACCTGCGGATGGCCGGATGGAGAAAAAAACGCGAGATTGCAGACGGCGATATTTGTCGGCTGTGGTCTTTCTTTGCGTTGCCATTCAGACGCGATGCCAGTGGGGGGCAGCGACGTGAATGTACTACTTACCGCGGACAGACGTTCGCCGGTTCAAGCGGAAAACAGGGGCAAGCGCGCGCGCAAGTCCGATGCAGTCTATCAGGACCTCAAACGCCAGATCCTGACCGGGGAAATGACCTCGGAAAGCCCGATTACAGAACAATCCCTTGCCCAGGACTATGGCTGCTCGCAGAGCACCATCCGTGAAGCGCTCATGCTGCTTCAGGAATGCGGGCTCGTTGTTCGCCGCGGCTATCAAGGCACCTACGTCACAGATCCGAGCCCGCTGGAAGCTCGTCTGATGCTGAAACTGCGCATCGACATTGAATCGACCGGCGTCGTGGAAGCGGTCAAACATGTCACCAAGGACCAGGTGAACGAGCTCTATGACCTTGAAGACCAGTTCGAAGCCTGCCGTGACAAGCGGGACGTGTTCGGCTGTGCGGAAATAGACCGTGCCCTGCACTTGAAACTCTTCAGGATCGCCCGGATGCCCGTTCTGGATCCCATGCTGGTCAGGACCTTCATGATCCTGCAACGGGTCATGCTGTCGAGACCGCGTTCAGAACAGTCATGGACCAGGCCCAATGTGACCCCGCACCGATCCGTCATCGAGGCGCTGGAAGCTCATGATGTCGACGCGACACTGACGGCTCTTCGAGCTCATATCCTGTCGAGCGCCGTTTTGCTGGCCCCACACTTTTACGGTACGGATATCGTGGAATTGCAGGACCAGTTCGACGCGCTGCCTGTTCAGGCATCTGGTTTCAATTGGCGTTAGGGTAAGTTGACCCGACCTCCCCGCTCACACAGGCCGAGAGCCCACAGGTTGCGGGCGGTCAACCGCTTTTGGATTGACCGCCCGCGCACCCGAGATGCTGTTTGAAGGTTCGCCCTCAGGCACTTTCCATCATTTGCTGCTGGGTCAGCATTGCGGCCCCGATCAGCTCCTTGGTGTAATCGCACTTCGGCGCTTCGAAGATCGCGTCGGCGGACCCCGCCTCGACAACCTTGCCACGTTGCATCACCATCACGGTGTCTGACAGCGCGCGCACGACGGCAAGGTCATGACTGATGAACAGATAGGTCAGGTCATGAGCCTTCTGCAGGTCACGCAGCAATTCCACAACCTGCTTCTGGATTGTCCGGTCGAGAGCCGAGGTCGGCTCGTCGAGCACGACCAGTTCCGGCTTCAGAACCATGGTGCGGGCAATCGCGATACGCTGACGCTGGCCGCCCGAAAACTCGTGCGGATAGCGATTGCGCATGACTGGGTCGAGTGACACTTCCTCAAGTGCCTTGCAGGCGCGCTCATCCCGCTGTCGGGCGTTGAGTGAGGGTTCGTGCACCATCAACCCTTCGGAAATGATCTGGCCAACCGTCATACGCGGGGACAGAGACCCGAAAGGGTCCTGGAAGATAAGCTGCATGTCCTTGCGAAGCGCGCGCATTTCGGAGCGGTTCTTGCCGGTGATCTGCTGTCCGTGGAACACCACCCGGCCACCGGCCGGCAACAGGTTCAGCACTGCACGACCGAGGGTGGACTTGCCAGAGCCACTTTCGCCGACGATGCCCAGTGTCTGGCCCTTGCGCAGCGAGAAACTGATGTCGTCAACGGCACGCAACACATGCTTGGGCTTCAGGAAACCGGAATCAAGCTCGAATTCCACTTCGACCTTCTGCGCTTCCAGCAGAACAGGCGCACTGTCCGGCACCGGCAGCTTGTGGCCTGTCGGCTCCGCATCCAGAAGCATCTTTGTGTAGGGATGCGCAGGACGGGTGAAGATCTGCCCGGTCTCGCCGCTTTCCACCACTTCACCGGTCTTCATGACATAGACCCGGTCCGCGATACGGCGAACGATACCCAGATCATGGGTGATGAAGATCACCGCCATGCCGAGCCGCTTTTGCAGATCCGCCAGAAGGTCCAGGATCTGCGCCTGTGTGGTGACATCGAGCGCAGTGGTCGGCTCGTCGGCAATCAGCACGTCTGGATCGTTGGCAAGCGACATGGCGATCATCACGCGCTGGCGCTGGCCACCTGACATCTCGTACGGATAGGCGTTGATCTTGCGTTCCGGCTCGGGAATGTTGACGAGTTTCAGAAGCTCGAGGGCCTTTGCCTTGGCCGCTTTCCACGACAACCCGCCATGAACGACCATGGGCTCGGCCAGTTGCCGTCCGATGGTGTAAAGCGGGTCGAGCGAGGTCATGGGCTCCTGGAAGATCATGGTGATCTTGGCGCCGCGGATCTTGTTGAGCTTGCCCACCGGCAGGCCGAGAATATTCCGGCCTTCATAGATCACCTCGCCGCGTGTGCGCCCGTTGGACGCCAGAAGGCCCATAGCCGCCATCATGGTCTGGCTCTTGCCCGAGCCGCTTTCCCCGACGATCGCGACGGTTTCACCCGCCTCAACGTGAATGTCGACGCCCTGGACCGCATTGACGGTACCCGTCGCGGTTTCAAAGTCGACCTTCAGATCCTTGATGGAGAGGACCGTTTTCTTGGTTTCGCTGGTCATGGTCTTCTCCTCACCGGTCCTTCGGGTCCAGGGCATCGCGCAGGCCGTCGCCGATGAAGTTCAGCGCAAACAGGGTCGATGTCAGGAAGATGGACGGGAAAATCAGCATCCAGGGCGCCCCTTGCAGATTTCGCGCGCCTTCGGAAATCAACACGCCCCAGCTGGTCATCGGCTCCTGAATGCCGAGGCCAAGGAAGGACAGGAAACTTTCCAGCAGGATCACCTTCGGCACCAGAAGGGTCATGTAGACCACGACCGGTCCAAGCGTGTTCGGGATGATGTGCCGGCGCACGATACCGCCATCGGCCACACCGAGTGCTTCCGCCGCCTGCACATATTCCTGGCGTTTGATGGTCAGCGTCTGCCCGCGCACGATGCGCGCCATGTCGAGCCATTCCACGGCACCGACGGCGATGAACATCAGGATGAAGTTCCGGCCGAAGAACACGACCAGCATGATCACGAAGAAGATGAACGGCAGAGAATAGAGGATATCGACGACGCGCATCATCATCTGGTCGACCCGGCCACCGAGATATCCTGAAGTCGCCCCGTAGAGAACACCGATCGATATCGCAACGATGGTTGCCAGAAGACCGATGGTCAGCGACACGCGGCCGGCGATGAAGGTCCGGGTCATCATGTCACGACCATTGGCGTCGGTGCCGAAATAGAAATGCATGAAGTTGATGTCGGCCCTGACCGTTGCAGACTTGTTGTCCGCGGACATGTCCGTCAGCTCGGTATTCTTGAACAGGTCGCTGCGGTCAAAATACAGCACGGACCGGGGATCGATATCCCGGCTGGAGGTGACCTTGGCGACAATCGTGTCGCCTTCGCGCTCAAACGCTTCCACGGTCAGACGCGCCCGTTTGGCGGAAGACATGAAACCGGGCTCGACCTGCTCAGGCTTCGGATAGGCTTCCAGGCTGGCCGGCACCTTCACGTAGTCACGATAGACGGTGTCGTAGTGATGGGGAGACAGGATCGGACCAAGGATCGAGATCAGGCCGATTGTCAGCAGCACGATGATGGAGGCGACCGCCGCACGGTTGGCGAGCAACCGGTCGCGCGCGTCGTCCCACAGGGAACGCCCCTTCGCAGGCGCCCCGGTGGATGATGTTGCAGTGAGGGTCACAGTCGTCTCCTCCTCAGTCGTAGCGCACACGCGGATCGAGCAGCGCATAAAGCAGATCCACGACGAGGTTGAACAGGATAACAAAGCAGGCAACGACAACAACCGTCCCCATGACCAGGGTGTAGTCACGGTTGAGAGCGCCCTGCACGAAGTAGCGGCCGATGCCCGGGATACCGAAAATGGTTTCGATCACGACGGAACCGGTGAGCAGCGCTGCCGCAGCCGGGCCGAGATAGGAAACGACCGGCAGGATCGCCCCTCTGAGCGCATGCACCACCACGATCATGTAGGAGGTCAGCCCATAGGCCCTTGCAGTACGAACATGGTTGGACCTGAGCGCCTCGATCATCGAGCCGCGCGTCAGACGTGCCACGACCGCGATCTGAGGCAGCGCGAGTGTCACGACCGGCAGTACCCGGTTGACGAAAGCCCCGCCATTCCAGCCCCCAACGGGTAGCCAGCCGAGCCACACGCCGAGGATCAGGGTCAGGATCGGCGCAACGACGAAATTGGGGATCGTGACACCGAGCGTTGCCGCAGCCATGATCGAATAGTCTGCCGGTTTGTTCTGGCGCAGCGCCGCTGCCACGCCCAGGAAGCCGCCGACCACCAAGGCGAGGCAGAGAGCGGACAAGCCCAGCTGGATGGAGATGGGAAGACTTTCCGCAAACAGTTCATTGATCGAGAAGTCGCGGAAGTAGAAACTCGGACCGAAATCCAGACGGGCCACGCTCTGCAAGTACAGCAGGTACTGGTTCCACAGGGGCTCGTTGAGATGGTAGATCTTGTTCAGGTTTTCCATCACCTTTGCTTCCAGGGGACGTTCCAGATCGAACGGTCCACCCGGCGCGATGCGGATGAGGAAAAAGGAAATCGTGACAATCAGAAAAAGCGTCGGGATTGCGCCGAGCAATCGTCCGAGGACATATCGGAGCATAGGCTTTGCCTCTGTTTGTTAACGGCGGTCTTTCGGTCAATCTTGATTGATTGATGCCGCCTTGCAAGAACCGGCAGGGAAGCCCTGCCGGTCTCGATGTTGTCAGGTTATTCGGAGATGCTCATCCAGCGGGACGGATGGATGTTGAGGAGGTTGTCCTCAAATCCTGCCATCTTGTCGGAGACCAGGTTCATGGAACCGTAGTACATCATCGGAATGAACGGCAGGTCCCGCATGAAGAGCTCTTCAGCCTTCTTCAGGATGTCCGCACGCTTCTCCAGATCCACCGTGACGGCCGCTTCGTCCATGAGTGCATCATACTCAGGATTGTTGTAGCGGGCGTAGTTGAAGCCGTCGTTGTCGCTCTCGACCATGAACAGGAAGTTCTGCGGGTCGGAGTAGTCGCCAATCCAGCCGGCGCGGGCGACGTCGAAGTCCTGACGGTCACGCAGCATGGCGTAATGCGTCTTGGTGTCGGTGTTGATCAGCTTGACGTTGACGCCGAGAGGTTTCCACATGTCGGCAATCGCGACTGCCGTGTTCTTGTGGTTTTCGGACGTGTTGTAGTTGATCGTCAGTTCGACAGGATTGTCCGGGCCGAAACCGGCATTGGTCAGAAGTTCGATCGCTTTTTCTTCGCGGTCGATCTGGGACATGTCCTTGTAGTCGGCATAGGCCGGATCACCGTAGTTGCCGATGCCCGGCGGCACGAAGGAATAGCCGGCAACCATGGTGGAGCCCCAGATTTCGTCGGCCAGGAACTCACGGTCGATCGCCATGGACAGAGCCTGGCGGACGTCCGGGTTCTTCAGGACTTCGTCTTCGTGATTAAGCGCGTAATAGTAGGTGCCCAGATAAGGCGCCACGCGGAACTGGTCGCCCAGGTTCTCACGCATGAAGGCGACCTGCTCGGTCGGCGCATCGTTGTTGGTGTGCAGCTCGCCGGCCTGGAACCGGCGCAGAGCCGCGCCACGGTCTTCGGTCGGATAGAAGAAGACAGTGTCGATCTTCACCTGATCGGCGTCATGGAAATGCGGGTTCTTGACCGCTTTCACATGTGCGTTCGGCACGAATTCTGCGAGGGTGAAGGCACCGTTGGTGACGATGTTTTCGGCTTTCACGAAATCGGAGCCGAATTTTTCAACAGAAGCCGGATGGACCGGAAGGCCGGTCTGGTGGCCCAGAAGGTCAATGAAATACGGCGTCGGGGACTCCAGAGCGATCTCGAGCGTATGATCGTCGACGGCCTTCACGCCGAGTTCTTCCGGCTTGGCTTCGCCCTTGTTGACCTTTTCGGCGTTCAGGATCGGATACAGAACGTTGGCATATTTCGCGCCCGTTTCCGGGTTCATGATGCGCTGAAGCGAAAAGACGAAATCGCCGGCAACAACCGGATCCCCGTTGGACCACTTGGCATCATCGCGCAGCATGAAGGTGTAGGTCTTGCCGTCGTCGGAAACCTTCCACTCCGAAGCCACGCCTGGAATGATCTGGCCATCGGCGCCATAGGCAACCAGGCCCTCGTAAAGATCACGCAGGATATGCGCTTCATAGACTGTGGAGGTCTTGTGCTGATCCAGGGTTTCCGGGTCGGCAGTGTTGCCGCGGTGGTAGACCACCTCTGCAACCGCAGTGATAGATGTGGCAGCCATCAAGGCAGCCGCAAGCGCTGTCACACGCATGGACTTGAACATATCGCTCTCCCCTCTTGGGTTATAGTTGAAGCAAATGGAACGATAGGTCACAAGATTCCACGCTCTTTGCGAGCAATCAAGCATCCCCCAACGGCACATTTCGACCTTAGTCGCAAAAAGGCGATGTTTTTGCTTGTTTTTAAGCAATACCGGAAAATTTTTCCGTTGCTTTACTCGGCGGTCAAATAATTTGACCTCAACACGCGCAATTATGTTTCAATCCTAGCGGCAAAATCGATATTTTCCACTATGGGCCAGATACATGCCCGTATCAGGGTTGAAAGACTTGAATTTCCGCGCGCAATAGGCCGTCCACTGAGGGGTAAAGGGAGCCAGTCCGGTCTTGGTATAAGGGACACGCTGCGGTTGTCCGCGATACCGCGGCGGGTTCACATAGACCCGCGACCGGTAGGGATAGGCTCTCATGTCGTAGGGATGGTAATAGTAAGGTGCGCCATAGGGACGGTAAGGCGGGCCGTAAAGACCATAAGGTGCGTAGAAGGCGCCGCCGCGATAGCCACGATTGCCGAAACCGAAGCCGATACCGACACCATTGAAATAGATCCCGTCGGCGCGTGCGGGCGATGTGCCGGTCAAGCCGACGAATGCCCCGGCCAGACACATGGCGACAGCGGCAAGACAGATCCGAAACCGCTTGCGGGCAAGAGAGCCCCTTTCGCGTTTCGCCAGGTTCAGGTCAGACATGATGCTCTCTCCTGTCGGCGCACGCCCCGCGCCTGTTGGTCGCCCCTGTCCACACGCTGCCCAGAATAACGCATTCGGGCACCAAAATCTCTCCGATCGCGATCAAAAATGCTGGGCGTTCTTTCCGGGCCGCTTGCGCGGTTCACGCGCGGCCAGTAAACCGGGCGCCGATCCGACATTCCGACCGGGAAAACAAGACCCTCATGGCTCCACCGCTGCTGACACTTCGCGACGTTCATCTGACCTTTGGCGGCACGCCACTTCTTACCGGTGCCGAGCTTTCCGTTTCCGAAGGTGAGCGCATGTGCCTTGTCGGCCGCAACGGTTCCGGCAAGTCGACCCTTTTGAAGATTGCTGCCGGCATGGTGGAGATGGACAAGGGCGAACGCTTCTTCCAGCCCGGCCGCACGGTGCGCTATCTCCCGCAGGATCCGGACCTTTCCGCCTATGCCTCCACACTGGAGTACGTCAACGAAGGCCTGACCGAGGGCGACGATCCCTATCGCGGCGCTTATCTTCTGGAAGTCCTCGGCCTCAGCGGCACGGAAGACCCGAAGTCCCTTTCCGGCGGCGAAGCCCGCAGAGCTGCCCTCGCCCGAACGCTCGCCCCCGAGCCGGATATCCTGTTGCTCGACGAGCCAACCAACCACCTGGACCTTCCCGCCATCGAATGGCTGGAACAGGAGCTCAAGAGCCTGAAGTCCGCCCTGGTGCTGATTTCCCACGACCGTCGCTTCCTGGAGAACCTGTCGCGCACCACTGTCTGGATTGACCGCGGCGTCGCCCGCCGGCTCGACAAGGGCTTTGCCCACTTCGAAGCCTGGCGCGACGAGGTGTTCGAGCAGGAAGAGGTCGACCAGCAGAAGCTGGCGCAGAAGATCAAGCGCGAAGAGCACTGGATGACCTATGGTGTCACCGCCCGGCGTAAGCGCAACATGCGGCGCGTGCGCGAGCTTGCCGACCTTCGCAAACAGAAGCGGGAACATCGCGGACCTCAAGGCACCGCCAAGCTTGCTGCTGCGGATGCTGAAGTCTCTGGCAAGCTGGTGATCGAGGCCAAGGGCATTTCCAAGACCTACGGCGAACGTGCCATCGTCAAGGACTTCTCGACCCGCATCCAGCGTGGTGACAGGATCGGATTCGTCGGCCCGAACGGTGCTGGCAAGACGACGCTCTTGAAGATGTTGACCGGCGAACTGGCACCGGACACGGGCACGACACGGCTCGGCACCAACCTGGAAATGGTCACGCTCGACCAGAAGCGCGAGAACCTGAACCTCAACGACACGCTGTCCTCGGTCCTGACCGGCGGGCGCGGCGATACGGTGGTGATCGGCGACGAGACCAAGCATGTCATGTCCTACATGAAGGACTTCCTGTTCTCGCCGGAACAGGCCCGTACGCCTGTGGGTGTGCTGTCGGGTGGTGAACGCGCCCGCGCCATGCTCGCCCGGGCACTGGCCAACAAGTCGAACCTGATGGTGCTCGACGAGCCGACCAACGACCTCGACCTTGAAACGCTCGACCTGCTGCAGGAACTGCTTGCCGACTATCCCGGCACAGCCCTGATCGTCTCGCACGACCGCGATTTTCTCGACCGGGTGGCAACCTCCGTGATCGTTTCGGAAGGCGACGGCCTTTGGCGTGAATATGCCGGTGGCTACACCGACATGCTGGCACAGCGCGGCGAAGGCGTCACCGCTCGCAAGGCCGACAAGGCAGCGCCCGTGAAGAAGGAAAAGCCTTCCGCTCCAGAGGCTTCGCCGCAAAAGCCTCAGGCAAAATCAAAACTGAGCTTCACCCAGCAGCATCTTCTGAAAACCCTGCCGGACACGATCGAGAAACTTGAAGCGCGTCTCGAAACGCTTCAGGCGGAAATGAACGACCCGCAGCTCTACGTGAAGAACCCTGACAAGTTTGCCAAGATTTCCCAGCAAATTACTGATCTCACGAACGAAAAGGATGCTGCGGAGGAGCAGTGGCTGGAGCTGGAAATGCTGAACGAGGCGGGTTAGGCAAGCTGTTCGGCACATCAACTTCAGAAATTGATTCAACTCCGGGACTGGCCTGCTCTGCACTCCGGCACCGCGATCACATGGTCTCGGGAGCACTGGGCGCCTCACCGGGCACATTGCACCAAATCGGCCCCTATGGCACCCAGTCGGGACACCGTGTTCTGGCGGAACCTGCCGCCACCTGTCGCGTTTCCTTTTCGAGCAAGAAGGAGACGCACAGATGCACAAGGCGACCATTCTCAAGATCGATCAGGTCACTCACGATGTAAAACGCTTCCGTCTTGTCGAGCCTGAAGGGTTCGACTTCAAGGTCGGGGACGCGACAGAGATTGCGCTCGATGAAGACGGTTGGCGGGACGAGACTCGCCCCTTCACCATGACGTCCTTGCCCGAAGAGCGAACTCTCGAATTCACCATCAAGGGATACCCCGATCATGACGGGGTTACGGAGCGCCTTCACAAGCTGAAGGAGGGCGACCACGTGCTGATCGCCGATCCGTTCAAGACCTTCCGCTATGACGAGCCGGGTGTGTTCATTGCCGGCGGCGCCGGCATCACGCCGTTCCTTGCGATTTTCCGGGACCTGGAGAAGAAGGGAAAGCTGAACGGCAACCAGCTGATCTTTGCCAACAAGACCTCGGAGGACATTATCTACCGCAAGGAACTTGAGGCTATGGACGGCCTGAAGATCGATCACGTTCTGTCAGACGAAGACACGGCCGGCAGCCACCACGGCATGATCGACGCGGACATGATCAAGGAATTCGTGCCTGATCTGGACCGCCGCTTCTATCTTTGCGGACCGCCGCCCATGATGGAGGCGGTTCAGGAAGTGCTCGAGGAGCTTGGCGTCAAGCCGGACTCCGTGGAGTTCAGCGACTAACGCAGGCGTGGCAGGCCTGCTTCCTCAGCTGAGCCACCCTGGCGACTGACAAACCAGGCAAAGCCAAGCGGAGACCCGAGCCTCGGGCCTCCGCCGGCTGTACTGCGGAGCAAATCGCTTCCTCTCACCGCAAATCCTTGAAGAACACGGTTGTCGCGTCCAGATGGCCGTGGCTGTTATAGGCGTAGTCCGGAATGACGCCGACCTTCTGGTATCCGCAAGTCGGGTAGAGCTTTTCCGCTCGATCTCCGGTGACCGTATCCAGCACCAGCATCCAGCGGTTCTCGGAACGGGCAAGGCCATCGATGGCCGACATGAGCTTTCTGGCAAGTCCCTTGCGCCGATGATCCGGATGAACCATCAGCTTGGCGACGTCCGCCCGATGGGGCTGGTTGTCGGCTCCTGCCTTCACAAGCATCACCACCCCCGCAATGTCCGCCCCGTGGCGCGCGGCAAGCAGAAATGCCTCCCCACTTTCGATGGCGGGCAACTTGCTCGCCCAGAAGGCTTCCGCCTTGTCCTGCGGCATCGGCAACAGGAAGCCGATCCCGGCACCATCTTCGACGCATGCTTTCAGAAGCTGCCCCAGGGCGGGAAGCGACCTGCGCACCTCATCTGCGGACATCAGATCGACGGGAGCTTCAGGCGTGAACGGCTGGACTTGCAGACGTCCGGTTTCGGTAACGGGAAGTGTCATGGCGTGATCACCGTCAGGAAATAGCGTGCCGGAACAGATCCAGACGCGTGGTAACTGTTGGGGGCGTTGAGACGGAACCGCAGGGCATCACCAGGCTCCAGGTCGTAGGCATCCGGGCCGATGACCATCCGCAGGTTCCCCTCCAGAAGCACAAGTTGATGCTCCAGATCCGGAACCGGTGGAGCGGCATAGGCAACGGTGGCACCGGGGGGAATGCAACCTTCGATCATGGCCCCGCGATACCCGCTTGCTGCCGGCGTTAATGTGCGGCGGACATAGCCTGTCTCCGGGTCCGTCCAGACGGCCTGCGCGTCCCGAGGAACAAGGCGCTCGATCGTAGCGGAGGCCGCTCCGAATAGTTCGGCCATTGAGAGGCCGAATGCCGCGGCAAGTTTTCCGAGAACGCTTGCGGTCGGGCTGGTATCTCCGCGCTCGATCCGCGACAGGGTTGCCCGGCTGATACCGGTGCGTTCGGCCAGATCTTCCAGTGGCCAGTATCTGGCCCGTCGCAGCTCGGTCAGCCGCCGGGCAAGATCTTGATCAAGGTTCGACATCAAAAAATCCCATAAATGAGAATTTTCTCATATATGGGATTCTTGATTTTAAAAAGCTCAAAGAATGAGCAGTGTCTGACGGTCGTTTAGTTTCACACCTTCGAGAACACCGCACTGGCGTTCACACCGCCGAAACCAAAGCCATTGGTGAGGATGTGGTTGACGTCACGAGCAATGGCCTTGCCGGGGATCATTTCAAACCGGCTCATGGCCTCGTCGGCCGCTTCCAGATTGCGGGAGGGCGGCAACAGACCGCTCATCAGGGCCTTGACGCAGGCGATTGCCTCCACGGCTCCGGCAGCTCCCAGCAGGTGGCCGAACATCGACTTTGACGACGACACTGCAAGGTCCTTGCCACGGTTTTCGAAAAGCGTTGTCAGTGCAGCAATTTCTGCAGCATCGCCGACAGGTGTCGATGTGGAGTGCGCATTGACGTAACCGATTTCACCGGGCGAGAGATTGGCCGTCGACAGGGCCTGCCGCATTGCCCGCAGACCGCCCTCACCGTCCGGCGAAGACGCGGTAACGTGATAGGCGTCGGCACTGGTGCCGTAACCGGCCAACTCGGCCAGGATCGTCGCACCACGGGCGGTGGCATGGTCATGGTCTTCCAGGATCAGGATGCCAGCGCCTTCGCCCATGATGAAGCCGTCACGGTCCTGGTCAAATGGCCGGGACGCATGGGCCGGATCGTCATTGCGTTTGGAGGACATGGCCTTCGCGGCACAGAACCCGGCGTAGGAAACCTTGTCGATACAGGCTTCTGACCCGCCTGCCACCATCACGTCGGCTTCTCCCGAACGGATAATACGGGCGGCATCGCCCAGGGCCTGAAGGCTGGCCGCACAGGCAGTCACCGGTGCGCCGATCGGCCCCTTGAGGCCATGTCGGATGGAGACCTGCCCGGCAGCCAGGTTGGCCAGGAACGATGGCACCAGAAAAGGCGACGCGCGGCGAGGGCCTTTTTCGTCCACCAGCCGCGTACCGGCGGTCATGGCCGGAAACCCGCCAACCCCGGTCGCGATGATCGTGCCTGTGCGTTCCTTGTCCCTGTCGGACTTCGGCTCCCAACCCGCATGGGCCAGCGCTTCCTGAACCGCCCCCATGGCAAAGTGGATGAACCGGTCAGAGCGGCGCTGTTCGCGCGGATCCATCACTGCATCGACATCAAAGCCATGCTCGTCTTCTGCTTTGGAACGAACCTCGCCTGCAATCTGGCAAGCCAGCTCGCCTGCATCGAAGTGGGTGATCTGGCGGATGCCGTTGCTCCCGTCTTTCACCCGGTTCCAGAAGGCATCTACCCCGGTGCCCAGCGGGGAAACGATCCCCAGTCCCGTCACGACCACACGTCGCATGTCTTACCTCACATTGGTTTGCCAGCGCCCCCGCCCCGGCAGTTAAGATGTGTCGAGGCGGTTTGCCAGTCCGCCTGGAATGGAAATCCCTTTTGCCCGGCTATAGCTCCGAGAGCCGCTTCAGGGTGTCGATGGCACGCAGAAATTCATCGCTGCCGAGATGTCCCTTCACGTCTGCCTGGGCCTGCCGCCACAATGGGACGGCGGTATCAAGAAGCTCCGCACCCTTCGGGGTCAGCCGATACTGTTTGCTGCGACCGTCCCGGACAGGTTGCGATGCGACCAGCCCCTTGCGCTCCAGAAGAGCGACGTTGCGCACCAGCGTCGTACGTTCCATGGACAGCCGCTTGGCCAGTGCTGCCGTCGTCACGCCTTCGTATTTGCGGATCGAGACAAGAACGGAGAACTGACCTGCCGTCATGCCAACCTGCCGCGCCAGCTTGTCGTAGTGCCGGCTGACGGCACGTGCGGCCTTGCGCGCGTTGTCGAGAACGCAGAGCGAGAAATCGTCTTCTTCCATGCGGGCTTTGTGTGCATATACACATCAAAAGTCAAGTCACAGTCGAACGATCCCCTGCCCGGGCAATTTGTCATCAGGATATTGCGTTTATTTGCAAAGGGGTTACGGTCAACAGCGGCAACCGGAGCGTGAGGAGGTCAAAATGACAGATGCTGTTCAGGCCGTAGAGAATATGAGAAGAAAAATCCAGGACAACTGGGGCTGGTTTCTGGCGCTCGGCGTTGCGCTGGTCATAGGTGGTATCATCCTGATCGCCGCTCCATTGGCAACGTCGGTTGCCGTAACGATCCTGATCGCGGCTGTGCTATTCGTTGGCGGCCTGGTTCAGATCTACAATTCCTTCAAGACCCATGGTACCGCCAGTTTCCTCTGGAACCTGATCACCGGCATTATCGCCGTCATCGGCGGGATCGTGATTTATGTGAACCCGCTCGCGGGAACCATCGCACTGACATTGGTGATTGCCGCAATCTTCGTGGCGCAGGGCATCAGCCAGATCCTGCTGGCCTTCAAACTGAAGCCGCATGACGGCTGGGTCTGGGTGCTGATCGCAGGGCTCGTATCCCTTGTGGCCGGTGCCATGATCTGGCTGGAACTGCCGAGCTCGGCCGCCTGGGCGCTTGGCCTTCTGGCCGGCATTTCCGTGCTGATCAACGGCTGGAGCTACATCGCCATTGCCCTTGCAGCCAAGGCATCCAAGAACTGAACCTGAAATTATTCGACATGACTGGCACCCGGCAGAATTTCGTTTGCCGGGCGCTTTTTTTGATGTAGCGTTTTTCAGGTTCAACAGCAGGCGTCGCCTGCGTTCAGGCTGTTCCGTGGATGGTTTCTGTTCTCGGCCGCAATGGCGGCAATCCGCATAACAAGGCCTATTGGTGGTGGCCGCCCCCCGCCGACCATTGATGTTTGCCGGCTCTTGCCGGCGTCTTTACTCTCCAAGACATCAACGGATTTTCGAAATGACGAACGTGACCTTGCGCGGTGAAGACCGCATGCTTTCTGTCGCCTGGACCGATGGCACCAACACCGACTTTCCCTTCATCTGGCTTCGCGACAACTGCCCGAGCGGGTTTCATACGCAAACGCAGGAACGCCAGTTCGACCTGACCGGCATTGCGATGGATATTTCCATCGCGAAGGCCGAACAGGATGCGGATGAAATTATTCTTACCTGGTCCGGCGACGGCCATGTCAGCCGCTACAGGGCCGACTGGCTGTTCGATCACCGGCCTGGGGTCGGACTTGCCGATCCAGCCGAGATCGAACCTGAGCTGTGGCGCGGTGATCTTGTCCCGGAAAGCCTTCCGCGAGCGGCGGCGGCCGACTTGATGGTCAACGACGATCTCCTTTTTGCTTTCCTGATCGAAGCCAAGAAAACCGGCCTTGCTCTTGTCGACGGCATGGCTGACGACGTGGAGGCAGGTATCGATGTCGCCCGCAGGATCGGTTTTCTTCGGGAGACCAATTTCGGCACGACGTTTGAGGTCATTTCCAAGCCGAACCCGAACAACCTGGCCTATACGTCCCATGCCCTTCCTTTGCATACGGACCTGGCCAATCAGGAATTGCCACCAGGCTTCCAGTTCCTGCATTGTCTTGCCAATGAAGCAGAAGGTGGCGGCTCGACCTTTTGTGACGGCTTCGCGATTGCGGACGATCTCGCCCGGCTCGATCCGGAGGCCTTCCGGCTCCTTGCCGAGACGCCGGTGCCCTTTCGCTTTCACGACGAGGACTACGACATCCGCCGCCATCACACGGTGATCGAACTCGATCTGTTCGCACGCGTGCAGGAGCTCCATTTCAATGCCCATCTTGCCGGGATCTTCGATCTGCCGGCGGATCGAATGGAAGCTTATTACGGGGCGTATCGCACCTTGATGCAGATGACCCGATCAAGGAACTACGTCATCACCACACGGCTGAAGGGCGGAGAAATGGTGATCTTCGACAATCGGCGGGTCCTGCATGGTCGAGCCGCTTTCGACCCCAGCACCGGGTTCCGCCACCTGCGCGGCTGTTATGTCGACCGCGGCGAATTCGATAGCCGCATACGAGTCCTCAGCCGAAAAAGGAACTAAGGATCTCACAGGCAAGAGCGCCCGAACCTGTCCGGGTGCTCTCAAGTTCTTTACACCTTCCGGTGCTTTTCCCACCGATGATCAGCGAGGCTCCCTGGCAAGACCCTTGCCGAGGATGGGGCCGGTCGGCAACCCGGTTGGAGAGCCTCCCGGCTGTTCGAAGGTGATCTCATAAAGCTGGTCAGGCTTGGGAACCGGCAACCCGGCAGCTTGCAGGATCGTTTGTTTGGGCTCATCGAAGATGCCCAGGGAAACCGGCGGCCCATCCGGATCCGGTTTGGTCCAGAGCTGAAGGATTGTGCCTGCCGGGACATCGGTCTGCCCCAGAAGCGTGACCTGGGTTGCGTTGTTCTCAGCCCCTTCGATCATCGCAACAGGCTGCCCGGCATCGTTGACAAGCACGGCTATTACCTGCGGCTCAACTGTCGTCATAAGGTTCCAGACAAGCGCGATGGTAAGTACGAGGCTCGCTGCCAGGCTGGCTGCCGCCGTCCACATCATTGGCCTGTTGCGCTTTTCTCTCTCGGACTTGAGATCCACCGGCGCTTCAACACGGCTGTCTTTCGTCTCGGGAGCGGCAATACTTTCTTCCACGGCGTCCAGACGCCTTTCAACGCGATGCCAAAGGCTCTCCGGCACGGCTTCCCGGGGCGTCGCGGCGTCCAGGGCGGCGAACCGCTGACGGGCAAGTTCCACGAGAACGGCCAATTCCGGCTCCTTCATCAGGCGATCTTCCACTTCGCGCTGTTCTTCTGGGTCGCACAGGCCAATGACGAATTCGTCGGCAAGTTCGGCAAGGTTTCGGCGGGCCGTTCTCATGACATGCACTCCCGCAAGGAAGTCAGGCCACGGCGCACCCACGCCTTTACCGTTCCAAGGGGGGCCGACAGCCGGCCGGCAATTTCACCGTGGGTGTAGCCCCAGATATAGGACATCAGCACGGCACTGCGCTTTTCCGTTTCCAGTCGACCAAGACAACGACGCAACTCGCTGTCATGGCCCAGCATTTCCCAGGCCTCGTTCAGTTCGCTGCCGTCGATCTGGCGTTCCAGCTTGTCGTCATCGGTTGCCGCTTCCCGGGCCCCGTCACGAAGCATGTTCAAGGTCCTGTTCCGCAGGACCGCGTAGATCCACGCGCGTCCGGATCCCTTCGCAGGATCAAACTGGGAAGCCTTGCGCCAGATCAGGACCAACGCATCCTGGAGGGCATCTTCAGCAAGGTCCTGCCGGCGCAACATGCGCTTGGCAATGCCCAGCATCTTGGGGCCTTCCAGTTCCAGGATCTGTCGCAGGGCCTGACGGTCCTTGCGTGCACAGGCGGCCAGAAGGGCCGCGTGATCCACTTCGCTTACGCTTTCCGGCATATCCAGCACGTTGGTCTCACTTGTTCAATCTCACCAGGGCTCCTGACTGCTACGCATCAGAAGCGTTGCCGGACCAGTCGTACCGGTAAGGGACCGGAGCAGCCTGGGGTGGGTGGTCCAGGCTGCTCCGGCAATCGGCTTTGCGAACCAGGTGGGACGGGGCCGCAAAGCCCAGAGCATCCTTGTTCATTCAGCGGGCTGAAGATGCTCTGTCAGTAAGTGCTTTGGATGGGGCTCACATCGCGGTCATGAACGTGATGTCGCGCAGCGGCCATTCCAGGCCACCCAGTTCCCAGCTATCGGTCACCTTGCCGGTTTCCAGCGAAACGGTGTGCAGCCACGTGCCGGTTGCCAGCCAGGCCTTGTTGTTGCCTTCCGCGTCGGTGGCAACATCAAAGGCGTAGGTTTCGGCAGCGTCCACCCCCAGCTTGCCAACGGCCGCAAGGGTGCCATCGTTCGGCGAAGTCTGACGGATGACGGCACCAATGGTCGCGTCGATGTCATACATCGCTGTCGTTTCCGGCTGGCCGTAGGAATTGATGTAGGCAGCAGCAACGATGTTCGGCGCTTCGCCCGCATGCATGTCCTTTTCCTCAAAGGCCAGGCTGCCGTCGACGGTCACCTTGCCGCTTTCGATATCAACCCGGTGGTTGGTCACACCGGTCATGAAGCGCAACTTGTTGGCCTTGGGGTTGAAGTCGACGATGACAGGCTGCCCGTCTTTCAGCGGCAGCATCTTGTCCATCTTGGAAATCACCGTTGCCGCACCGGTCTTCGGATCAATCTCGACAATTTCGTGAGCGCCACTGACGCCGATCAGCTGCCCCGTCGCCGGCCGCAGGTCAATGCCGAGCAGGCTGTCGACACCGGAAACTTCCATCGTGTCGGTTACCTTTCCGGAATTGCTGTCGATGACCACCAGGGTCTTTTCACCGGCAAGACCGATCGCAGGGGTCGCGTGAGCAGCGCCAGCGGCAAGAACAAGGGCGGATGCTGTCAGAAGGCTACGTGCAATAAGGGGCATTTCAGATCTCCGTCTTTCAAAGGCAGGAGGCATCGGATTGGCCTCACTTCCCGGAAACACGGCAGATCGAATTTTGGATGCAGCAGGGGGAAATCTTTTTTGAAATTTTTTAGAAATTGGAGATCAAATTAAATATAAGTATCTGAATTTATTGAACTTAAAAGAAAAACCTCTCATCATAAAAATTTCCTGGTTCGCAGCAGAAACAGGAAACCGTGACCTCATCCACCTTCAAAAATGCGTGTCTTTTCTTCTTCGGACAGCACTTTCCATTTGCCCACTTCGAGACCTTCCAGACCGAGGCCGCCGATGTGACTGCGAGTCAGGTCGGTGACGTGATTGCCCGTTGCCGCGAACATGCGGCGTACCTGGTGATACCGGCCTTCATGCAGGGTAAGCCGAGCATGGGTTTCGTCCAGAACCTGAAGCTCCGCCGGCTTCAGCGGCTTGTCTTCACTTTCCAGCATCATGTCGCCGGAAGCAAACAGCGCGCCTTCGTCGCCCTTCATCGGGCGGTCGAGTGTCACTTCGTAAATCTTGGGAACTTCGGACTTCGGCGAGATGACGCGATGCAGGAATGTGCCGTCGTCGGTAAACAGCAAGGCACCGGACGTTTCCTTGTCCAGCCGACCGATGGTGGACAGAACCGGCTTGCGCATGCGGAAGCGGTCCGGCAAGAGGTCATAGACCAGCCGGCCCTGATCCTTGATGGAGCAGGTGTAGCCAAGCGGCTTGTTCATCAGGATCACCACCCCGTGTGCGGGGTCGAGCGGCTCATCGTCGAAGAGGATGTCCTCGTGAGCGGTCTTGGCATCCGCCTTCAAACGGCTGCCCTCGCGGTCTGTGAGCCACCCGTTGCGGATGGCGACCTGCATTTCCTTCCGGCTGCCATAGCCGAGATTGGCGAGGAGTTTTACAAGACGCATCTTACCGACCTCCCTTGGCTTTGACGGCCCGGATTACCTTGTAGCCACCTTCGTCGGCGAGCTGTCTCACATCGGCGAAGACTTCGCCCAGCGTGTGCTCGTAGGGAAGATGCCGGTTCGCGACCATGAAGAATTCACCACCCGGCCGCAGTCCGCGGGCAGCGGCGCGAATGAAGCCCTGACCGACGTCGGCGCGGTCGGCCTTGCCGGCCTGGTGGAACGGCGGGTTGGAGACGATGAAGTCGTAAGGCCCTTCGATGCCCTGGGTCACATCCGACCAGATGCCGTTCATCGTTCTGAGGCCCTTGAAGGCAGCCAGGTTCTGTTCGGCCAGATCCAGCGCACGCTTTTCCGCCTCGTAGAGATCCATCGAAGTGACCTTCGGAGCCTTCTCGAAAACGGCACGGGTCAGATAACCGAAGCCCGCTCCAAGATCAGCGCCTCTGCCCTTCAGCGTTGCCGGCACAAGGTCTGCCAGAAGTCTGGAGGCCGGGTCGATCCTGTCCCAGGCGAAGATGCCCGGCCGGCTGACGAATGTGCCGTCAAGCACGGTCCGCGGCGCATCCAGTACCAGCCATTCGGCGAGAAGTGCGGTGTTCAGGCTGTCATCGGAAACTTCACTCCAGACAACCCGGCACTTGTTCTTGGTCATTTTCTCGGCGCTGCCCAGAAGCTCCTGAAGATCGCTTTCCAGCGTCTTGGCACCTTCGGTGTTGGGCGCGCAGGCAATCACGGTTCCACCCGGCCGTGTCTTTGAAACCGCACGGGCAAGCTGTGCCCTTGCTTCCTGCCGTTGACGACCAGGAAGAACGAGAACAGCGTCGAAGCTGTTGTCTTCCGTCTCCGCGTCTACCTTCAGCCCTGCCTTTTGCAGCGCATCCCGATCTGGTGCGAAACTCTGTTCGCAAACAAGATCTACGTCCGCAAGCGCTGCAAGCGGACGCCCTGTCCTTGCGCGCAGGAACAGGACGCGGCTCTTGTCGGCAAGCTCGACAGCCCCGGTTTCAAGAGGCAATACGAGTGTATCGAGCGCGGGATCGGACATGGCGGTCTTTCAGACGGGTTTCAGCTGACGCGCTCATACCGCCAGAATGGCCGAAGGTCAAAAGATCGCATCAGACCGGAAAGCTTTTCCATCCACCAGCAGGTTTACGGGCAGCGACCGGCCGTCTTCGGTCAACGAGATTTCAAGAAGAATGCGCGATGTGTCCATGCGTTCGATTTCAAGTCCCTCGCCCTCGGGCAGGAAGAAGGCATCGATACCGTAGTCCACCCGTATTTCGTCACCAAGAACGGAGCGAACGGTACCGGCGATCGCCAGATCACCGGCGTCAGCTCTTTCCTTCGCAATCAGGACCGGCACGGCAGCGCCCGTTCCTTCTGACTTCAGACCGACGAAGATGCTGTCTCCCGACTGGACCTTGTCGGCACCGGGCACCGTATTGGAAACGGTACCGATCGCAAGATTGATCACTACATAGTCGCCACGGAGCAGGTCTCTCGGGTCAACCGGCACCACGGCAAGCGAAACAGCGGTTCCGCTGTGTTGCACGTCCAGCCGGTCGAACAACGGGATTGAGATGAGGCCAAGCTGGATCAGGGCCAGAAGTCCCCAAAGCAGCCATTGGGCGCGGGACTGCGGTTTTGAAACGGGAGTTGCAGTTGCCGTGGTCATTCCTGAACCTCCCCGGTGACGTCACCTTCATCCGGCGTCCGGCCACCGCGCCTCATCAGACGCGCCAGCCAAAGGGCCATTCCCAGCAGCAGAACACCTGCCACCAGGAAGAACAGCGACTGCCCCAGCAAACTGCCGATGGTGACCTGAAGCAGCCAGAGCGCGACCGCAGTCAGGCCGAAATAGGCACAAAGCATCCAGAACCTGTTGTTATACCATGTCCCCAGTGCGCAAAGACCGATCAGTGCCGCCAGAACAAAGGCTGCAAGCACGAGAACGTTGGCCGTCAGAACCGGCATCAGCACGGCCACCAGCGCCAGGCCGGTTGCCCCGAAGAGCGCCCCCGACTTCACGGTCTTGTAGGATAGCAGCAGGCCTGTCACCAGGAGAGCCAGAGCGACGGCCAACGGCACCATAGCAGGGAGTGTTGCAAGGCCGCCCAAAGACGGTTCGTCCGCGACCTCGGGAACAAACACGAGCGCCAGGACGACCAGCACCGACAAGACCAGAATACCGACATCCTGAAGGGACCTTGCCATCAGCCAATGCCCATGACTGCGCGTCGGCCGGTCGCTTGACCACTTCACGAAAAGATCGGCAACGGGATCGAGCAACATCATCGCGGCCGCCATTCCACCGGTTCCGGCTAGGAACATTGCAGTGATGAAATCATCGCTGGAGCTCATCAGTTCCGCTGTTTCGCCAAACCAGCGGCCATAGGTTACCCAGAGCAGCGAAATCGCGGCCCAGCGCGAAAGCCGTGCGGGATGGATGACCGGATGTGCAAACACCGCGACAAGAAGGAGAAGCCCGATCAGATCTTCCATCAGCGGTGCCGAACCGAATTCGGACCGCATGACCTGCCAGGTTATGGCAGCACCGGCAGCGACGATCAGGGATGTTTTCGAACCGGTGAGCCACGCGGCAGCCAGCGCACCGAGACAGACAAGGAAAGCGCCACCGGGCCAGTCGGCGGGCAAGTGGAAGATCTGTCCGACCAGCGCCATGCCGCCGAGAAAAACCAGCGTGGCAAAGCCAGTGGCAAGATCCGCGATACCCTTGCGCCCTCTTGTTGCAGCAAAGGCCGCAAGACCGTTGCTCGCAACGACAAGCAGTGCAATGCCGACGAGCTTCACGGACTTCGGAATAGCTCCCCAGTTTGCCGCTATGAATGCCAGCAGCGCCAAAGCCACGCAGACCATTCCAATTCCGGCAAGGGCCATGGGCAGGCGTGAACGACCGTCGTCCTGATCCTGCTCCTTCAATATGGCCGTTGCACCGGCAGAACTCACCCAGCCCTTCTCGACCCAAAGTTCCAGGTCGTCCTTCAAGCGTTTCTTATAGGCCCAGTCGAACATGCGGCTCCGCCAGTTTTCTCTTCATTGTTCTCTCGCAGCAGGGTTTTCCCTCACCCAGGCACACGGGGCTCCGAACCGCGAGCGGCTCTGCTTCGGACAAGAAGTAGGCATTCGGGTGGCGAATAGGAAGTTTGTCTTTCGCCAGCACGCAGGAGCGTAGCGAAAAATGCAATAAAAACAGAGTTCGAAATTCGGCAGCTCAAATTCCTGCCGGAAGCAGCGTTCCGGCACTTGTGAGCAGCACCGATCTTGCTATGCTTAACGGACAAATCCGGCGGTCGGACATCGGCGCCACCCGTGCCGGATTGCCGGAAACATGTCTTAGCCTGCTAAGCGAAACACCGTTTCAGATCAGAGCCAAACTCCAAAAATAATTCCAGGGGGGCTCTGTGGGGGCGTCCGAGAGGCCCGGACGCCCCCTATTATTATTCAGCCGGTTCCTGCGGTTTTTTCGCACTGCTGCGTGATTTGCGTGGAGCCGTCGCCTTGCGCGCCGCTGCCTTTCGCGTTGCAGTCTTGCGAGGAGACGATTTGCTCGGCACTGCCGCAGCCGAGGCCGCCCTAACGGGAGCTGTCCGCGTTGGCGCCGACTGCGCGGGGGCCTTGCTCGCCGCCTCTTCCTGTGCCGCTCGGGCGTCTTCCTTGCCCGGCTCGACGACGACATCGGTCACGGCAAGGGGATCTTCCGTGATGTCTCCCGAAACAGGCGGCAGACCCAGCACCTTGTGGAACTGCTGCAGCGTTTCCAGTGTATGCGGCGTCATTTCGTCTATTGCGCCGGGAATGAACCGCACAACCTTGGCCGCGAGTTCCCGCTCTTCCGGGGTTTTCAGAAGCTTTGGCAAGGTTTCGATTGCCAGTTCGGGAGCAAATTCGACGATCAGCGTCTGTTCCTGAAGAATGAAACTGCGTTCGTCCGCATTCAGCGATTTGAACGGCTCATCCTGTGTCAGGACACGGGCTGAGCGTTCCAGACGGTCGCGGCGAACATTGCCCCGGCTGTCGGCAAGCAGGATCAGCATACGGATCACCGCTTCGCAGAAACCACCTTCCTCGATATGCATCAGGGCTGCCTGGACCGGCGGCAAGCTGCGCAACTCGTCCTTGCGCTTCAGCGTCCGGCCCGGTTGCTTGGTCCGGCCGAACCAGCGCATGTAGGGCGTGCCCCAGATGGCGTAGAAGAGGTTCTCGTAGGCTGTGTCGCGCAAATCCCGGAAAAGATCCATGGACTGCTCAATCAGGGCCGCATTGACCTTTTCCAGTTCGACAAACGGATTGCCTGCAGCGGCCGGCGACCTTTCGTTCCTTGCACGCTCGGCAATGCCGGGCAACCAGCCGAGAGCCGGATTGAGGCTGGAGAACAGCGCACGCTGCATTCTGAGCGGATGGCTCTTGCGACGCAGATCAGCGCTCTGCTCGGTGACGAAAGCCTGGACGAAAGGCCGTACGCAGACATCGTAGAATTCGGCCTGCTGCTCGGATGCACGGGCAACAGCGGCAAAGGGTATTTCATCGTCCCGGCCGTCATCTATCTTCGTCAGGTCTTCCATCTTGCGCTCATGGAAGCTGACCGTGAATTCCCGCTCCAGCAGCGGGCCTTCATAGTCGTCGATGGTCATTTCGTAGAGGCCTGGCGCCAGCGCCTCGATTGTCTTCAGTGTCGAGGTGACTTCCGTGTGCTCCTTCTTCGCAATCTTGGAGGACACGAAAATGCCGAGATGGCCAACCTGTTCGTGGACCATATAGATGATCCGTTGGCCACGAATGGCGATTTCCCGCTCATCGGTGTAGGTGTCGATGATCCAGTTGAGGGCCTGCTGCGGCGGTGTGATGTTGTCGCCATAGCTGGCGAAAACGATGATCGGCGCACGAATGTGCTTGATGTCGACGTTTCGGCCGGGCTCAAGCTGTGCCTCGTTCTTGGAAAGACGGTTGCCGACGAAGAGCTGCTCGACAATCCACTTCATCTCCGCTTCGTTCAGCAGGAAATACCCACCCCACCAGCGCTCGAACTCCAGGAAGCGCTTTGGCTCGGTGTCGACCTTGGCATAGAGATCGTAGTACTTGCCGAAGTAGTTCCGGGCCGGATTGAGCAGTTCGAAATTCTGCACGATGTCAGCGCCATCGAAGATGCCGTGACCAAGGTCGGAGTAATACATCGCGTTCCAGGTCCCACCCAGAACACCGGCATTGTAGCGCATCGGGTTTTCACCGACCCGGCCGGACCATGTGGACACAGGCGCACCATTGAGGATGACCGGCCCGGTCAGATCCGGGTTCATGGCAGCCAGCAGCAGCGTCGCCCAACCACCCTGGCAATTCCCCGTCACCACCGGGTTCGGAGCTTCGGGATGAAGCTCCATGACCTTGCGCACGAAGGCCGCCTCCGCATGGGTCACGTCCGCCAGTGTCTGGCCTTTCTCCGGCATCCTCTTGAAGGCAACGAAGTAGACCGGGTGACCGTCATGCAGGGCAACGCCCACCTGACTGTCCGGTTTGAAACCGCCGATCCCGGCTCCATGTCCGGCCCGTGGATCGATGATGATATAGGGCCGTTTCCAGGGTTTCGGATCACGGCACGGCAGATCTGCGGGCGGAATGATTTTCAGCAGCATGTAACAGCTGGGGCGCGGCAGATCTGCACCATCCAGAACCACTTCATAGTCATAGATCAGGACAGGTGGACAGCCGGCTTCTTCGTGATCCAGGAAGATGTCGCCGCGCTGGCGAAGCGTGTCCATTGTGAGGACCATGCGCTGGGCCGCATCCTTCCAGTAGTCTTCCCAGGCCTCGTATAAAGACCCTGCTTCCTGCGCACCGCCCATGGCTTCCACGGCTTTGCCGAACTCGGAAATATTCGACTGCCAACGGGTCTTGTGATCGTCCGAGATCCGGGTCAGGTGCTTGGTCAGTCCCCTGCCCATCAGTTCCGCCAGGTTGGACAGCTCCGTCGCCTGGGCCTGCAGTGCCGTAAAACGCTCCGAAGGCCCCCAGGCGGTGGCATCATGCAGCGATTCCAGAAATTCGTTCTGGCCTTTTTCAAGCGCGTCAAAAATGTCCTTCATCAGGACCTCCTATCCAAGAATGCTGTAGCCACCGTCGATCGGGTGCACGGCCCCGGTGACGTTGAACGCCTCCCGGCTGGCAAGAAAGGCGGCATAGGCCCCGACATCGTCGATCGTGGCCAGTTGATGTGTCGGCGCGCGTTCAGCCGCGTCGTTCAGTAATGCGTCGAACTCGGCAATGCCCGATGCGGCGCGGGTCTTGAGCGGACCTGGCGACAGCGCATGGACCGAGATTCCCTTTGATCCGAGCTCGGCTGCCGCATAGCGGGTGGCCGCCTCCAGCGCGGCCTTGACCGGGCCCATGACGCCATAGTTCTCGACGACCTTCTGCGCGCCCATGAAAGATACTGTCATGCAGGTACCGCCATGGGGCATGAGCGGCTCGGCCCTTTTGATAAGCCGCAGGAAGGAGTGGACGGAGACGTCCATGGCCAGCGAAAAGCCGTCCGCGGAACAGTCGATCACACGGCCATGCAGGTCTTCCTTTTTGGAGAACGCGATGGAATGGAGCAAAGTGTCGAGACGGCCCCATTTGGCCTCAATCTCGGAAAACAGCGCGTCCATCTGCTCTGTATCGCGCACGTCGAGCGGGGCAACGATTTCCGCATCGAGCTGTTCGGCCAGAGGCCGCACGTAGGCTTCGGCCCGCTCATTCAGATAAGTGATCGCCAGATCTGCTCCCTGCGCACGGAAGGCCTTGGCGCAGCCATAGGCAATGGACTGATCGTTGGCGACCCCTACAACAAGGGCCTTGTGGCCCGTCAAATCAAACATATGCGCACAGCTCCCGAAACCTTGGGCAGCCAGGACGGAGGGAAACCGGCCGGCCACCACACTTCGCTGTCTCAAGCGCAACCTGAAACTGCTTCGCAGTGCAACATAAACCTTGTGACGGAACAATGACCTTTTCAAGGAGATAAGGGTTTGTGCTGACGAAAATGATCTGCTGCATCGCAAAATCAGCACTGGACAGAAAGCCAGCCCAAAGAAAACGGCGCCCCGGAAAACCCCGGGGCGCCGCCATCTGTCTCAAATTGCAGATACCGTCCTTAGATCAGGTCGAACCGGTCTGCGTTCATGACTTTGGTCCAGGCTTCAACGAAGTCCTTCACGAACTTCTCGTTGTTGTCGTCCTGAGCGTAGACTTCCGCATAGGCCCGCAGGATGGAATTGGAGCCGAAGACCAGGTCTGCGCTGGTCGCGGTCCACTTCAACGTGCCCAGCTGACGGTCGCGCACTTCGTAAGTACCGTCGGCAACCGGATGCCAGCTGTTGGCCATGTCGGTCAGGTTGACGAAGAAGTCCGTGGTCAGGGCACCTTCACGGTCGGTGAAGACACCATGCTTGGAACCACCGTAGTTAGTCCCCAGCACACGCAGGCCGCCCACCAGGACAGTCATTTCACGCGCGGTCAGGCCCAAGAGCTGTGCACGGTCGAGCATCATCTCTTCCGGGCTGACAACGTATTTCTTCTTCTGCCAGTTGCGGAAGCCGTCAGCGAGCGGCTCCAGAACTTCAAAGGACTCTGCATCCGTCTGTTCGTCGGTTGCGTCACCGCGGCCCGGAGCGAACGGAACAGAGACGTTGAAGCCACCTGCCTTGATTGCCTGTTCCACACCAAGATTGCCGGCCAGAACAATGACATCGGCAACCGAAGCACCGGTTTCGGCAGCAATCGGCTCGAGCTTGGCAAGAACCTTGGCGAGGCGTGCCGGTTCATTGCCTTCCCAGTCCTTCTGCGGCGCGAGACGGATGCGCGCGCCATTGGCACCACCACGCTTGTCTGAGCCACGGAAGGTCCGGGCGCTGTCCCATGCGGTTGCGATCATCTCTGCAGCGGTCAGGCCGCTGGCAGCGATTTTCGCTTTCACGGCGTCCACATCGTAGGAGGTGGAACCAGCCGGGACCGGGTCCTGCCAGATCAGGTCTTCAGCCGGAACGTCCGGGCCGAGGTAGTTGACCTTCGGGCCCATGTCGCGGTGGGTCAGCTTGAACCAGGCACGAGCGAAGCAATCGCGGAAATAGGCTTCGTCGGCCATGAACTTCCGGCAGATCTCGTTGTAGACCGGGTCCATCTTCATGCCCATGTCGGCATCGGTCATCATCGGGTTCCGGCGGATGGACGGATCAGATGCATCAACCGGCTTCTTGTCTTCCGGCATGTTGACCGGTTCCCACTGCCAGGCACCAGCCGGGGACTTGCGCAGTTCCCAGTCGTAGTTGAACAGGTAATCGAAGTAGCCCATGTCAAACTGGATCGGGAATTGCGTCCAGGCACCTTCGATACCGGAGGTGAACGCATTGGAAGCCTTGCCACCCTGTTCGGTGTTCGCCCAGCCGAAGCCCTGCGACTCGACGCCGGCGGCTTCCGGCTCGACACCAATTCCTTCAGCAGACCGGTTGCCGTGGGCCTTGCCGACGGTGTGGCCGCCACAAGTCAATGCCGCGGTTTCCTCGTCGTTCATCGCCATGCGCTTGAAGGTTTCGCGAACATGCGCTGCGGTTCTGACCGGATCCGGCTGGCCATTCACGCCTTCCGGGTTGACGTAGATCAGGCCCATGTGGATCGCCGCAAGCGGGTTCTCCAGGGAGGTCGCATCATCGGCGTTTTCAAAACGGTTCTCGACCGGTGCGAGCCATTCCTTTTCCGAGCCCCAGTAGACATCGGTTTCTGGACCCCAGATGTCTTCCCGGCCGAAACCGAAACCGAAGGTTTTGAAACCCATGGATTCGTAAGCCATGTTACCGGCCAGAATGATCAAGTCGGCCCAGGAAAGCGCGTTGCCGTACTTCTTCTTGACGGGCCACAGCAAACGGCGGGCCTTGTCCAGGCTGGCGTTGTCCGGCCAGGAGTTCAGCGGAGCGAACCGGATGTTGCCGGAGCCCGCGCCGCCGCGACCGTCCTGCATGCGGTAGGAACCGGCGGAATGCCATGCCAGGCGGATCATCAGACCGCCGTAGTGACCCCAGTCAGCCGGCCACCAATCCTGGCTTTCAGTCATAAGCGCACGGACGTCGGCCTTGACTGCCTCGTGGTCGAGACCCTTCACGGCTTCACGGTAGTTGAAGTCGGGGTCCATCGGATTGGTGCGTGCACCGCGCTGGTGCAGGATGTCGAGGTTCAACGCATCCGGCCACCATTTCGTTACCGGCTTGTCCATCGCCGTGTTGCCGCCGTGCATTACAGGGCAACCGCCTGTCTTTTCCACCTTAGCGTCCATAACTCTCTCCACTGTCATCTGAAACGTTCGATTATTCGGGCCGCGTGAGACGCCCGTGATATCCGTAAGGCCCGTATGAGCCCCGGACAGATCGGTTTCCTCAAATCTCCCAAAATCTCCGCGCACAAAAATCAGCTGGCATCGCAAGGGGTGTTTGCATGCCACCTGATCTCGTCTGTGCAGATTGACGCTAGCAAAGGCAACCGATCAGAGGAAGTTGAATTTTCTGATAAGTTCGATAAGTTATGCTTATGATCAATATCACCCTCAAACAGTTGCGCTATTTCGAGGCCCTCGCCCGGCACGGTCATTTCGGCAAGGCCGCCGAGGCCTGCGCCATTTCGCAGCCGGCGCTGTCCATGCAGATCAAGGAAATGGAGGAAGTGCTCGGCGCGAGCTTGTTCGAACGCGGGGCCAGACAAATCCGCCTGACACATTTTGGTGAAGTTGCCGCCGAGCGTGCCCGCGACATCCTGCGGGCCACCGAGGAGCTGGGTGACCTTGCCAGGGCATCACGCGAAAGGCTTGTCGGGCGGCTGCGCATCGGCGTCATTCCGACTGTCGCTCCCTACCTCCTGCCGAGCGTTGTCGGAGCATTGACCAGGAGCTACCCGGAGCTGGACATTCATGTGCGCGAAACAGTAACGCCGAACCTGATCGACGAGCTGGAAGAAGGTCGCCTCGACACGGCCATTGTAGCCTTGCCGGTTTCCGAAGGCACACTTGCCGAAACGGCCCTTTTCAGCGAGCGCTTCGTGCTGGTGCGCTCGGCGCGGGAAGCCAACGCGCCAATGCCGAGCGCCGACAGCCTGCGCGAGATGCGGTTGCTTTTGCTGGAGGAAGGCCATTGTTTTCGCGATCAGGCCCTGTCCTTCTGCAACCTGCAATCCGGTCCACCGCGCGAAGTGCTGGACGCAAGTTCCCTTTCAACGCTGGTCCAGATGGTCAGTGCAGGGATGGGCGTCACCCTGATTCCGGAAATGGCCGTTCCTGTGGAAACCCGTTCGGCCTCGGTTGCGATTTCGCGTTTTGAAGCCCCCGAACCGACCCGGACAATCGGCATGGTCTGGCGTAGAAGGAGCCCGCTGGCAGGCCAGCTCGCCGAGATCGCGGATATCGTCAGGCGGTCAGCAGAAGGACTGACGGCCTTGCGAGACCAGCCGGCTATCAGCTGATCTGCCACCCCATGCCACGTGTTACGACTGCGTGGCGGCGCGCCGGAATGTCAAGACGCCCAGCACTGCCATTGCGCCGGCAAGGCCAAGCAGGACAGCCCTTGCGTCGTCTCCGGCTGCGAAGATGGCAACGATGAGGCCAGCGAGCGGCTGCGACAGATTGTTGAGGCAGATAATCACGCCGGTTGTCTTGCCGAATTCCTCCGGCGGTATGATCTCCTTGCGCAAGGTGCGCACATAGATGTTGAACATCTTGTCGAACCCGGCGATCAGCAGGAAACCTGCCGCATAGATCAGCGGATGGGCTCCAAGGCCTGTCAGCACGGCCCCCGCGCAGATCAACCCGTAAGCAGTAACACCGAGGGTCTTCAGGCTGAGCGCGACATGGGCCGTCAGCGTCAGGACGGCAAGTGTCGCCAGGGCTCCACCGACCTGAAGCCAGGCGTAGACCTGTTCGCTTTGACTGAAGAAGCCCGTCATCATGGCGGCAGCCGTTGCCAGCGTCGCACCAATGATCAGGTTGACGCCGGCGGCCTGCAGGATTGCCCGCGTCAGGCCCGGCAATGTCCAGACTAGCTTGAGCGCGTGATTGAGATCCGCCACGGGATGGCGTGAAACACGCCTGCCTGGAGCGTCTTCCATTCGCGCCTGACCTGGCCAGAAGTAAAACGCAAGATCGGCCAACACAAACAGGACTGTTGCCAGCACGACCACTGCCTGCCAGGGCCAGAACGCCATGAGGTAGGCGGCGACCAACGGACCGAGCACGACGCCCATTTGCGAGGCAAGCTGTCCGTAACTCGCCACTTTTTCGAAACGCTGGTCGGAGAAGGCACGAACAAGCACCATCTCCAGCGCCAGCATGCCCTGCGTCGTGAAAATGCCGACGACGGCAGAAAGCCCGATCAGCCACCAGACCCCACCAAATGCAAGCTGACCGACTATACCGACAATACAGGCCACAGCCCGCAGGATGCGGCTGATACGCAGCAGCAGGATCGGCGAGAACCGGTCACTCAGAATGCCTGCGACTGGAAATGTCAGATAGCGCGGCAAGGTTTCGAAGAAGAAGGCAAGGCCGGACCAGGCGACATCGCCGGTTATCTGGAAGATCACCAGCGGCACCAGAAACAGGAGGATCTGGTCGGCCAGAACCGTCAGGAACATGGACGCGAAAAAGGCGCGGTCGCGGACGAGCATTTTCAGCTTTCGAGGGAGCAAGTGTGGCGAGACAGATCACACCTAGCACTCAACAGCCCTCATCTGCAAGTCGCCGCAACCGGCCAATTCAATCGATTTAGTTTATATCCGGGACGCATCTTTTTCTGCGCACCCCCGTCAGAGCTTCCTTGCCACGACAAAGCGGCTGTAGGGTGCAGGATAGGTTCCTGTCTCGATGATTTCGAACCCTGCCGACCGGATGCTGTCTTCCAGTGTGTCGAAGGAAAAGAAACGGACAAAAGGTGCCTTGCCAACCAGTTGCATCACCTTGACGAGGGGAGCAAACAGCCACGCGCGCCTTTTCAGGCAAACGGTCTTGGAAATGTAAAGCCCACCCGGTTTCAGGAGATGATGAATACGGGACAGGGTGTCTTCGGCGTTTTCCACCAGATGCAGGAAGTTGAAGGCAAGGACGGCATCGTAACCGGTTTCACCCGGTTCGACCTTGTCGCTGAAGACATCGGCAACGGCAAACCTCAACCCTTGCGGATGATCTTCCCCGTCCGGTCCATCCTTCAATTTCGCCTGAGCAATCTCGATCATGCCGCTGGCGAAGTCGGTGGCAAGATAAGACCTGACATTGCCGGCCAATAAAAGCGCCGTCGATCCTGTGCCGCAGCCCAGTTCCAGAACACTGTCCTGCGGCCCCAGATGTTCCGTCGTACGCTCCAGCGTCTTTTCATAGGCTTCCTGATTGCGGATTGGAGACGCAGCATATTTGCGCGCAGCCTTGCTCCAGAAACCGGCAGATGACGGCATTTCATTGGTCCATGTTGTCGCCATGGCGAATAGTCCATTTCTAACAGATAAGCTGGAACGGCAGTAACCGGTCGAACCTGGTCCAACTGCAAATATGACAGCCGGCACGCAGTTATCCGTGCTTCGAAACAGCTTCGAAGCACAGGCTGCTTGAAACTCCCGTACCCGCTATTTCTTCTTCTTGCGGCCGCCGCGCAGACCGATCTGATGAAGAATGTCGCGGCCGATGTCGCGGCCGCCAGTGGGTGAAGCCAGGAACTCCAGAACCGAAAGAACGATGTTTGCCAATTGGATCATCAAAGATGACGGGCTCATTGGCGTCTCCTTTCGACAAGAAATCTACTTGCTTCAGAAATGAATGAGAATTGCCGAATTCTGGCTAGTTGATATACATATTTGCATGAACTGGCAGACCATCACATTCGACTGGAACCAGGCCCGTGCGTTCCTCGTAACGGCAGAGGAAGGGTCTCTCTCCGCAGCCGCCCGGGCACTCGGGCTGACCCAACCCACACTCAGCCGGCAGGTGGCCGCGCTTGAGCAGACACTTGGCGTGACCCTGTTCGAGCGTGTGTCGAAGAGCCTGATCCTCACGGAAGCCGGGATCGAACTGGCTGATCACGTGCGCGCCATGGGCGACGCGGCCAGCCGGATATCCCTTGCGGCATCCGGCAAATCACAGCAGGTCGAAGGACTGGTCACCGTTTCCACGACGGATCTGATGGCAGCTCATCTCTTGCCCGATATTTTGCGTGAGCTGCGCAAAAAGGCACCGGGCGTGGAAGTGAAGGTGCTTTGTACCAACAGCCTGAGCGACTTGCGCCGGCGCGAGGCCGATATCGCCATCCGCCATGTGGAGCCGGACCATCCAGACCTTTATGCCCGCAAGCTGCGGGCGGCCCCGGCCCGCATCTTCGGCGCCAGATCACTGGTTGAACAATTCGGCCGCCCCCTGACGAGGGACGATGCGCCAAATCTCGATTTTATCGGCTTCGACAACAACGAAGAGCTCGTCGGCTACCTGCGCGCTTTCGGTCTGAAGGTGACCGAAGCCAATATTCGCCTTGGCTCCCCCAGCGGTGTGGTCGCCTGGGAATTTGTCCGCCAGGGCCTCGGCCTGGCTATCATGGCGGATGAAATCGCTGCCCGGTTCCCCGAGATCGTTCCCGCCTTTTCCGATATCGAACCGGTTTCGTTTCCAATCTGGCTGGTCACCCATCGCGAACTTCACACCAGCCAGAGGATCCGCGTAGTGTTCGATCATCTGGCGGAAGGTTTGCTGAAGGCCAAGCTCACCAAGATTTAGACGCCCGCTCCGGTCCCAGCCACGTGGCACAGGTATCCGGGCTTTTATTGCCGCCTCCAAAACCAGTCGTTGATCTGCCCCAACTCTGCATTCATGCGGCCTTCGCCCGGCAGAGGCAGCTTGCCCGGATCGGAATGTCCGCACGCGCGATGGCCTGGTCGAGCAGAAGCTTGACGTGCGGCAGCTCCACCTTCTCCGAGCGCCTTACCAGACATTCATGCAATCCGTGCAACGCCCAGACATTGCGTGGATGCTGGCTCGGGCGCGGTAGCTTGCCGTCCAATCCGAGATCCGCGCGGTAGACCGCCTCGGCTTCCTCATACTTGCCGGCTTCCATCAGAAGTGCTCCCAAGGCATGGCGCGTTGGCTGTGGCCAGGACCACGGCTCCTCGTATTGAAGCCCGTCGTCCAGGTCGACGGCAGTGCGAAGATGGGCAAGCCCTTCTTCCTTCCGTCCAGCCTTGAAAGCCACCTCCCCCTTCATCATTTCCTCTGCAACGGCAAGGACATCCCTTGCGGTGTTGTTGAAGAGCATCCGGCTATCGGGCACCTGCGCATAAGCCGCGGTGAAATCCGCCATGGCGGACAGCGCTTCGTCATGACGGCCGAGGTTGGCCAGGGCGATGGCCTTCGCGTAGTAGATCAACGCGTTGGTGGTGACATAGAGTTCCTTGTCCGCTGGCTGATCGAGCTCAAGGATTTCAGGCCACATTCCGAACCGGATGTAGACATGCGGCGCGGCGGCCACGAAGGTTTCGAAAACGTCCGGATACGATCGAACAACTTCGTCGGGCACCTCGCCGCGCAATCGCTCGACAGCCTCCACCGCGGCGCCTTTCCTGCCAAGAAACATGGCGCCGTAGAATGCGAAATGCAGATTGTGGATCCGGTACAGCGCATAGAAATTCGCCGGGCCAGCGTAAGCCTTGAATTTGTCGTCGACCTTGGCTGCCGCAAGATTGCGGTAGAGCACATTCTGATAGTCGCCGCACAAGACATCGATATGCGTTCCCATGTGCACGAGATGCCCGGCATCCGGAACCAGATCCTTCAGCCTGTCGCCATGGCGCAAAGCCCTTTCGGGGTGCGGCGACATTTCCATCAGGTGAATGTACATGTGCAAGAGCCCAGGATGATCCCAGGCGCCTGGCAACTTCTCAAATGCATGTTCCAGAACAGCCACGGCCTCGGTGGTGGAACCTTCAGGGTTCGGCACGCCCGTGTGGAAATCCCACAATTGCCAGGGCGTGCGGTTCATCAAGGCCTCTGCATAAATGCACGCGACATCCAGGTCTTCCCTGTTAGCTTCGTAAACGGGTTTCATCGCTTCCGCGAAGCCATCGTTGAAAGGCTGATAGTCTTCGATTTCCGGATCTGTGGGATAACGCGACGCCAGGGCCTCGATCAGCGCACGCTCCACCGGCCTGGCCTCCTTCAGTGCCTTTGCGGTGGCAAGCGCTGCATGTGCACGTGCCAGCGCAGGCCCCTTTTCCTCAGGCGTGAAGATTTCCCAGGCCTTGTTGTAATTCGGACCGATGCCGTAAGCGATACCCCAGTGAGCCAACGCGCAGGCCGGGGCGGCCGCCACAGCCTTTTCGAAACAGACAATCGCCTCTTCATGATTATAGGCAAATAGCCAGACCAGACCGCGGTCAAACCAGACTTGCGCTTCCGGTATTGACGTTACGACACGCGTATAGCGGCCGAGATCAAAATACTCTGACATGATACATCCCCCCTGATACGCGGCACCAACCCGAGGATCGAGGCTGACACGCCGAAAACGGCGGTTTCGAGCCGTCTTCCAGATGACAGGCATTGGTGCCCAGAGGGTAGTTTGAAATTAAAAGTGACGTAAGGGCAACCGCAAAAGCGCTTCAAGTATCATCAGGCGCCGAGCAGGCCGTGTTTCACGAGCCCGTTTTGATCCTCAACAGTGCCGGGCCTTCGCCTAACCCAGCATCCAGTTGAGTATCAGGCGCCAGTCGGTCATGCGGATGGGGGTACCGTGGGTGCCTGTATCGAACAATGTGAACTTGATCGGATAGTTCGGAGCCCTGGTCTTGATCTGCTTGAAGAAGTTCGCCTGATCTTCCCAATTGTAGACTTGGTCGAGCGTCCCCTGCCCCATGTAGATCGGCACGTTGCGCCCGAGTGCACCTGAAGACAGGAAGTTGGGATCCTTCGGTGAGCCAAGCAGCAGGATGCCGGAAAGCATGCTGGCATAATTGGCGTTCTTTACCAGGTTCCAGCAGATGATGCCGCCCATGGAGCCGCAGGCAACCACGACCTTGGCCCGCGGCGACAGCTGCTTCTGATACTGGATCAGGGCTGCCACATCGGCCGTGCCGCGATTGTCGAAGTTCTTTATGTCGACGGTCAGGTAGGCGCCGCCGTTCCTGACCATCAGGTTCTGAACGCGGTTGAAGTTGCCACCGAACGAAACGTCGTTCATGCCCTGAAAGCGGTTGCCGCCCTGCCCGTGAATGTAGATCACGATGGCATTGGCACCGCCCTTCCAGTTGCCGGTACCCATGAATTCGACAACCCGGCCGTTGGCTTTCAGTTCTCCGCTGCCACGGCCCCGCTTCGGTTTGTAGGAGACATAGTTTCCGTAGACCCTGCGTTCGTCGACTTCGTCGCGATCGCGCAGGTCTCTCTGCTTGGAATATTCAACGACGATAAAATCGCCATCATAGAGCGTTTCGGAGACCTTCTTGTATCTGAACAGCCCATCCTTGTAAGGCTTCAGCGCCTCAGCCCACGCCGACCCCGCCGTGCCCGCATATGCCAACACCCCGCAAAGCAGAAGGTTCCGGATCAAGCAGGCCGGGCGGGAGTTGAGAAATCGGTGCAGCATGTGGCGTCCTTCAAGGCGCGGATCAAAGACATAATTCTGACCCCAAAGCATCTGGCGTTCAAATCAACGCGGACAAGTGCCCCGAATACCTTGAGACCGATCAACAGGCGGAAGACCACCGATTCAGGCACCCCTTCCGCACCGACAACCTACGCGGCACCCAAGGCGCATGCAATCGGTGGCGATCCAAAATCCGGCAGGATTTCTCTCCACCCCAGGCAGAAGACACACGAGGTGTTGCTGTTGCCAAATTCGCGTCATGCAGGCTGCCTATTGCGGCTAAACGCAGCTTTTCGCCGGACCCTTGCAAATAGTGCCAAGGCGTTTCGCTGGTCTTTATCCACAAATCCTAACGTTTGTTGAATAAGTCTGCTGCAAATTGCGAATTTAAGGATTTGGTAACCATAAAAATCCAAGACTGCCAGACAGATAGGCCTGCAATGGGTCATCGGCGACACAAGCGGATTTGCAACGGAACACTCGGGAACCCGCTGACAGATCGCCTTCAAGGTGTTGGGGCAGCTTTCGGCATGCGCTCGCAGACGCAAGTTGCTCCAGACAATGCTCGGCAAGGTCAGGAGAAGCCAGATGCCAGTCATTTCCTTCGCAAACGCAAAGGGCGGCGCCGGAAAAACCACGGCGGCTCTGCTGCTGGCGACAGAAGTCGCAGCACGGGGAAAGCGTGTCACCATCTTTGATGCGGACCCGCAGAAATGGATCTCGAAGTGGTACGAACTGCCACGCAAGAGCCCGGGCATCAACGTCGTCAGCGAAATTTCGCCGGCCTCCATTACAGAGCAGATCACACTTGCCACCGAGACGTCCGACTATGTGATTGTCGATCTTGAGGGAACCGAAAACCTCATCGTCGCCAACGCACTTTCAGTGTCCGACCTTGTGGTCGTGCCGATCCAGGGGTCTTCGATGGATGCGCGCGGTGGCGCCAAGATCCTGACCCTGATCAAGAAGCTGGAAAAGATTGTCCGCCACGACATCAAGCATTGCGTGGTTTTGACCCGTACCAATGCCGCGGTGACGACGCGTGCCATGAAGGCGGTCCAGGACTTCCTGTCCGCCCAGAATATCGATGTCTTGATGACCCCGATTGTGGAACGTGCCGCGTTCCGCGATCTCTTCGAATTCGGCGGTGGCCTCTCCGGCCTCGACACGTCGCTGGTCTCCGGCGTCGGCAAGGCCCGGGAAAACGCTTCGCTTTATGCCGCGGAAATCCTCGAACGGGCTATCACCGTTCCCAGGAAGCGCTGGTACAACGTTTTCAAACGGGCGAGTTGACGGCGTTCGTTCCTGTCGTTTTTGCAAGAAAGGCTGCGGCTCAAACCGCGGCCTTTATCGTATCGTTTGCAGAAGACCGGACCTGCGCCCTCCTGCTTGGCATGCACGGTGCTGACGCCCGGCATTGCCCCGAAGACGGCAGGTCCGAACCAGCCTCAACCAGCCATGGCACAGGCCCGCGAAGCAGGTTATGGTGGCGGCAAGGCGATACCCTTCTTGCCGCATACCCTTGATCCATAGGGAGGAATTCATGTCCACACTCCGTCTGCGCAGTGTCCTCGCAGCCACCGTGTGCCTGTTTGCTGCCGGTTGTTACGGTGAAGACGAGAATGTTGCCCTTGGAAACCTCGAGCGAGACAGGGTCGCACTGACCGCAACAGCCAACGAGGTTCTGGTCGAGCTGCCAGTGCCACAGGGAACCTTCGTCAAGAAGGGAACCGTTCTGGCTCAGCTGGACCCGGCCGAACAGCAGGCCATCGTCGCCCAGGCGAAGGCGGAGGTGCAGAAGGCCAAGGCCAATCTCGTGAAGCTTGAAAACGGCGCCCGCGACGAGGAGATTGCCAAGGCCCGCGCAGCCGTTGCGGGTGCGAAGGCGGAGCTGGAAGATGCACAGGCTTCGTTCGGGCGCTACGACGACCTGACCGGGCGCGGCACCACAAGCCAGGCACAGCTCGACAGCGCCAAGGCTGCGCGCGATGCAGCCGACGCGACCCTGAAAAGTGCACAGGAACAACTGAAGGAGCTTGTCGCCGGCACAAGACCGGAAGACCTCGACATAGCCAAGGCCGAACTGGAGGCCGCCCAGGCAAGCCTCGCCACCCAGGAAAAGATCCTGTCCGATCTGACCATCACCGCCTCGCGTGATGGCACGCTCGATAACCTTCCCTGGAACCTTGGAGAACGGGTGACGGTCGGCAGTCCTGTTGTTGTGATGCTGGCCGGCGATGCACCCTATGCCCGCGTCTATGTTCCCGAACCTCACCGGATAAAGGTCAAGCAGGGCGACAAGCTGGAGGTGCGAATTGACGGCCTCGACAAGCCGATCGAAGGCACTGTGCGCTGGATCAGCTCCGAAGCTTCCTTCACGCCCTATTACGCGCTCAATCAATCCGAGCGCGCCCGGTTGATGTATGTCGCCGAAGTGCAGTTGCCTGACAGCGCCAACGACCTGCCAAACGGCGTTCCGGCCCAGGTTGTTCTGCCGTGAGTTCAAACGACGGCGACATCGTGATCCGGGCCGAGGGCCTGGTGAAAAGCTTCAAGGGCTTCCGGGCGGTCGACGGGCTGGACCTGACCATCGAGCGTGGCATGATCTATGGCTTTCTCGGCCCCAACGGCTGCGGCAAGACCACGGCCATGCGCATGCTGACGGGCCTTCTCACACCGACCGAAGGCACCGTTGAAGTGCTGGGGCTTTCCGTTCCCAAGGATGCCGAGACCCTGAAATACAAGATCGGCTACATGACCCAGGCCTTTTCGCTCTACGGCGATCTGACGGTTTTGGAGAACCTCAACTTCATGGCAACGATCTACGGCCTGCCATCGAAGCGGAAGAAGCAACGCATTGCCGAGGTCATGGAGCGATATGAATTGAGCGAGCTGGGTGACCGGTTCGCGGGCAAGATGTCCGGCGGGCAACGCCAGCGCCTCGCGCTGGCAACCGCGGTTCTGCACGAACCGCAGCTTTTGTTTCTGGACGAACCGACCTCTGCCGTTGACCCGGAGTCGCGCCGCCATTTCTGGGAACAGCTTTTCGACCTGGTCGATGGCGGAACGTCCATTGTCGTGACCACGCATTTCATGGACGAGGCAGAACGCTGCCACAAGATTGCGATCATGGAAGCAGGCCAGAAACGTGCTGACGGGGCACCGAAGGACCTGATGGCGGCAATGGGTGCCAATGTCGTGGAAATCGAAGGTCCCAACCTGCGCGAAATCCGCCGGAAACTGCTGGGAACGGAGGGCATCATTACCGCCGCTCAGCTGGGCGCACGCCTGCGTGTTCTGGTGCGGGACGACATTGCCGATCCCGAAGCGTTCCTGAAAAACAAGGACGAGACCAACGGTGCCACGTTGATCGAAAAGGTGCGCCCGAACCTGGAAGATGTCTTCGTGACGGCAACGGGAGAAGGCCGACAATGATCAGACCCCTTTCACGGATATCGGCCATCTTCTTCAAGGAACTCAGCCAGTTGCGCCGGGATCGGATGACCTTCGGCATGGTCATCATGATCCCGTTGATCCAGCTGATCCTGTTCGGCTACGCCATCAACACCAACATTCGTGATATTCCCGTTGCTGTCGTCGATCACAGCCAGACCGGGTTGAGCCGGATCCTGATCCAGATGGTGGAAGCGACCCGTGTCGTAAAGGTGACCGAACGCCTGACCAGCATCGAGGAAGCAGAAACCGCGATCAAGGCTGCCCGCGTGCGCGCCGCCTTCATTCTGCCGGACGACCTCTCCCAGAGGGTCGCCCGCTCGCCCGCCGCCAACCTGGGCACGCCGCCTTCCACCGACGAGGAAACCAGCCGCCCTGTTGCCCAGTGGATCGTCGACGGCTCCGACACCATGATTGCAGGTGCCATCAAATCGCTGCGCAACATGCCGCTGGCCGAATTGAACCGTCAGGCCCCGAACCGGTCGACGCCGACCTTCGAGGTGGCCCTGTTCTTCAATCCGGAACAGCGTACCGCCATCAACATCGTGCCCGGCCTGGTCGGCATCATCCTGACCATGACCATGATCATGTTCACCTCTGCGGCAATCGTGCGCGAACGCGAGCGCGGCAACATGGAAATGCTGATCAACACACCGGTGCGGCCGATCGAGCTGATGATCGGCAAGATCATTCCCTACATCTTCATCGGCCTATTGCAGACGATGATCATCCTCGGGCTCGGACACCTGCTGTTCAACGTGCCTTTCGGCGACAAGATATTCGATCTCTTTGTCGGCACATTGCTCTTCATCGGAGCCAGTCTGTCACTGGGCCTGGTATTGTCGACCATTGCCCAGAGCCAGTTGCAGGCAACCCAGATGACGGTGTTCGTACTGCTGCCGTCCATCCTGCTGTCCGGCTTCATGTTTCCCTACGAAGGCATGCCGGTGATCGCGCAGTATATTGCCGAGGCGTTTCCGGCGACCCATTTCATGCGCATGATCAGAGGGTTCGTCCTGCGGGACGCCGGGCTGCTTGAGCTGCACCGCGACGTGCTCTGGATGTGCGGGTTCTTCGTTCTGGGCATGATCGTCGCCGCTTTCCGCTTCAAGAAACGGCTGGACTGAGGAATGTCTGGCTTGGGGCCAGTTACTTGGCCAACTGCTGTGGTGACCTGGGTTCCTTCCCCCGCCGCCCTCATGACCTCATCCTGAGGAGCGCACTTCTGCGCGTCTCGAAGGATGGGCTGCATACTCAGGAGCAAGTGGCCCATCCTTCGAGACAGCGCTCACGCGCTTCCTCAGGATGAGGTGTCCAATTCGACAAGCCGGCGTGGACACCGAATACCGACGCTCGCACGCCCCTACTTCGGCTGTGGACCGGTATCGAAACGTGGATTGGCGGTTTTCAGGACCGGGGTCTGTACAGAGACATTCTCCCGGCTCTCGCGCCATACGACGAAGATACCCGATGCAATGATGACTGCAGAACCGAGGCCGACGTAGAAATCCGGAGTTTCGGAAAAGAACAACATGCCGAACAGGCTTGCCCAGAGGATCTGGCTGTATTGAAGCGGTGCCACGACCGCGGCCGGCGCGGCCTTGTAGGCGGAGATCGTCAGGAACTGGGCAATGACCGAGAGAAAGCCGATCGCCGCCATAAGTCCGAGGTCGAGAAGCTCCACCGGCACATAGAAGACCGGCAGCGTCATCGACATGGCCATCATGGACAGGATCATCGGGTAGAGGATCAGGACGGCCGGACGTTCCTTGCCGCCGAGTTTACGCACCAGAATGGTGGAAAGCGAATTGGCGAAGGCCGCTGTCAGGGCAGCTGCATGGCCGAGGGTCAACTCCGTCACGCCGGGACGTAAAACGATTAGAACGCCGATCAAACCGACAATCACGGCAGCCCAGCGCTGCGCCCGTACGGTCTCACCAAGCAGTGGTACCGACAAGGCGGTGATCAGAAGCGGCATGGCAAACAGCAATGCATAGACCTCGGCCAGCGGCAGCGCCGTAAAGGCGTAGAACCCGCAGGACATGGCGATAATGGCCAGGCCTGCGCGTGACAGCACCAGCCAGGGGTGTCTTGGACGGAAATTGTCGACCGCCTTGTCCGCCAGCATCATCATCGACATCGGCACGAAGGCAAAAAGCATCGTGAAGAAGATGATCTGAAAGACCGGATAGCTGCCACCGAGTTCCTTGATGATGGCGTCATGCGTGGAAAACAGGGCAAATGCGAGAAGCGCGGCGGCAAGTCCCTTGAGCGATTCAGTCATAGGCCGGGCCTTAATGGTGTGATGGCCGCCCGCAGAAACCGGACGGTTGCTGGGCTGGTTCCGGACGTGACGTCTTGTTTCGTCAGCCGAGCGGTGATGGCAAATCAGCGGTTGGTGGCAATGTCTTGCTTCGATCATCACTGAAACGAAGAAAAGTTCAAGAAAGGCCGCTTCGTTTCAGACGGGTTTCGGACCAAATGACGAAGAGTTTCCACAAAGCAAATGGCGCAGCAGAGGTTTCCCGCTGCCGCGCCATCATTTACAATTTGCCAGAACGGCTTTTCAGTTCGGGCAACCGGTTCCGGCCCTTTTCAGAGGATCTTGCGCCGCAGGTAGGACGATACGACCTCTCCCACCACCACCAGGGCGATGATGGCCAGGAGCACCATGGAGACTTCCTGCCAATTGAAGGTATCGATTGCCCCTTGCAGGATCACACCAATGCCCCCTGCCCCGACCAGCCCGAGAACCGTGGATTCCCGCAGGTTGATGTCCCAGCGCAGGATAGTCACCGCAAAGAAGGTCGGCATGACCTGAGGGACGATGGCATAGAGCACCACCTTGAAATGGCTTGCGCCGCACGCCTTCAGCGCCTCGACCGGTTTCGGATCGATTTCCTCGATGGCTTCGCCCAGCAGTTTGCCCAGGAAGCCGATGGAACGGAACATGATTGCAACGATGCCGGCAACAACACCCGGGCCAAAGATTGCCACGAACAGCAGGGCCCAGATGATCGTGTTCACCGAACGCGACGAGACCAGGATGAACCGGCCGAGCCAGAGCGTCAGTGCGTTCGGCGTGGTGTTCTGCGCGGCGATATAGGCCACCGGCAGAGCCAGCACGACCGCCATTGCCGTGGCGATTGTGGCAAGGTTTACCGTCTCCCACAACGCACTCAGAATCTGGTCGAGGTGGGTCGGGTCTGGAGGCACCATGCGGCTGAAAAGATCGCCCATCTGGGTCGGCGCGTCCCACACCCACGCCCAGATGATGTTGACGCTGCCGAGGGCCCAGGCAACGACAAGTGCGGTCAGGGCAAAGTAGCCGTAGCGCTGAAACCGTTGGGCCGGCGTGTAACGCGCCCAGTCTTGGAGCTGTACCTGTTCCATTATGCGATCCGCTTTCTGATTGCACCGCTGACGGCTTCGGAAATCAGGATGGCACCCACGATGACCATGGTGATGGCCAGGGCGAAGTCGTAGTCGTAGCGCCCGAAGGCATTCGCCAGGGTGGCGCCGATGCCGCCTGCGCCAACGATACCGACGACCGCCGAGGCTCTCAGGTTACTGTCGAGCTGATAGATCCCGAGTCCGATCTGGCGCTGCATGATCTGCGGGAACACCGCGTAAACCAGTGTCGACAGGAACGGTGCGCCCGCTGCCTTCATTGCTTCGACCGGCCCCGGATCGATTTCCTCGATCTTTTCGGCCAGCAGCTTGGCAACAAAGCCGATGGAGTAGACGATCAGCGTCAGGACGCCCGCGAAGGGACCGAATCCGACCGCTTTCACGAAGATGATGGCGACAATTACCGGATGGAAGCTGCGTGCGATGATGATGACTGCCCGGCCAAAATAATAGATCGGGAGCGGCGCGATGTTCCTGGCCGCCATGAAGGCGATCGGGATCGACAGCAGGATGCCGCCGACAGTTGCAAGGATCGCGATCTTCAGGCTTTCCATAAACCCGTCGATGAGCAATTCGCTGCGCTGGAAGCTGGGCGGGAAGGCCCCGCCGAAGATCCGCCCTGCACGGCTCAGGCCTTGCATCATGCGGTCCCAGTCGATCGGCAGCGTCGCAAAGGTGGTCACGATGTAGACCGCTATTGCGGCATAAAGGCCGTAGCGCAATAGCGGGTTGGCGATGAAGGGCTGCTTGCGCCAGGTATCCCTCGCCGTACTCATGCCGCAGCGCCTTCCATCTGCCGGTCCTCATGAGGAACACCGGCATAGATCTCGTGCATTGCGTCCTTCGTCAGGGCATCCGGCAGATCGTCGAAAATGATCCGCCCATAGCGCATGCCGACGATACGGTCGCTGAATTCCTTGGCTTCATTGACGTTGTGAATGTTGATGATCACCGGAAGCTTCAGTTCGCGTGCGAGGTCCCGCAGCAGCGTCATGATCTGTTCCGAGGTCTTCGGGTCGAGAGATGCTGTCGGTTCGTCGGCCAGAAGGATTTCCGGTTGCTGCATCAGCGCCCGGATAACGCCGACACGCTGGCGTTCACCGCCTGAAAGTTCGTCCGCGCGCTTGTTGGCGTAATGGGCGATCCCGACCCGCTCCATGAGCTCATAGGCCCGGCGGATGTCTTCCTTGGGGTAACGCCTCGAAAGCGCTGCCCAGGTCGAGATGTAACCGAGGCGCCCGCTCTGGACATTTTCCATGACGGTCAGGCGGTCGACCAGATTGAAGCTCTGGAACACCATGCCGATGCGGCGGCGGCCGACGCGCAGCTCGCGCTTGCCCAGGCTGGTGAAATCGGTGCCATTCAGGAAGATCTTGCCGGAGGTCGGCTCGACCAACCGGTTGATGCAGCGAAGCAGTGTACTCTTGCCCGCGCCCGAAGAGCCGATCACGGAGACGACTTCTTCACCGGGAACCTCGAGGTCCAGGTCTTTGAGCACAGGATCCCCGGCCCCGTAACGTTTCACAAGGCTTGTTATCTTTAGCATGTTTTACCTCGATTGAACCGGCCCGCCGGAGTTCGACTCACGGCGGGCCGTCAAAGCCAGTTGTCTTACTTGGCAAGACCTTGCGGTGTGTATTCAACACCGTTGCTGGCCTGGATCTGCCGGATGACAGCCCACTGATCCTTGTAGGTGATGGGGACGAACTTGCTTACGCCCTCGAATTCCTCACCCAGTTTGTTGCCCTTGAAGTCGAAGCTGAAGAACGCTTCCTTGATTTTTTCAACGAGGGCCGGGTCCAGGTCGTGGGCATAGTTGAAGGAGGTTGTCGGGAACGGATCGCTTTCCCAGACAATGCGCACTTCCTCCGGATCGTAAAGGCCACGTTCCGCCATGCGGTCAACAACTTCGGAAGCGACCGGTGCGGCGTCATAGTCGCCGGCAACCACACCCAGCATCGACTGGTCATGGGATCCGGAATAGATGACTTCATAGTCCTGATCCGGCACGACACCGAGGTCCGGGAACAGGGCACGTGGCGCCTGGTTGCCCGAGTTGGACGTCGGAGACGTGTGCGCGATGCGCTTGCCCTTCATATCGGCAGGCGTTTTGATATCGCTGTCGGCCTGGGTGTAGATCTGAAGGCGGTAGCCGAACTGACCATCTTCGCTGCCCATGATCGCAAACGGCACGGCACCGGCGAGATTGACGGCAAAAGGCGTCGGGCCGGTCGAGAAGCCCGCGATATGCAGACGGCCGGACCGCATGGCTTCCACTTCAGCCGAATTCGACTGCACGGCGAAGAACTGCACGTCCTTGCCGGTAACGGTTTCCAGATGCTCGATGAAAGGTGCCCAGATGTCGGCGTAAACGGCCGGATCTTCAACCGGTGTATAGGCGAAGACCAGCGTGTCCGGGTTGCTCAGTTTGGCCGGATCGGACGGAGCATCGGCGACAAGATCGCCATTGGCATCGCAATAGATGCTATCAAGTGCACCCTGGTTCGCGCATTCAGCTGCATAAGCGGACGAAAGGGCAAAACCGGTCACAAAAGCCACGGAACCGAGCCGGGCCAGCATATTTCTCATATTTTCCTCCCATTACAGATCACTCGCGCCTCACAGCGCATCGCACCGCAAGGCTCTTGAAAGATCGACTTCAGCCTAGCGGGATGTGGCGAGGGAAAACGAGCGGCGAAGTGTTAACAGAAGCCGTTGGACAGCCCTATTTTGTTAACAGTGTTACAACCACCCATGGGCGGGTGAAACAATTGTAACGAGATTCTGGTCTCGCAACCTGGTCCTTGTGTTAGACAGCTCATGAAGGTGCAAGAGAGCGACGGCATGGATGCAAGCGCGACAAGACCGGTGATTGCCATCATCGATGATGACGCGGATGTGCGCGAAACCCTGTCTGCTCTCATGGAGGCAAGCGGGTTCGAACCGGTTGCGTTTCAGGACAGCGACGGCTTCAAGGCGGCCGGCAGCCCCCAGGATTTCGATCTCGCGCTGATTGACCTGCGCCTCAAGGGCGAATCCGGTCTGACCCTTGCCATTCACATCCGCGAAACCAGCGAGCTTCCAATCGTCATGCTGACCGGTGTCGGCGACGAGATCGACAAGATCATCGGCCTTGAGACAGGCGCTGACGACTACCTGATGAAGCCGTTCAATCCGCGAGAACTCGTCGCCCGCATCCGCGCGGTTCTGCGACGCTACGGGCATGGCGTTTCAGCTGCGAAAGCCGGCAAGGATCAGGAAATCATCTTCGGCGACAAGAGGGTGAACCTGAAACGCAGGGAACTGCTTGACGGTAACGGCGACGAGATTCCGCTGACCAATGCGGAATATGTCCTCCTGGAATATTTCGTGAAGAACCCGGACCGGATCATTCCCCGTACGGACCTGATGCGCGAGATCGGCAGCGACATGCAGCGCTATGTGGACCGGACCATCGATGTCCTGATCCTGAGGCTGCGCCGCAAGATCGAGAATGTCCCGTCCAAGCCCGTTCATCTGCAGACCCGCCGGGCACAGGGATACATCTTCGTCCTTCAGGCGGACGGACCATGAGCACGTCCCGGCTCCGCCAGCCCAGCATCCGCTCGCTGCTGCTTTCCTCCATCGGCCTGCTTCTTGTCGTGGTCATGGTTGTCGGGGCCATTGCCCTCATCACACTCAACAGCGCCGAAGAGCAGCTCGGCACATTTCACGACCAGACCTTGAGCGACGTTTCCGACGCCCTGGAGCTTTCCGGCAACGCGTCGAAACTGGCCGCCTCCGCGCCCTTTCTGATGACACTCAGCCCCAGCTTCCAACTGGAAAGCGAGGCCGAACGAATTCTCGCAACGCTTGATCACATCGAGACACTGGGCGGCGGCGATCCCGACCTCATCAGGCCTCTTGCCCGCATCCGGGTCGCGATCACCGATCTGGCCCGCGCAATGGTTCCGCAAGGCAGGAACGCTGCAGAACTCGCACTGATCGATCAGGATCTGGAGCGCCTTCAAAAACGCTTTAGGAGGCTCGCACAATCTCGAGACCTGTCGCCTGTAGACCGTCAGAACTGGTCAGCCCTGCAGCAGCTGGTCATGGCGGCCATCGGTGCGTTGCGCAGTCAGGAGCTGATCAAGGTCGGTGAGCAGCAAAGCAGCTTCCGGCGTATCCGTCAGGACATTGCTTCCAATGCCCCTGCCGCCGTACGCACAGCCTTGGCAGAGGTCGATGACGCCGTAATGCGGCGGGGCGACCTGTTCTCACTGCGCTACGCCAGCCTCGCTGCCAAGCTCGATGCCGAAAACGCGCTCTTCCGCATTCGCACCGAGCTCGCGCAGGTGAACGCCTACGCCCTTCAGAAGGTGACGGACACAAAGCTGCGGCTTCGCGATTCACGCGACAAGACAACGACCAGCATTACCTTTGCAAAGGCCGTCATTCTTGTCCTGACCGGCATCAGTCTGATTGTTGCCATCGGCTCCGCCCTGTTTGTTTCCCGCTACGTGGTTCGCAACCTGCACCAGATCACCGCAGTCATGCGGCGGTTGGCGGCAGGAGATCTGAAGGCGCGGCTCCCAAAGAAGGCAAGTTCGTCGGACGAAATCGGGCAGTTGTCAGAGGCATTCCGCAAGTTCCGGTCCAACGCGCTGCGCCTGGAACGGAAAACCAGGGAAGTCTGGCGGCGGAACGAGCTTTTCATCACCGTTTTCCAGAACATAAGCGACGGTGTCGCGGTCCTGTCGCCAACCGGACAGATCCTGGCCGAAAATGATCGTGTCCGGGAGTTGTTGCGCCTTGAAAGGGCTGGCCGCGGCAAACGCATGACTTTGCCGGAACTTCTGGAAAAGTCACCGTTCGAACGCCGCGCCAATGAAAACGACCGCGCCGGATTTGGCGAATACGCAGACACCACCGGCCGGGTGCTGGAAGTGCGCCAGTCGGCCTTGCCCGACGGCGGCTCGGTTTGGCTGTTTTCCGAAACAACGGAACGCAAAAGGATCGACGAGCGGCTGGAAGAAATCCGGCGAGTGGAAAGCCTCGGCAAAGTAACAGGCGAAGTTGCCCATGACTTCGGCAACATTCTGTCCACGATCTCCGGAAATCTTCACATGCTGGAGGGCGAACTTACCCCCAGGGCCTCCGTGCTGAAGGCAAGGATCAATGACGCTGTCGAACTCGGTGTTTCACTGATCGAGAGGCTTCTGGCCTTCGCCCGCAAACAGCACCTCGCCCCCATCGAAACCGATATCGCCGTGATTGCGGAAGGCATGGAAGACCTGTTGTCGATGGCCCTGCCAGAAACCGTAACACTGACGATCAGGTGCGACGAAGGCCCGATGCATGCGCGGATCGACCCCGGCCAGTTGGAGAGCGCCATCTTGAACCTGTGCGTCAATGCAGGACAGGCCATCGAAGACGTAGGCCATATCGAAATTGCCGTGACGCGGCAGACAGACGGGACGATCTCGCTATCGGTGAAGGATGATGGCTGCGGTATGGATGCAGATACGTTGCGCCAGGCCGCAGAGCCTTTCTTCAGCGCCCGCGCGAATGGCGAAGGCACGGGCCTGGGGCTGTCCATGGTGCACGGGTTCGCGCACCAGTCAGGCGGCACCATCCACATTGCATCGCAGCCGGGGCACGGAACCTGCGTAACGTTGACCTTTCCCCGGCAGCCTGGCGGACAAACCACCCATTCTGTGGAGACCGTGGCCGGGAACGGAAACGGGAACGGGATCAGGCACGCTCTTGTGGTTGATGACGACCGGAGGTCGGCGGCTGCAATATCAGACCTCATGACAAGGTTCGGGTACAAGGTGACGACTGAGCATTGTTTTGAGGATGCCAATGTCAGGATTGGCCGCGACATGCCTTATTCGATCTTGGTGACGGACTTGCAGCTCGACAATGGTTACTCGGGCTGGGACCTTGTGGCGAAAGCTCTTGATGCGCACCCCGATTGCCGGGTCGTTGCCGTTTCGGGGCATCTGCCACAGGACGACCTGTTTTCAGACAGATTTCCGGAACGTTTTTCGAAGCTGCCCAAGCCGGTGGATGCGGAAGCACTGGCCGAAAAGATCGGGATGAAGCTGCACGTGCCTGCCTGAGCAAGGCGCGAACCGAAGCGAAGGATCGCTTCAGATCAAACGAAGACCCGTGCCAGTGTCGCGACCGCGAGCGCAGTTGCGGCCCGCTTCGGACCTGCAAGATCCGACGTGGTGCCGCCAGGCACCATCAGGTTGATCCGGTTGAGGTCCGTTGCATCCAGATGATCGAGATCGGCCGATTTGGCGGCTTCCTCGGCCGACAGGCGGATTTCGTCGAGCATGCGCACAAGGCCCTGCCAGATATGGATAGGAGGAGCCTCGCTCGTATTGCACCAGCGAAGAATTTCATCTTCAGATACATTGAGCACCATCGCAGCCTCACTCGTATCGAGACCGAGATATGTCATCATATCACTGAAGTTACTCATTCTTTTCCCCAAGACGCTCTGCGCCCCAAACACCAGAACTTACATTTTGCACTGCAATATGGCAAAAATCCAGTTCTTTACGGGAATTGAGTTAACCAATGCGCCGGCAAAGCAGGCGGGCAGCAATGCAATGCTGCGATTCTTGGCGGTTCTCTTGGTATTTTTGGCAAGAGGGGCCCATTGCAATTGACCAGCGCACTTGGTGGAAGAGCCAATTATCTGAAATATCTGATGAAAATTGATATCGGTGGAAAACGGTCGCCTGCCCGATTGTCCGGTTCGGTTAATGATAGGTTTATCCGACCAAATCAACCTGACCAATTGTGCCGCCGGACTCTTTGATGAAGTTCAAGGGAAAATCCTTCATTGCCATCGTTCTGAGCCCGGAGCCGCCCTTTGCGGACTGGTTCCGTGAAATCGATCGGATCATCGAACGCTCGCCGGGATTTTTCATCGACCGGCCCATCATACTGGACGTTCGGGGAACCAAGATTCCCATTGAAGAGCTGGAACAGCTTCTTGCCGAACTTGCCGAACGCTCGATCCGGGTGATGGGAATTGACGGTGTCGCCGGAACACGCCTGAAAGCCGGCATGCCGCCGAGCTTTTCCGGTGGCCGTCTGGCGTCCGATGTGGACGTCCCGACCCCTGCGAACGCTTCGGCCGTGGCTGGAAACGGTTCTGAAACCGAAGAGCGGGACACCAAGGACGCCGGTGGCTCGGCCAAGAACACAACTGCAAAGTCCAAGAAGACAGCCGCTGAACCCAAAACCAAGGTGAGCAAGGCAAACGGTGACAGCGATTTCGAACCAGAAGCGTGGGAAACCTCGCCGGCCAGCATCGCAAGCGGATCTTCCATCGTGATTACCGAACCGGTGCGCTCGGGCCAGAGCATCCTGCATCCAGAAGGCGACGTCACTGTCATCGGCTCCGTGAGTTCCGGCGCCGAAATAATCGCCGGTGGCTCGATACACGTTTACGGCGCCCTGCGCGGACGTGCATTGGCCGGTGTCGCAGGGAAAGACAGCGCCCGTATCTTCTGTTCCAAGCTGGATGCGGAGCTGGTTTCCATCAACGGGCTCTACAAGGTCGCGGACGATTTCGATGGCGCCCTGCGCAACGCACCTGCGCAGATCCGCTTCGAAAACGAGACCCTCGTCTTTGAAGAGCTGAACTAACCACAGGGCCGGCTGCAGAAGGCCGCCGGACTGACAACAAAAACAGGACGAACACCATGAGCAACGCTACTGTCGTTGTGGTCACGTCAGGCAAGGGCGGCGTGGGCAAAACCACCACCACCGCAGCTATCGCCTCGGCGCTTGCCAAAGAAGGCTACCAGGTCTGCGCCATCGACTTCGACGTCGGACTGCGCAACCTCGACCTGATCATGGGTGCGGAACGGCGGGTCGTGTTCGACCTCGTCAACGTGGTGCGCGGCGAAGCTTCGATCAAACAGGCGCTGGTGCGCGACAAGAAGCTGAACAACCTCTACCTGCTGCCGGCCTCCCAGACCCGGGACAAGGACGCATTGACCGAAGAGGGCGTTGCCAGCGTCATCAGCGAATTGCGGATGTATTTCGACTGGGTGATCTGCGACAGCCCTGCGGGCATCGAACGCGGCGCGACGCTGGCCATGCGCCATGCGGATGAGGCCATCATCGTGTCCAACCCGGAAGTGTCGTCGGTACGCGACTGCGACCGGATCATCGGCCTGCTCGACGCGAAGACAAAGATCGCCGAAGACGGCGGCCGGATGCCGAAGCACCTGATGATCACCCGTTACGACACCGAGCGTGCCAAGACCGGTGACATGCTGGCAACCGACGATGTCGTCGACATTCTCTCCGTTCCACTCATTGGCGTCGTGCCGGAAAGCAAGGACGTGCTGAAAGCGTCGAACGTCGGTCTGCCGATCACGCTGTCGGACGAAAATTCGCCAGCCGCAAAGGCCTATACCGAGGCCGTGCGCCGTCTGCTGGGTGAAAATATCCCGGTCACCATCCCCGAGGAAAAGAAGGGCCTGTTCGGCAAGTTCTTCAAGGGGAGGGCCGCATGAACATCCTGAGCCTCTTTGGCAAAAGAGGTGAAAGTGCCTCTGTTGCCAAGAACCGGCTGCAAATTCTGCTGGCGCACGAACGGGCCGACGACGGCTCCGACGCGGTCCTGATCTCAAGTCTGCGGGAAGACATCCTGGCCGTCGTGGCAAAGCGCGTTGCGATCGACCCGGACTCCGTACGTCTCGAAATGGACAGGACCGGTGACGTCACCACGCTCGGCATTGATATCGAATTGCCGCCGGCGAAAGCCTCCTGACGTTCAAGACCGGCCTTCTGGCCGGTCTTTTCCTGTCAGCCCGGCTGAGCTGCCGACTGAATGGGGACATGCCGGAAATCCAGCAGGTCGGAAGAATAGACCGCAACCTGTGCCCTGCCCCGCCGTTTCGCCGAATAAAGTGCAACATCCGCCTGGCGAAGCAGTTCCGAAGGCTTGTGCGAAAAAGCGACGCCGACACTGGCCCCGAACGTATAGGTGGCGCCGTCAAGGTTCACCGGCCGGCTGAGTTGTTCCACGATTGCCCGGCTTGCCGAAAGCACCCGCTCGCGCCGTGCCCTGCCGAACACAATGACGAACTCATCCCCGCCCAGCCGGACCACCGTGTCGTCCGCATTGACAAGGCCGGTCAAAGCTTCCGCGACATGCAAAAGCACCAGGTCCCCTGTTTCATGGCCGTAGGTGTCGTTTATTTCCTTGAACCGATCGAGGTCGACATAGAGCAGCGCGTGACCGTCCGCCAACGGTTTGACGTCCTGCAGGAGCGCCAGCTTTTCATCCAGCAATCGCCTGTTGCCCAGCCCCGTCAGAGGGTCGCTCCTGACCTGATTGGCCAGCAGTTCCTTGACCTTGTCCGCCTGATGCTTGGCTTCCGCAAGCGCCCGGACCGTATCTGTTGCACGGTGGAAGAACATGCGCGCGGACAGGTACATTCCGAGATAGACCACCAGCACCCCGATGGCCAGAAGAGGTAACATCCGGAACCCGGCCAGCTCCGGGTTCCACACGAAATAACCGAGGTGCCGCCTGTCCACGGTCTCGATGTCATATCCAGCCTGCCAGAAGGCCGGGGGGATTTGTGCCAATCCCAGACCGGGCAAGTGATATTTCTCCGCCATATCCGCCAGGACTGCGGCATTGATCGGCCGCGCGAAGACCAGCACGTGATCGGTACTGGTGTCGCTGTCCTCAGTGTATGACGTCAGCAAAACAGCGCTCGCGAGATAAAGCGTCTCAAGGTTTCCAACCAGACCCGTTGCCGGGACGGGCGATTCGTCCCGCGGCGTATTCCGGGCATCGGCAATCAGAACGCTCATCGAAGGCCCATAGCGAAGTCGCAAATCCGTATTGGCGACCTTGCCTTCCACCACATGAACCTTGGGCTGGTTGTTGCCATCCAGCAGGTGGATCCCGTCGATCTGCAGTTCTTCCTGCATGTAGTCGACAAAGGTTTCCCGTATCCAGGTCATGTCAAAGGATTCGACAAGGTTTTCGACCGCGTCGTTCCAATAGCCGTACTCAAGTGTGATGTCCGCCAGATGATCGGAGCGATCGCCAAGCATGGCCGTGAAAATATGTTCCGAAGATCGGATGGAATTTCGGTCGAGGGTCCAGGACAGGAAAGACACAAACGCCATCAGGCTCACCGCGCTGATGATCACGGTTATCCAGAACGGCTTGGACAGACGGCGGATTTCTACCGCTTGCGCTTCGCCCTTGGCCTTTTGAAGCGGCGGCGAACCATGCCCGACAGGCTCGTATCGCACTTGCTTATTCGCTCTCTTAGCTGCATTCCAGCTGGAATTACCTAAATTCCGGCAGCCACAAGTATCCTAGACAAGCGTTTCAGCACTATCAACACAAGAAATATTATTTAAAATCAATACTTAGCCAAATATTTCACAAATACTCGACCCGAAAGACAATCACCGTTAAAAATTACGATAAATTATCCTCAAAACAACTTTCATGAATACGCATTAGTCACGAGCCAACTTCTGAAACTCGAATTCGTTTCTTGTGAAAAACCCAAGCGAGATAACATCCCCCTGCGGACAGCGCGCGGCTCGTCGGGCGCGGCGAAAGAACTGGAAAAAGGCTGAGGCAAGCCAGGCGGCCCGGCTCTCATGCTCATTCCATCCAGCTCTTGAGTAACCTCATATCAAAGATACTGGGGCGCTCAGTGAACGGAGAAAGGCTGGAGCCGGGTTTTCCGGTTACGCCTCGTAGACGATCTCGCGGGTTTCGCGGAATTTCACGTCCGGGAACTTTTCGGTTACGTGACCGATTTCCCAGGCGTTCTTGAACAGGAACACCGGCTTGTCGTCACGGTCGTTGGCGATCGACATGCGGTGGCCTTCCAGCATATTCTGCAGGGTCTGGCTGTCGGTTTCGATCCAGCGGGCGGTGGTGTAAGGCACTGCTTCGAAGCCGATTTCAGTGCCATATTCCGCCTTCAGCCGATCCACCACGACATCAAGCTGCAGTGCGCCGACCACGCCGACGATCCAGTTGGAACCGAGATCCGGTTTGAAGATCTGAACAAGGCCTTCTTCGGCCAGGTCCTGAAGGCCCTGACGCATCTGTTTGACGCGCATGGTGTCGGACAGGCGTACGCGGCGCAGGATTTCCGGTGCGAACGCCGGCAGGCCGGTGACGTGGATGTTCTCGCCCTCGGTCAATGTGTCGCCAACACGCAACTGGCCATGGTTGGGAACACCGATGACATCGCCCGGATAGGCAAGGTCGGCGATTTCCCGTTCCTCGGCAAAGAAGAAGATCGGTGCGGAAACGGCAATCTGCTTGTCGGCGCGCACGTGCTTCAGCTTCATGCCGCGCTTGAAGGTGCCGGAGCACAGGCGCACGAAGGCAATGCGGTCGCGGTGCTTGGGGTCCATGTTTGCCTGCACCTTGAAGACGAAGCCGGTGACCTTGTCTTCCTGCGGCATGATTGTGCGCCCGCCGGTTGCCGGTTGCGAATGCGGCGGCGGGGCGAAGTCGGCGATGAAATCGAGCACTTCCTCGATGCCGTAGTCGCGCAGCGCCGAGCCAAAGAAAACCGGCGTCAGGTGCCCTTCCAGGAAGCTTTCCTTGTCGAATTCGGCGTAGCCTTCGGCGCCCAGTTCGACGTTCTCGGTCAGTTCATCCATGATCCGGTCGAACACGGTGCCGGTCAGGACCTCGTCATCAAGACCGGAAACGTCCTTGGTCTGGGTAAAGGCACCACCGCGCTCGCCATCGGAGGTGTGGAATTTCTTCTTCTGCCAGTCATAGACACCGAAAAAGTCCGAGCCCATGCCGACCGGCCAGGTCTGCGGAGAGACGTCGAGAGCCAGCGCCTCCTGTACCTCGTCCAGGATTTCAAGTGCATGCCGGCCTTCACGGTCGATCTTGTTGACGAAGGTGATGATCGGAATGTCACGCAGGCGGCAGACTTCGAACAGCTTGCGGGTCTGTGTTTCGATACCCTTTGCAGCGTCGATCACCATGATGGCCGCATCGACCGCGGTCAGCGTGCGATAGGTATCCTCGGAGAAGTCCTCGTGGCCAGGCGTGTCGAGCAGATTGTAGACGATGCCCTTGCGCTCGAACGTCATGACGGAGGACGAGACGGAAATGCCGCGTTCCTGCTCGATCTTCATCCAGTCGGACCTTGCGCGGCGGCGCTCGCCGCGAGCACGCACCTGACCGGCTGCCCGGATCGCGCCGCCTGAAAGCAGCAGCTTTTCGGTCAGGGTCGTCTTACCGGCATCCGGGTGTGAAATGATCGCAAAGGTGCGCCGGGACTGATAAGGCGCCGTGCCGTTTAGGCCAGTCATGAAGATCTCCTGATCCCAAATCCGGCGGGGCCGCGCAAACACGCCGGGAAAACCGGGGCGCAACCTTCCACTCAGGGCCGGACGGATTGATGTTTCGTTGGCGGAAGGTCATAGAGAGAATTCTTGAAGATTTCCAGCGCGAATATGACAAGTGGCATTGAAGGGAATAAAATCCTTTGTTTGGTATTTGGTTAGGGCAACAAATGAGATTTCACTTTGCTAGGTGTTCGGTCGCCATCTCAGTATTTTCGTTTGTTGTCGGACTATGGATAGCACTGGGCATTTTATCAAAACCTGCTTTCAGCCAAACGATCGCAAGTTCGACGTGCCCCTTAACGTGGATCAACACTATTGAAATGGTGGCAAAAGCCCGTGCGAGCCAACCGATTGCCTCCAAGGGTGTGCTTGTGTCCGGTATCGATGGCGAGGTTTACAACTGCCTTGACGAGAAAGTACCTGCAAGAGAATTGAAGGAAATAGCACGCGCTCAGAGGTCGCTTGCGCAGGTCATGGCAGAAACTCGTGCTGAAGATCCGAACGAGCACCTTGGGTTATGCGATTGCGGTTTATACAAAAGTCAAACGGGCTTCAAAATTAATATCTGTAACCTGCCGTATGACGAAATCGAACTCAAGACCGTACGTTGCACCAAGCGGCTCGAAATATATTTGAAAAATCTTCAATAGAAGCGAGCAAAGTTTCCGCTCTCCCAATCCCTCTTTTCATTCCGCCTAGGAACTCAGCCCTGTGAGCAAACGCAAATGCCTGATCGTCGGCATCGCGATGATCGCCGTCACCGCCGCCATCCTTCTCGCCATGGGGCGGATCCCGATCTGTGATTGCGGCTATGTCTTGTTGTGGACACCGGCCAGCGATGTCGCCGGTTCCTCGCAACATGTAGCCGACTGGTACACGCCCTCGCATATCATCCACGGCTTCCTGTTCTATCTGTTCCTGTGGCTGGTTTTCAGACGCTGTTCCGTCGGTGAGCGCGCGCTCGGAGCGATCTTCATCGAAGCAGCCTGGGAAATTGTCGAGAACAGCCCGTGGATCATCGACCGGTACCGTGAAGCGACCATTGCCGTTGGCTACACCGGCGACAGCGTCCTGAATTCCGTCTTCGATATTCTCTGGATGCTCGCCGGCTTCTTCTTTGCCTGGCGCATGCCGGTCTGGGTCACGATCCTGGTCGGGATTGCCTTCGAACTGCTTGCGCTCTGGGTGATAAAGGACAATCTCACGCTGAATGTTCTGATGCTGGTCTACCCGGTCGAGGCGATCAAGGTCTGGCAAGGCGGGTAAAAGCTTACGCTGCTGAACACTCCCGCTGCACCGACGAGCAAGGTCTACTGCTTCCGGGAAGGCTCAACCGTGCCTTCTTGATGGAGTTTCGTTGCCCCTCTCCTCATGAATTGGGGCGGCGCTTTGCGAATGCTCCAGCCCCCTCCGCAGAAGATGGTCACTTCAGCTTGCGGGAAATGCCACCACAGCTCTCGCGCACGATGAGATCCCCGTGGAGCAGATGAGTGCGCGTTTCCAACGACCGGTTCGCAAGGCGATCAAGCAGGATCGTCATGGCCTTTTCGCCGATATGTTGCCGGGGTTGGCGAATTGTCGTCAATCCGGGCGTGAAATTGTTGGCAAAGGGAATGTCGTCGAAACCAAGCACGGAGAAATCTTCCGGGACGCGGTAGCCACGCAGTTGAAGCGCCGAGATGACCCCGATGGCGGTGTTGTCGTTGAAACAGAAGAAAGCGGTTGGCAGGTCGTCCTTGATGAACAGCCGTTCGACGGCGGCGCGCCCGCTCTCGCTGGAGCCGTCGCCCTCCACGCGCCAGTCGCGCAGTGCCTCGGGTGATTCTCTCAACCCTTGCAGATATCCGGAATGGCGAAGATCGCTACGGATGTCGGCTGGCCCGCCGGAAATATAGGTGATCCGCCGGTGCCCCAGGGAGATCAGATATTCGGTCGCCACCTTGGAGGCCGCGACATCATCCACGCCGACGTAGCTGATTTCGGGGTTCGAGACCGGACGCTCGGTCGCAACGATCGGCGGCAGGTTGATGAGCGGTGTTTGTGGCTGCCCGGCAACCGGAATATGCCCTGTCAGCAAGACAAGCCCGTCGGCCATGCCCGTCGACAGGAAACGCAGGTAGTTCTGCTCCAGTCCGCTGGTACCTTCGGTGTTGCCGATGAGAACACCATAACCACGGTCGTTTGCCGCTTTTTCCAGCCCTGTCAGAATGCCGGCAAAGTTTGGATCAGCAATGGAAGACGCCAGCACCAGCACCATCTGCGAGCGCTGCATGCGCAGGTTCTGCGCCATGGCATTGGCGGTGTAACCGGTTCGGGCAATAGCGGCCGTAACCTTCTTGCGCGTGCTCTCGGCAACCTTCTCCGGCGAGCGCAAGGCCCTGCTGACGGTCGCGATGGAAACGCCCGCCAGTTTCGCAACGTCTTCAATGGTCGCCGGCCGCTCGCCCGGTTCGCTCATTTTCTATTTCCAGACATGCTGCGGTGCGGCCTCGTGGTAAGTCCATGAATCGCAACGCCATCTACGCTGTATAGAACGCATTGCACATAATGAAAAGGTTTACAGAGGCCAATGTAAAGGTTTACACGATCCATGAAAACGTTTACATCAAACGCATGGTGCCATTGAGGAAGAGGGCTTTGGCGCCTTGGGAGGAACAAGAATGAGCGTGGACACCACTGCTCCGGCAGCGGTCATCGAGGCCGTGAACATCAGCAAATCCTTTGGGCCGGTTCCCGTGCTGTTCAGTGTCAGCATGGACGTCCGCCCTGGCGAGGTTCATGCCCTGATCGGCGAGAACGGCGCCGGCAAGTCGACGCTGATGAAAATCCTCTCCGGTTTTCACGATCCGACCTCCGGCCAGATCCGTCTCGACGGCAAGCAGACCGACCTGCCCGCCAACGGCGGCGCAGAGAAACTCGGCGTCGTGCTGATCCACCAGGAGCTCAATCTCGCCGAACAGATGACGGTAGAGGAAAACGTGTTCCTCGGCCGCGAGATCAAATCCAACGGCTTTCTGGACAAGGCGGCCATGCAGGCAACCGTCCGGAAGTATCTGGACGAGATCGGCCTCGACATTTCCCCCACCGACCGCATTTCCGACCTTACCATCGCCCAGAAGCAGATGGTCGAGATCGTCAAGGCCGTCAGTCGGAACGCCCGCATCCTGATCATGGACGAACCAACCGCCGTTCTGACCGAGGAGGAAACACAGGTTTTCTTCCGTCAGGTGGAAAAGCTGAAAGAAAGCGGCGTCGGCATCGTTTTCGTTTCGCACAAGCTCAACGAGGTGAAGGAGATTGCCGACCGCGTCACCATCCTGCGTGACGGTCAGTGGATCGACACGCGTGCCTCCAGCGACCTGACCCCGGACATGATGGCCCAGATGATGGTTGGACGGGAGCTTTCCGATCTCTACCCGCCCATGCATGAGGCAGACGTCGATGCGGAGCTCGTTCTGGAAGTCCAGAACCTGTGTGCGCCGTCCGTCGACAACGTCAGCTTCAGCCTGCGCAAGGGCGAGATATTGGGCTTTTCGGGTCTGATCGGCTCCGGCAGGACCGCAGTCTTCGAGACGATTTGCGGCCTTGCGCCGTTTGAAGCAGGAACGATCAGGCTTTTTGGACGCGACACCGGCCCCATGACCGTCGCGCAGGCACGGGACCTTGGTTTGGCCTATCTCACCAAGGACCGGAAAGAAAAAGGACTGCTTCTCGAAAAGAAGATGCGGCCAAACCTGACCCTGTTCGCCCTGCCGAAATTCGTCCGCAATTTCGGTCTCGACAGCAAGGCGGAAGAAGACGCGCTCAACCGTGCGATCCGCCGCTTCGACGTTCGGGCCCGCGACAAGGAAATCACGGTCGGCAAGCTGTCGGGCGGCAACCAGCAGAAGCTGCTGCTCGCCAAGATCATGGAATGCGATCCGAAGATCGTCATCATCGATGAACCGACCCGGGGTATCGATGTCGGCACGAAACAACAGATCTACCACTTCATCGCAGCCCTTGCCGCCGAAGGGGTTTCGGTCGTGGTCATCTCTTCGGAGATGCCGGAAATCATCGGTATTTGCCATCGGGTGGTGGTTATGCGCGAAGGCCATATCACCGGCGTTCTGACCGGCGATCACATCAACGAAAACGAAATCATGCGCTACGCCGCCGGGCTGAAACGGGAGGAACTCCATTGACCATGATGACCGCGTCTGACGATACAGCGGCCAAGCCGGCCAAGAGGTCTTCCATAGACTTCAAGACGATTGGCCCCGCAGTTGCCCTTCTGATCCTTTGCATCATCGGCTTTCTGCTGAACCCTGCCTTCGTCAGCGAAGGCAATCTGACCAACCTTCTGACCCGCTCTGCCTTCATCGGCATAATTGCTGTCGGGGCGACCTTCGTCATCACCGCCGGCGGCATCGATCTGTCTGTAGGGTCCATGGCGGCAGCCATTTCTGGTGTCATGATCATCATCATGAACAACGCCGTCGAGACCATGGGCAGCGGCGTTCCGACAGTTCTGCTCGGCTGCGGCCTAGCCATCGTGCTGGGCATCGGGGCCGGCTGGGTGAACGGTGCCCTGACCACCAAGGGCAAGATTGAAGCCTTCATCGTAACGCTCGGCACCATGGGCATCTATCGCTCGCTGGTGACCTACTTTGCCGATGGCGGCACCCTGTCGCTCAACTTCGATATTCGCGGAACCTACAGGCCTGTCTATTACGACACGTTTCTGGGCCTGCCCTTCCCTGTCTGGGTGTTCATCGCGGTTGCCATCTGCGGCTGGCTGCTGCTGAACCGCACCGCGTTCGGCCGCTATTGCACGGCCATCGGTTCGAACGAGGCTGTCGCCAGATATTCGGCGATCAACGTGGACCGTGTGAAGACGCTTACCTATGTCATCCAAGGCCTGTGCGTTTCCTTTGCCACCATCATTTACGTGCCCCGACTCGGCTCGGCGTCCGCGTCCACCGGCGTGTTGTGGGAACTTGAGGCGATCGCCGCGGTCATCATCGGCGGTACGGTCCTGAAGGGTGGGTATGGCCGGATCGGTGGCACCATCCTTGGTGCGCTCATTCTCACCACCATCGGCAACATTTTGAACTTCACCGATGTGATCTCGAATTACCTGAATGGAACCATGCAGGGCCTGATCATCATCGTCGCAGTGTTTCTTCAGCGCAGTGACTGGAAGCTCCGCAAGAGCAAGTAAGCCCCTGAGCTGATTTCAACCGAACCGGGACCCGTCCCCAATTCAAATACCGGATCGCACCGGACGGGAGAGGTGCGTCCAGATGGCAGCATTGAAGGAGGAAGCAATGCTCATGAAGAAAGCTTTGGGAGTGATCGCGGTAACCGGTGCGCTGGCCTTTGCGGGCGCTGCGGTTGCACAGGAAAAAATCAAGATCGGCGTCAGCTATCCGACCCCGACCCATGCCTGGGCAGCCGGCATGAACTGGCACGCGGAACAAGCGGAAAAGCGGCTTGAGGCGCTTTATCCGGATGTCGATCTCATCCTGGTGAACTCGCCGGATCCGGAAGCACAGGCAAGTGCCCTGGAAGACCTGGTCTCCGTTCACCAGATCAAAGCCCTGGTGGTTCTGCCGTTCGAATCCGAACCGCTGACCGACCCGGTGCTGAACGTCAAGAAATCCGGTGCATGGATCACGGTCGTCGACCGCGGCCTCAGCCAGCCGGGCATCGAAGACCTTTATGTGGCCGGCAACAACCCGGAACTGGGCCGTGTTTCCGCCCAGTACATGAAGACCCGTCTGAAGGACGGCGACAACATCGTCATCCTGCGCGGTATTCCGACGGTCATCGACAATGAGCGCTTCGACGCGTTCATGGCCGAGATTGAAGGCTCCGGCATCAACGTGCTCGACCACAAGCACGCCAACTGGAACCGCGACGACGGCTTTGAAGTGATGCAGGACTTCCTGTCCCGCTTCCCGGACATCGACGCGGTCTGGGCCCAGGACGACGACATCGCCATTGGCGTGGTTGCCGCCCTGAAACAGGCTGGCCGTGACGGCGACGGCATGTTCGTCGTTGGCGGTGCCGGCATGAAGGAAACCATCAAGGCAATCATGGACGGCGACACCCTTATTCCGGTCGACGTTCTCTATCCGCCGGCGATGATCGCCACCGCAATGGACCAGACGGTTGCCGCCTTCAAGTCCAACGGTCCGGTTGCTGGCCGCTACATTCTCGGTGCGACGCTGATCACGCCGGAAAATGCTGAAAACTACTACTTCCCGGATTCGCCCTTCTAAGGCTTCGGGACGTAGCAGGCCGGGGTCTTTCGCGATGGGACCCCGGCCCTTTCCACCTCACCTTCCCCGATTTCTGGAGAATGTCATGAAAACAATAAAGGGTCCGGCGTTGTTTCTCGCCCAGTTTGCGGGGGACGAAGCGCCGTTCAATTCCTGGGCGTCGATCACGAAATGGGCCGCGGACTGCGGCTATCTTGGCGTTCAGGTACCCAGTTGGGACAGCAGGCTGATCGACCTTGAAAAGGCCGCCAGTTCCAAGACCTATTGCGACGAATTCATTGGAACGGCGCGCGAGAACGGTGTCGAGATCACCGAGCTTTCGACCCACTTGCAGGGCCAGCTCGTTGCCGCGCACCCGGCCTATGACACGGCTTTCGACGGCTTTGCCGCGCCGCATGTCCATGGCAATCCTGCTGCCCGTCAGGCCTGGGCGGTCGACCAGGTCAAACTGGCCCTGGCCGCAAGCCGCAATCTCGGCATTTCAGCCCACGCCACCTTTTCCGGCGCGCTTGCCTGGCCCTATGTCTATCCGTGGCCGCAGCGCCCTGCCGGACTGATCGAAACCGCATTTGACGAACTTGCCAGACGCTGGCGTCCGATCCTCGACTATGCCGAGGAAATGGGGGTTGATGTCTGTTACGAAATTCACCCGGGTGAGGATCTGCATGACGGCATCACCTTCGAGATGTTCCTGGAGCGCGTCAACGGTCACGACCGCTGCAAGATGCTCTACGATCCGTCCCATTATGTGCTGCAGTGCCTGGATTATCTGGACAATATCGACATCTACAAAGACCGGATCGGCATGTTCCACGTCAAGGATGCGGAGTTCAACCCGACCGGACGTCAGGGTGTTTATGGCGGCTACCAGTCGTGGGTTGACCGCGCCGGCCGCTTCCGCTCCCTTGGCGATGGTCAGGTCGATTTCGGAGCCGTCTTTTCCAAGATGGCCGCGAATGATTTCGATGGCTGGGCCGTGGTTGAGTGGGAATGCTGCCTGAAGCACCCTGAAGACGGGGCTCGGGAAGGCGCGGACTTCGTAAAGGCTCACATCATCCGCGTGACCGAAAAGGCCTTTGACGATTTTGCCGACGGCGGCAGTGACGAGGCAGCCAACCGGAAGATGCTGGGGATCAACTAGAGTTTTGACTTCGACGAGGCAACAATTGAACGGGTCGGCGACGACGCTCGCCACCTCTCACTCTCGTCATGAGGAGGACCGCCCGGTCCGTTTCGAAGGGTGGGCTGCAATTTTGAAAACAAGTGGCCCCTCCCTCGAAAAAGCGCATCCGCGCTTCCTCAGCATGGGGTTTCTATGTATGTAAACAACGCGTGTAATCGATTACAGCGCGCGGCACGATAGAACAGAAACAGTTTCAGGAGGAGCGATATGGCCATCGAAGGAAAAGACACCGTGCAGACGCGCCCGATCCGGCTCGGCATGGTCGGCGGCGGCAAGGATGCCTTTATCGGCGCCGTTCACCGAATTGCCGCGCGCATCGACGGCGCCTACGACCTGGTGGCGGGGGCCCTGTCTTCCACCCCGGAGAAAGCTCTTGAATCTGGCCGCGCGCTCGGCCTCAAGGAAGATCGCATCTATGGCTCTTTCGAGGAAATGGCCAAGCGTGAAGCCCGGCTGAAAGACGGCATAGAAGCCGTTGCGATCGTGACGCCGAACCACATGCACTATCCCGCGGCGAAGGAATTCCTGAAACGCGGGATCCATGTCATCTGCGACAAGCCTCTGACTTCGACCCTGGCCGATGCCAAGAAATTCGTGAAGGCTGCGGAAAGCTCCGATGCCCTCTTCTTCCTGACCCACAACTACACCGGTTATCCGATGGTTCGGCAGGCACGCGAGATGGTGGCCAGTGGCGACCTTGGCACGATCCGCGTCGTTCAGGTGGAGTATCCCCAGGACTGGCTGACGGTGGAACAGCACAACAAGCAGGCTGATTGGCGTACCGACCCTGCGCGCACGGGCCTTGGCGGCTCCACGGGCGATATCGGCACTCACGCCTATAATCTTGCCTGCTTCATCACAGGCCAGTCGGCGGAAAGCCTTGCAGCCGACCTGCAGTCCTTCGTTCCGGGCCGTCAGGTGGATGACAACGGCCACGTGATGCTGCGCTACGCCAGCGGCGCGCGCGGCATGCTGTGGTGTTCGCAGGTGGCACCGGGCAACGAGAACAATCTCAAGATCCGGATCTATGGCGACAAGGCCGGGCTCGAGTGGCACCAGGAAGACCCGAACTATCTCCACTACACGCCTTTCGGAAAGCCGAAGCAGCTGCTGACACGGGGTGGTGCGGGCATGCTCGACAGCATCGCCTCGGCCACACGTGTGCCGCCAGGACATCCGGAAGGCTATCTGGAAGGCTTCGCCAACCTCTACAAGGACGCTGCCGATGCCATCCGTGCCCACCAGTCCGGCAAGGACGCCAGCTCTCTGGTTCCGGGAATCACAGACGGGCTTGCCGGCGTGCGCTTTGTCGACGCCTGCGTCCGCTCTTCGGCGAAAAACGCTGCCTGGGTGAAGCTGGACGGATAGTCTTGCCCATCGTCGCACTTCACGAAGCCCGGGCCCTGTTGCCCGGGCTTTTGTCGTTTTCAGGGCAGCTCCCTCGAGAAAGCAGGGCCACAGAACAACATCCTTGCCGCTCTCGGCAATTCCACACGGTGGTGTGTACTGTACCCTGGATCTTGACTTGGAGCGGGAGGACCAATGGCGAGCCACATACCTTCCTCGTTGCCCCATGGCTTGACCGTGGTTTCCATGCCGATTCCTGACCTCTGTCACGCCTCCCGGAAATGGCCCCGCATCGGCGTGGATTGCCGGATCAGGTCCGGGAACGACGAAGGAAAGATGCAATCCAGATCGTTATTTTTTTCATTATTACAGATACTTACCTATCCCGTTCGCACCGCACAACGCTACTCGCTTTACAAAAGTAATAAAGTATTACTTAATGATTTTTGTGAGGAGAATATACCTTGTGGAGGAGACCCTATGAAACTCAAGGCAATGCTTATTGCCGGGGCAATGTCGTTTGTCCCGATGACCGCCATGGCTGCCGATCTGACCATCGGTTTTTCGCAGATCGGATCTGAATCCGGTTGGCGTGCAGCTGAAACAACTGTCACCAAGCAGGAAGCTGAAAAGCGCGGCATTGATCTGAAATTCGCCGATGCCCAGCAGAAGCAGGAAAACCAGATCAAGGCGATCCGGTCCTTCATCGCACAGGGTGTCGATGCGATCCTGCTCGCTCCTGTGGTTGCCACCGGTTGGGACGAAGTCCTGGAAGAAGCCAAGGATGCAGAGATCCCGGTCGTGCTGCTTGACCGGACTGTCGACGCACCGGAAGATCTCTACATGACCGCCGTCACGTCGGACCTTGTTCACGAAGGCAGCGTCGCCGGCCAGTGGCTGGTTGATGAAACTGCCGGCGAGAAGTGCGACATCGTCGAACTTCAGGGAACAACCGGTTCCAGCCCCGCCATCGACCGCAAGAAGGGTTTCGAGCAGGCGATTTCCGGTCATGACAATCTGAACATTGTCCGCAGCCAGACCGGCGACTTCACCCGAAGCCAGGGCAAGGTCGTCATGGAAAGCTTCCTGAAGGCCGTTGGCGGCGCCAACATCTGTGCCCTTTATGCTCACAACGACGACATGGCTGTCGGTGCCATCCAGGCGATCAAGGAAGCCGGCCTGAAGCCCGGTGAGGACATCAAGATCGTCTCGATCGACAGTGTTCCGGACATCCACCTGGCGATGGCAAACGGCGAAGCCAATGCCACGATCGAACTGACCCCGAACATGGCTGGCCCGGCGCTGGACGCGCTTGAAGCCTTCCTTGCAGATGGCACGATGCCGCCGAAGTGGATCCAGACCGAGTCCAAACTCTACACGCTCAAAGATGATAACATGGCCATCTACGAGATGAAGAAAGACCTGGGATACTAAGAACGATCCCGATGCCGGGTGGCCTGCCGCCCGGCATCTCAAGGTTCAGGAAGTCCGACTTCGGGGGAAGCCGATACATGGCGAGCGTAACCGACCCTGTGCTCGAATGCCGGGGCATATCCAAATTCTTTCCGGGAGCCATAGCGCTGGATGCAGTGGACCTGACCCTTTATCCGGGTGAAGTGCATGCGCTGCTCGGCGAAAACGGGGCCGGAAAATCCACCCTGATCAAATGCCTGACCGGCGCCTATCGGCGCGATGCCGGCACCATCCTCCTGAACAACCGGGAAATCTCGCCCAACAGCACTCAGGACAGCCAGAAACTGGGTATCGGCACCGTCTACCAGGAAGTGAACCTGCTACCGAACCTGACCGTTGCGGAGAACCTTTTTCTCGGCCGTCAGCCGATGTGGCACGGGTTCATTTCCCAGCGCAAGATGATGAAGATGGCGCGGGACCTGCTTGCCGAATTCGGCCTCTCCGTCAATCCGGCCGAACCGCTGTCGGCCTATTCCGTCGCCGTACAACAGGTGGTCGCGATTGCCCGCGCCGTCGAGCTTTCCGGCAAGGTTCTGATCCTTGACGAACCGACAGCCAGCCTCGACCGGGACGAAGTCGACCTTGTTTTTTCGGTCATTGAAAAACTGAAGGCGCGTGGCCTTGCCATTGTCTTCATCACGCATTTTCTCGACCAGGTGTTCGAGATCTCCGACCGGGCAACAGTGCTGAGAAACGGCCGTGTGGTTGGCACCCGTCAGCTTGCAGACGCAACCCAGACCGAGATCGTGACGCTGATGCTCGGCCGGCAGCTGGAAGATCGCATCCACGACCGCGCCCCGTCGGCAACCGGCGACACATTGATCGAGCTGACGAACTTCGGCAAACGCGGCATGATCACGCCGTTTGACCTGACCGTGCGCAAGGGCGAAGTCGTCGGCCTTGCCGGGCTTCTGGGGTCCGGACGTACCGAAACTGCCGAAATCATCTTTGGTGCCGTGCAGGCTGACCAGGGCGAAGCGCTGCTGGAAGGCAAGAAGGTCACCATCAAGAACCCGCGTGAGGCCGTCGCGCACCGGTTTGCGCTCTGTCCGGAAGACCGGAAGAGCGACGGTATCGTCGGCGATCTTTCCGTACGGGAGAACATCATTCTGGCTCTGCAGGCCCGCCAGGGCTGGTTCCGGCCACTACCGAAAGCAAAGGTCAATGAACTGGCGGAAGCCTATGTCAAGGCCCTCGACATTCGCCTCGCCAGCCTGGACATGCCAATCCGCCTGCTTTCTGGCGGTAACCAGCAGAAGGCACTGCTGGCAAGATGGCTGGCGACCAATCCGGCCTTCCTGATCCTGGATGAACCGACACGCGGCATTGATGTCGGCGCCCACGCGGAAATCATCGCCCTTATCGAGAAGCTGCGCGAAGACGGCATGGCGCTTCTTGTGGCCTCGTCCGAACTGGAGGAGCTCGTCGCCTATTCCACCAGGGTGATCGTGCTGCGTGACCGGCGTCAGGTTTGCGAACTTGCCGGTGACGACATCACGACTTCCAACATTGTCGCGGCCATTGCCGACGAACCCATGGCGGAGGCCGTTTGATGACCGCACATGTTCACAACACCCTCCGTCGGATCACCCCGCAGCTGATCATCCTGGCTGCCGTTCTGATGCTGAACTTCATGGTATTCCCGGATTTCTTCCGGATAGAATTCCAGAACGGGCGCCTCTTCGGCAATCTGATTGACGTGCTCAATCGTGCCGCGCCAACCGCCCTTCTGTGTATCGGCATGACACTGGTCATCGCGACCAGAGGCATCGATCTGTCGGTTGGTGCTGTCATGGCAATTGCCGGTGCGGTTGCCGCTTCCCTTGCCGTGGATGGACATGGCTGGCACGTCGCCCTTACCGGTGCGCTTGCCGTCGGTGCGATCTGCGGCCTGTGGAACGGCGTGCTGGTTGCTGTCCTGCGCATTCAGCCGATCGTCGCAACGCTTGTGCTGATGGTGGCCGGCCGGGGCATTGCCCAGTTGGTGACGGAGGGAACGATCCTGACCTTCCTGGATCCCGGCCTCATCCACCTGGGCGCCGGCACGATCCTGGGCATTCCGACCCCGATCCTGATCTGGATCGGGCTTGGGCTCGCGGTTGCGGCAGTCGTCCGCAAGACCGCGCTTGGCATGCTGATCGAGGCAATCGGCATCAACGAGAGCTCTTCGCGCCTTGCGGGCATCAACAGCCGTGTGCTGATCATCTCGGTCTATCTGATTTCCGGTGTCTGCGCGGCCCTGGCCGGTGTCATCGTCGCGGCGGACATCAAGGGGGCAGACGCCAACAATGCCGGTCTCTGGCTGGAACTTGATGCCATCCTTGCGGTGGTCATTGGTGGCAACTCGCTGCTTGGCGGGCGTTTTTCGATCATGGCGTCACTGCTCGGAGCCCTGATCATCCAGTCGGTCAATTCGGTGATCCTGCTGTCCGGCATGCCGCCTGAATTCAACCTGGTCATCAAGGCACTTATCATCATCGCGATCCTGGTCATCCAGTCTCCGACCGTGAAACACGCGCTTTACATCTTGCGGGCTTCCGCGGAGCCCCAGCCGTCCGACCCCATCAAGGAAGCGAAAGAAAGCCCGCAATGATCCGCTCCACTCATCTGCCGCTTCTGATCACCATCGCGACTTTCGTGCTGGCCTACACGCTGTGCGCGTCGCAATACCCGGCGATGCTGTCGACACGGGTCGTCGCGAACCTTCTGACAGACAACGCCTTTCTTGGAATAGCCGCCGTCGGCATGACCTTCGTGATCCTTTCGGGGGGTATCGATCTTTCGGTCGGCTCGGTGATCGCCTTTACCGGCGTCTTTCTGGCTGTGATCCTGAGGGATACCTCGATCCATCCGCTGGTCGCCTTTGTCCTGGTACTGGCGATCACCATTTCCTTCGGCGCGGCGATGGGGGCGATGATCCACTATCTGGAGATGCCGCCCTTCATCGTCACGCTGGCAGGCATGTTCCTGGCCCGCGGCGCGGCCTATGTGCTGTCGACCGACAGCGTGCCGATCACCCATGAGTTCTACGACACACTGCAGTCGCTTTACTGGAAGGCTCCGGGCGGTGGACGTTTCCGGCTCACCGGCATGATCATGCTGCTGACCTTCCTCGTCGGGATCATCGTCGCTCACCGCACCCGCTTCGGCCAGAATGTCTATGCACTTGGCGGCGGGCTGTCGACAGCCCGGCTGATGGGCGTGCCCCTGGCAAGAACCACCATCGGAATCTACGCCACGTCAGGCGGCCTTGCCGGACTAGCCGGGATCATCTTCTCTCTCTACACGTCCGCCGGCTATTCACTGGCAACGGTCGGGGTCGAACTCGACGCCATCGCGGCGGTGGTGATCGGCGGCACATTGCTTACCGGCGGCACTGGTTTTGTCGCAGGCACATTCTTTGGCATTTTGATCATGGGGTTGATACAAACCTTTATCGTGTTCGACGGAACGCTTTCGAGCTGGTGGACAAAGATCGTGATCGGCGGTTTGCTCTTCGGCTTCATCTTGCTTCAGAAGGGACTCACTTGGGCAACGACACTGCGCAGAAAACCAGCGACAGAGTTCGCCGCGCAATCATGACCTTCGTCGCCACCGGCGGGTTGGGAAGCCAGATCGGAAACCATACCGATCAGGTTGTCGAGCAACTGGGAAGAGCCATCGTTGCAGGTGAGTATCCGCCGGAAACGATGATCCCCCTGGACCCGGACATTTCGGAAATGTTCGACGTCTCGCGCACGGTGGTGCGGGAAGCGAAGAAGACGCTGATCGCAAAAGGCCTGATCCAGTCGAAAGCCAAGGTTGGAACCCATGTCCGGCCCGCATCCGAATGGAACATGTTCGATCCGGACGTCCTGCGCTGGCACGCTGCGCTCAACAACCAGCGTCCGTTTCTGGAAGACCTGTTCGAGATCCGCCTGATCTTCGAACCGGCGGCGGCAGGCAGCGCCGCCAAGCGCGCAACCGATGCGGAATGCGTGACCCTGTCCAAACTCTGCGACAACCTTGCCAGCGGCAAGGACAGGGCTGCCGTGGCCGTGGCCGATCTGGAGTTTCACAAGATGATTCTGAAGCTCTCCGGCAATCGCTTCCTGCAATCGCTTGGAGATCTTGTTCAGGCCGCGCTCTACTCCCTCTTCATTGCCGAGGCCAACGAGCGCAACGACCAGGAAACCTACGAGTTCGTCGAGCGTCACCGCGCCATCGTCACGGCCATCAAGGCCGGAGACGCGAAGGCCGCTCATGACGCCATGGTCGCCGTCATCCTGGCCGGCCGGAAGATCGAACTGAATATCTGAGGCTTCAAACTTGAAAAAACGCCTCATCCTGAGGAGCGCACTTGTGCGCGTCTCGAAGGATGGGCCACTTGTTCAGAGCAAGGTGCCCATCCTTCGAGACGGACCTGAAGGTCCTCCTCAGGATGAGGTCGTCATTTGATCGCCCACCCGGCTCAGCTGGCCGGCAGCAGGTCGTCCGGCAGGTTCTGGTAGCAGACCGGGCGCAGGAAGCGCCGGATAGCCATCGTGCCGACGGAGGTGGCGCCGAAGTTGGTCGATGCCGGGTAAGGCCCACCGTGAACCATGCTGTCGGCAACTTCCACACCGGTCGGGAAGCCGTTGGCAAGCACGCGGCCTGCCTTGCGCTCCAGCACCGGCATCAGCTTGCGGGCAAGGTCCTTGTCGCCGGCATCCATCTGCAACGTGCAGGTGAGCTGGCCTTCCAGGCTCTTGGCGATTTCCAGAAGCTGTGCTTCATCCTTCACGCGGACCACGATGCCGAGCGGGCCGAAGACTTCCTCGCCCAGTTCCTCGTTGGCCAGCCAGTTGTCGCCAGTGGTCTCGAAGACGTAAGGCGCGGCTTCACGGGTCTCGCAGGACGTGCCGATCAGTTCGCGGACACCGCTGGAAGCGGCAACCCGCTTGGAACCGGACCGGTAGGCGGCCGCAATTCCGTCTGTCAGCATGGTCTGCTTGCCAATGCCGCCGAGGGCTTCTGTTGCTGTCGCAACGAAGGCGTCCGCATCCGGACCTTCGAGCACCAGGATAACGCCCGGGTTGGTGCAGAACTGGCCAGCACCCATTGTCAGCGATCCGGCCCAGCCCTTTGCAATTGCCTCGCCGCGAGCGGAGAGCGCCTCGGGAAGCAGGAACATCGGGTTGACCGAACCAAGTTCACCAAAGAACGGGATCGGCACCGGGCGCTGTGCGCACATGTCGAACAGGGCACGGCCGCCACGCAGGGAGCCAGTGAAACCGACGGCGGTGATCAGCGGGTGCTGAACAAGCGCCTGGCCAACCTCGAAACCATTGCCCTGGATGAAGGAGAAGACACCCGGATGCAGGCCGCAGGACTTGATGGCTGCGGCGATCGCCTCGGCGACGATCTCACCGGTGCCCGGATGGGCCGGGTGGCCACGGACGACCACGGGGCAGCCGGCAGCCAGAGCCGATGCCGTATCTCCGCCGGCGGTCGAGAATGCCAGCGGGAAGTTGGAAGCACCAAAGACCGCGACCGGTCCGATCGGGCGCTGGACCAGCTTCAGGTCCGGGCGCGGCAGAGGCTGACGGTCCGGCAGAGCTTCGTCATGACGCTTGTCGAGATAATCGCCTTTCAGAATATGCGAGGCAAACAGGCGCAACTGGCCGGTGGTGCGACCACGCTCGCCCTGAAGACGCGCTTCCGGCAAACCGGTTTCGGAAGTGCCGATCTCGGTGATGGCGTCCGCACGGGCTTCAATCTCGTCTGCAATGGCATTGAGGAATTTCGCCCGCTCTTCACTGCTGGAATAACCATAGCTCCAGAAGGCTTCTTCCGCTGCGCGGCAGGCCGCGTCCACCTGGTCGGCGGTACCGACGGAAAAAGCGTGAGACGCGCCATGCGCCGGTTCGGAGGTGAATGTTGCATCGCCAGCAACCCATTGCCCTGCAACAAGCTGCTTTCCGTGAGGCATAAAAGTCATGTCAAACCTTCTGGTTTTGAAGATGGATCAGAATTCGAACGGATCAGTGATGACGCGCCGCCCAAGAGAAAAGGCGTCGCACACATGGATCAACGGCGAGAGATCGACGTCGCTCGTGCCCGATTTCACCAGATCCGCCATACGGACGTAGAGGTTGGCATATTCATGGTTCGCCCCCTGTATAACGGGCTCACCGTCGATTTCCAGCTTCTCACCGCCAAGTGACAGCTTTGCGGCGCCCCGGTCGGTTTCAACGTCGATGTCCCATGTCTGGGGTCCTTCCTGACGCCAGTCGAAATCGGCGGACATTTCCGCACCAACCGGATCTGCGAAGGTCAGCCCGGCGGCAATCGGCGTTGCCCGGTTCTCCGGAAACTCCAGCGTCGCACCGGTGAGGTGAACCGGATAGGGAAGAACTTCGGTCAGGATCGAGAGCGCATTGATGCCTGGATCGAAGACCCCCATGCCACCCGGCTCCCAGATCCATTCCTGGCCGGGATGCCAACGGCGAACATCTTCCTTCCAGGTGATCTTGAGCCGTTTCAACGTGCGTTCGGCAAGGAATGCCTTCAGCGCCGGCACGCTGTCGGCGTAGCGGGAGTGCCAGGTGGCGAACAACGTCACCCCGTGTTCCCTTGCAAGTGCCTCCAGCGCATAGCATTCGGCCAGGCTCTGACCCGGCGGCTTTTCCAGCATCACATGCTTGCCGGCCTTCAAGGCCTTGGCCGCATACTCGAACCGAGGTTGCGGCGGAATGGCGAGCGAGACCGTGGTGATATCCGGCCGCTTTTCCAGAAGCTCGTCGATCGTCTGGAAGTGATCGATCCCGTCAACGCCGGCGTGACGGCTGACCGCCGCCTCCAGCTGCCAGTCCGGATTACCGGCAATTGCCGGAATGTGCTGATCGCGGGCAATCTTGCCGATGCCCACCAGCGCCAGTTTTTCTGCCATCAATGTGAATCCTTCGGCACTGCGGAACCGCGACAGCCTTTCAGGAAGTCGAAATCGGCGCCGGTGTCGGCACCCTGGACGTGGTCATGGAACAGACGGGCGTAGCCGCTGTCCGGAACATGGTGCGACGGCTTCCATGCTGCAAGCCGTGCGGACAATTCCTGTTCGGAAATGTCGAGATGGATTGTCCGGTTCGCAACATCCAGTTCGATCATGTCGCCGTCTTTCACCACAGCCAGCGGTCCACCGGCAGCCGCCTCCGGAGAGGTATGCAGGACAACGGTGCCATAAGCCGTGCCGGACATGCGCGCATCCGAAATGCGGACCATGTCGGTAATGCCTTTCTTCAGCACCTTGGGCGGCAAGCCCATGTTGCCGACTTCCGACATGCCCGGATACCCCTTGGGGCCGCAGTTTTTCAGCACCATGACGCAGGTTTCGTCGATGTCGAGGGTGTCGTCGTTGATCTTGGCCTTGTAGTCATCGATATCCTCAAAGACCACTGCCCTGCCCTTGTGCTGCATCAGATGCGGCGACGCGGCAGACGGTTTCAGGACAGCGCCATTGGGTGCAAGGTTGCCCTTCAGAATCGCGATACCACCCTGGCTGGTCAGCGCCTTATCCGCCGGCAGGATGACATCCTCGTTCCAGTTCTTCACGTCCTTGACCTGGTCCCACATGGTCTCGCCGGAAACGGTGATGGCATCCTTGTTGAGCATGCCCGCCTCGCCGAGGCGCTTGATCACCACCGGCAGACCACCTGCATAGAAGAACTCTTCCATCAGGTATTTGCCGGAGGGCATCAGGTTGACGATGGTCGGAATGTCCCGACCTGCCTTGTCCCAATCATCAAGCGAGAGGTCTATGCCGACACGGCCGGCGATGGCCAGCAGGTGGATGACAGCATTCGTCGATCCGCCAATGGCGCCATTGGTGCGGATGGCGTTCTCGAAGGCTTCCCGGGTCAGGATATCGGACGGTTTCAGATCGTCCTTCACCATCTGCACGATCCGCCGGCCGGAGAGATGCGCCATCACCCGGCGGCGGCTGTCGACAGCCGGGATGGCGGCATTGCCGGACAGCGCCATGCCGAGCGCCTCGGCCATAGAGGCCATGGTGGATGCCGTGCCCATAGTGTTGCAGCTGCCTGGGGACCGGCTCATGGCGGCCTCGGCCTCCAGAAACTCCTCCTGGGTCATTTCCCCAGCCTTCACCGCCTCGGAGAATTTCCAGAGGTGCGTGCCGGATCCGACCCGTTCGCCCTGGAACCAGCCGTTCAGCATTGGGCCGCCGGTGACGACAATTGCCGGAATATCGACGGAGGCTGCGCCCATCAGCAAAGAAGGCGTGGTCTTGTCGCAGCCAACCAGCAAGACGACACCATCCAGTGGTGCTCCGCGGATCGCCTCTTCCACATCCATGCTGGCAAGGTTGCGAAACATCATCGCGGTCGGACGCAGCGTGCTCTCGCCGGTCGAGAACACGGGGAACTCCACCGGAAAGCCGCCGGCCTCGTAGATCCCGTGTTTGACGCGCTCCGCCAGATCGCGCAGATGCGCGTTGCAGGGCGTGAGTTGAGACCAGGTGTTGCAGATGCCAATAACCGGGCGACCATCGAAGAGGTCGTCCGGCAGACCCTGGTTCTTCATCCAGCTGCGGTGATAGATGTGGTCACGGCTGGTGCCGCCGAACCATTCGGTCGACCGCAGTTTGCGCGGCCATTTCGCCGGTTTGAATGCCATGATCTAAAGAACCTTCACTTGAGCCGCCCCGGCTTCCGCAGCCTTGAAAGCCAAGCGGTTTTTCAGGGGAACGCCGAACCCCGGCGCGGAAATCTCGACCTCGTCCCCTTCCCGGCAGCCAATGCCATCGGCGAAGGAAAGCGTTGCCGTGCCGAACATGTGTACGTGCAGATCGCCCGGCTGGCGGAAAACGTCATACTTGAAATGATGGTGTTCCAGGTTCGCCAGCGTGTGGGACATGTTGCCTTCGCCCGACAGGAATGGCTTTTCCCAAAGCACTGCGCCGTCACGGTAGATCCGGCTGGTACCTTCAACCTTCTCCGGAAGCGAACCGACCATCAGCTCCGGCCCGAAGGAGGCCGGACGCAGCTTGGAATGTGCCAGGTACAGATAGTTCTGGCGCTCCATCACGTGATCGGAGAACTCGTTGGCGAGCGCGAAGCCGACACGGAACGGCGTTCCGTCCTCGGCAATAACATATACCCCGGCAATCTCCGGTTCCTCGCCGCCATCCTCGCAGAAACCGGGACTGACAAGATCACCGCCCGGCGCCACCGCGCAGGAACCGTTGCCCTTGTAGAACCATTCCGGCTGGACGCCGACATGACCCGGCTGCGGCCGACCGCCTTCAAGGCCGAGCTGGAACATCTTCATGCTGTCCGTGACGTTGGCATCGTCGTTCTTCGCCTTGGCGTGCATGGCGTCACGAGTTGCCGCGGACCCCAGGTGCGTCAGCCCTGTGCCGGTCAGATGCATATGGGCTGCGTCCGGGTGATCGATCGGCAGCAGCAACCGGCCTTCGGAGGCCAGCTGTTCCAGGTCGACCGCCGCACCAAGTTCATGTCCTCGGATGCATTCGGTCAGGCTCTGGCCTTTTGCGATGGCTTCCTGAACCAGCTCGTAGGTGGAGGCAACTCCCTTCAGGACAGAAGCTTCGCTGCCGTTGCGGACGACCACGGCACGTTTGCCGGCATCATCCAGGATCTGGGAAATCAGCATAGCGTTACCCCTGTTTGTTCTTGTTGTAGACGTCGAAAATTACGGCTGCGAGCAGCACGAGGCCCTTGATCATCTGCTGGTAGTCGATACCGATGCCCATGATCGACATGCCGTTGTTGAGCACGCCCATGAGGAAAGCCCCGACAACCGCGCCAATGATGGTGCCGACCCCGCCGGACATGGACGCCCCGCCGATGAAGACGGCCGCAATCACGTCCAGTTCCAATGCGAAGCCGGCCTTGGGCGTTGCGGTGTTGAGACGTGCAGCGAATACGAGACCCGCGGCAGCAGCCAGAACGCCCATGTTGGTGAAAGCCAGGAAGGTCAGTCGTTCGGTCTTGATACCGGACAGTTTGGCAGCCTTCTGGTTGCCGCCGAGTGCGTAGATCCGACGGCCGACCGTCGTCGTTTCGGTGATGAAGGCATAGATGATCGTAAGGACGCCCATGGTGATGAGCACATTCGGCAGGCCGCGGAACAGGGACAGCTTGAACATCACGAACACCAGTGCGGCAGCAATGATCACGTTGCGGGCGACAAAGAAGCTCGTCGGCTCATCCTCGATGCCGTAGGCCTTGTTCTGTGCCCGCTGGCGCATGCCGATCCAGACCACAAGGGCTGCGGCCACAACACCGGTTGCGAGCGCAAGAACATTGACCTTGCGAGCTCCGAAGAGATCCGCCAGTGCTTCCCCCATGCCGGCCGGGAACATGTCCGGTACGAAACCGGTGGCAATGATCTGGAATTCCTTCGGGAACGGCCCCACCGACTGACCTTCGAGAAGCCAGAGCGACAGGCCGCGGAAGACGAGCATGCCTGCCAGCGTCACGATGAACGACGGTATCTTCCAATAGGCGACCCAATACCCCTGGGCAGCGCCGATCAGTCCGCCGATGGCCAGGCAGACGATCATCGTGATGTACGGCGATTGGCCGTAGTTGACGATCATGACCGCGGCGAGCGCCCCGATGAAGCCCATCACCGAACCGACCGACAGGTCGATGTTGCCCGAGACGATAACGATCAGCATGCCGAGCGCCATGATGATGATGTAGGAGTTCTGCAGCAGCAGGTTGGTGATGTTCACCGCACGCAGCAGCGTGCCGTCGGTAACCACCTCGAAGAAGGCCATCACCGCAATCAGCGCGAACAGCAGTCCGTATTGCCGCAAATGCGAGGAGATATACTCGCCGATGCCCTTGGTCTTCACGACCGGCGTCGCATTGGTGTCGCTATCAGCCAGTTCCATGGGTTTTTCTCTCACTCGTTGACAATGAGCGACATGATGCGCTCCTGGCTCGCATCGCCGGCGGCAAGTTCACCGACGAGAGCCCCTTCGTTCATGACGTAGACCCGGTCGCACATGCCGAGCAGTTCCGGCATTTCCGACGAGATCATGACCACGCCTTTGCCCTGCGCGGCGAGGTCGTTGATGATGGTGTAGATTTCGTATTTGGCGCCGACGTCGATGCCGCGGGTCGGCTCGTCCAGGATCAGCACTTCCGGCGCGGTGAACAGCCATTTGGCCAGCACCACCTTCTGCTGATTGCCTCCGGAAAGGTTGACCGTTTTCTGGAACACCGACGGCGTGCGGATCGCCAGCGCTTCCCGGTATCTCTCGGCAACGCGGGTTTCCTCGTTGCGCTTGAGGATGGGCCCGGAGGAAACGCCGTTCAGGTTGGCGAGCGTCGTGTTGAACCGGATCGTCTCGTCCAGAACCAGTCCGAGGGCCTTGCGGTCTTCGGTGACGTAGGAGATGCCGGCTGCAATTGCCCGATCCACGGTGCTGACATCAATCGGCTGGCCCTTGAGCTTCACCGATCCGCTGATGTTACGGCCATAGGACCGGCCGAAGATGGACATGGCCAGTTCGGTCCGACCCGATCCCATCAGTCCGGCAATGCCGACGACCTCGCCTGCCCGGACATTGAAGGAAGCGTTCTTGATCACGCGCCGTTCGGAATGCTCGGGATGCCAGACGGACCAGTCCGTGACTTCCATCAGGACATCGCCCGGGGTTCGGCTGTGCTCCGGGAACCGGTGCGTCATGTCCCGACCGACCATGTCGCGAACGATATCGTCCTCGCTCAAGCCTGCCTTGGCGTCGAGGTTCGACACGGTCATGCCGTCACGGATCACCGTAACGCTGTCCGCGACATATCGGACTTCGTTGAGCTTGTGCGAGATGATGATGCTGGTGACGCCCTGCGCCTTGAGTTCCAGCATGAGATCAAGCAGCTTGCGGCTGTCGTTTTCCTGCAGTGCCGCGGTCGGCTCGTCCAGGATCAACAGCTTGACGTCCTTCGACAAAGCCTTTGCAATTTCGACGAGCTGCTGCTTGCCGACGCCGATGGAGTCGACCTTGGTCGTCGGGGGCTCCGAAAGACCGACCTTGGCGAGCAGTTCTTCTGTCCGCTGGTTGGTTTTCCGCCAGTCGATCACGCCCTTGCTGGCGCATTCGTTGCCCAGGAAGATGTTTTCGGCAATCGAAAGCTGCGGCACCAGGGCAAGTTCCTGGTGAATGATGATGATGCCCTGCTTTTCACTGTCCGATATGCCGGAGAACCGGGCCGGTTCGCCTTCAAAAATAATCTCGCCGTCATATTGACCGTGCGGATAGACGCCGGACAGAACCTTCATCAGTGTGGATTTGCCTGCGCCATTCTCGCCGACGACGGCGTGAATTTCGCCCTTCTGGACATCCAGGTTGACCCGGTCCAGCGCCTTCACGCCGGGAAAGGTCTTGCTGATGTTCTGCATGGAAAGGAGTGCCATCGACCCCGTTCTCCGAATTCCGAGGAAAGACCCGCCCACCGAGCCGGACAATCAGGGTCCGGGTCCATTCCGCTCTTCCAGGACTGCGAGGAAGAGCGGAATTGCCGTGTCGATGGGTGGTAAGTGCTGCCGGACCAGCGGAAGATCAATCGGATGGGATCGATCCTCCTGAAGCTGATCACGTCCAAAGTGCCGGAGCATCCGGTGGTGAGCGCTCAGTTGAACGCAGGATGCTCCGGGGTGTTGTCGTTCTTATTTGACCTGGTCTGCAGTGTAGTAACCGCTGCCGATCAGGATCTCTTCCCAGTTGCTGGCGTCGACGGAAACCGGCTCCAGCAGGTAGGACGGAACAACCTTCACACCGTTGTCGTAGGTGGTGGTGTCGTTGATTTCCGGCTCGCCGCCACCCAGCAGGGCATCAACCATGCCGACAGTGACACGGGCAAGTTCACGGGTATCCTTGAAAACGGTCGAGTACTGCTCGCCGGCCAGGATCGACTTCACGGACGGGACTTCGGCGTCCTGACCGGTGACGATCGGCATCTTCAGATCGCCGGAACCGTAGCCGACACCCTTGAGAGAAGACAGGATGCCGATGGACAGGCCGTCATACGGGCTGAGAGCGCCGTGCAGCTGCTTGTCGGTGTAGTGAGCGGACAACAGGTTATCCATGCGAGACTGTGCAACTGCACCGTCCCAACGCAGCGTGCCGACGGTATCCATCCCCATCTGGCCGGACTGGATGACGATCGTGCCATCGTCGATCAGCGGCTGCAGAACGGACATCGCACCGTCGTAGAAGAAATAGGCGTTGTTATCGTCCGGAGAACCGCCAAAGAGTTCGACATTGTAGGGGCCGTCGCCGAACCGCTCTTTCAGGCCGTTCACGAGAGACGTTGCCTGCTGCACGCCGACCTTGAAGTTGTCGAAAGTCGCGTAATAGTCGACGTCGCCGCTGTCACGGATCAGGCGGTCGTAGGCGATGACCTTGATGCCGGATGCTGCCGCATTTTCAAGAGCGTTGGAAAGCGTGGTGCCGTCGATGGCGGCGATCACCAGAACGTCCACACCCTTGGTGATCATGTTTTCGATCTGGGCGAGCTGGTTCGGAATATCGTCTTCTGCGTACTGCAGGTCTGCTTCATAGCCGGCTTCGGTGAACTGCTCGACCATGGAATTGCCGTCGGAGATCCAGCGTGCCGAAGATTTCGTCGGCATGGCGATGCCGATGGAGCCTTTGTCCTGGGCCATTGCCGCGCCGGTCAGCGCCACGCCGGACATAAGGGTTGCTGCTGCCGCTACCGCGACAAGCGCCTTGGAAACAAATTTCATATCGTCCTCCCGGACCGGATCCCAGCCGGCCCAATTCAGTCACAGGCATTCACGGGTTGATGCCGGGGAGTACAAAATGGAAAAGTAACATGACGGTCAAATTATTATTCATTATCATTACATACCTTAATTGATATGAAATAACGGAAATCGGCCATGAGCTTGGACTTGCTGCGGCGGGGAATGAAAATCTCCCACTTGCGATTGCTCGCGGAGCTTGCAAAACACACTCGCCTCACCGACGCCGCAAGCGCTCTTGGCATGTCGCAACCGGCCGCTTCGCGTCTGATTTCCGAGGTTGAGCGCGTGGCAGAAGCCGACATTTACGTGCGATCGGGCCGCGGAATCGAGTTGACCGAGATCGGCAACAAACTGGCCGAACGCTGTGTGCGCATCCTGCAGGAGTTTGCCGATGCGGGGCGCGATATCGAACAGCACAAGTCCGGCCAGAGCGGACACGTCAGCATCGGGTCTGTGACAGGCCCTGCAATCGAATATGTCCTGCCCGCAATACGTCACGTGCGCCTCAGCTACCCGGATATTTCCATTTCGGTGGAAGTCGGTCCCAGTCTCGATCTGGCACCGATGCTGGAGGACGGGCGGCTCGACTTTTCCCTCAGCCGCGTGCCGGTGGATGAAGATCCGGACCTGTTCGAGGAACGCCCTCTCCTGCGCGAACCTGCCTGCTTGGTCGCCCGGACGGATCATCCGCTGACCCGCCTCGCAGCCCCTGTGCCTGCAGAAGCCCTCCTGGGTTTTGACTGGGTGCTTCCGCCTGTTGGCGCCCCGATCCGCACCACGACGGAACAGGCATTGCGCGACAAGGGGCTTGGTCTGCCCACCAAGGTGCTGACGACGTCTTCGTTCCTGTTCACGGTCGCGACTGTTCAGCGTACCAACGCGATTGCCGCTGTCGCTCAATCGGTTGCCTCAAGTTTTGCTGAAAATGCAGACGGAAGCCCGGGCACGATCACAGCCCTTGAAAGCGATCTCACCTTGTCGGTTGAGACCTACTCCTTCCTGACCCGAAAAGGTCAGGTTTTGACGCCTGTCGCCCGTATCGTGGCGCGCGAAGTCCTGCGGGCAATCACGGGCGAAACGATACTCGCGTGATTGCAGATCGCAAGCCGAAGCGATGCAACGTCTTGAAAAACTTGGCAAACTATAGAGGGAGAGTGGTGCCCAGAGCCGGAATCGAACCAGCGACACGCGGATTTTCAATCCGCTGCTCTACCAACTGAGCTATCTGGGCGTGCCTTGCAAGTGGTCCGGGGCGAGCCCCGTTCGCTGAAAGCCCGGTCCTTATAGAGGCTCCCTGAAACCTTGTCCAGCACCCCGGCAAAGTTTTTTGCCGAACGGCCTCACCTCACCTGTTGAAAACTTTCAGACCCACTAACCTTCTGAAAAACAATATCTTTCCCGTGGCTGAGTAAAATCGTTTCGTTCTGTGTCACTTATATCTGGGCTTCTGTCCCAACAAGGCACGTGGTCGGAGGCCCTCTGATCCACAGTCAAGTCATCCCCTCTATGCTGCGGTACGCACCCGACCTCCTCCAAATACCGACATGCAAACGAAAGAAGCGCGCCACGGATGGCGCGCTTCTGACAGTCATCAACGATCCTGAAGATCTTATTTCACGGTGATCCGGTCGTCCGTGTAGGCCGAGTAACCGTTCTTGCCGGCAAGATACTCGGAAACCACATCGGCCAGGTCCGGGCCGAAGTCATAGGCGTTCATGCCGTTGGTTGCGAAGATCTTGTAGCCGTCGCCGCCACCGCGCATGTAGTTGTTGGACACCACGCCGTAGACCTTTTCCGGATCCAGCGGAACGTAGCTGTCGCCTTCCATCACCATGACATCGGAGATCCGCTCACCGGCGGGCTTGGTCTTGTCGAAGGAATACTTAAGACCGGCGACTTGCGGGAAACGGCCTGCCCCCTCTTCCACCTGGCTGACGCCGTTTTCAAGAGCCGCGATCACGTCGGACCCCTTGAGTTCGAAAGTGGACAGCGTGTTCTGGAACGGCAGCACTGTCAGGACTTCGCCCTTGGTGATCTCACCGGCGTCGATGGAGGCACGCAGACCACCGCCGTTCTGGATGGCAATCTGGACACCCTGGCCCTTGACGCGATCAAGCATGGCATCCGCGACCAGGATCCCCATTTCGCAAGCCTGGGCCCGGCAGACTTCCCGGTCGGCGCCGATGGGAGCATCGGCCTGGGCAACGACTTCCTTGCGGATTTCGTCGAGCGGTTCGGCGAGTTCCTTGATGCGGGAAACAAGTTCCGGATTTTCGACGATGGTGTTGTCGATGATGATCGGCTCGCCGGCAGCTTCCGTGATGACGCCATTGTCGTCAAAGGTCACGTTCAGCTCGCCCAGGAACTTGCCATAGGCGTAGGCCTGAACGACAGCGGTCGGCGTTCCGTCCGGACCGTCGATCATGGTCGGATACGGGCCTTCGGCATCGTCCGACGTGTTGGACAGGTAAGTGTTGGAGTGGCCGCCGACAATCACGTCGATGCCCGGTGCCTTGGCAGCAACTTCCTTGTCGACGTTATAGCCGGAGTGGCTGAGGACGATGATCTTGTTGACGCCTTCGGCAGCAAGTTTTTCCGCTTCGCGGGTTACGGCCGCAACCGGATCGGTGAAGGAAATATTCGCGCCGGGGCTGGCCAGTTCATCTGTATCTTCCGGCGTCAGGCCGATCAGGCCGATCTTCTCACCGCCGCGTTCGATAACGATCGAAGGCTTCAGCACATCGGCAAGCTGAGGCTCCTTCGAGACATCCGCGTTGGACATCAGGACCGGAAACTCGACCGCATCCATGAACCCGCGCAGGACTTCAGGTCCATCATCAAATTCATGGTTGCCGACGGTCATACCGTCGTAGCCGAGCTTGTTCATGAACTCGGCGGCAGCCTTGCCCTTGTAATAGGTATAGAACAGCGTGCCCTGGAACTGGTCACCACCGTCGACGAGGATCGTGTTGTTGCTGGCCGCGCGGCGATCCTTGATGATCGTGTCGAGGCGCGCCGTGCCACCGAAGCATTTGCCTTCCGCATTGTCCTCTTCACCGCAGGTCGAATCGTACTTGTTGATCGGCTCGATGCGGCTGTGGAAGTCGTTGGTATGCAAGATCGTCAGCGAATAATCGGCATAGGCTGCCGTCGACAGTGCCGTGGTCACGGACAGCACTGCGGCGCTCAGAAAACGTTTTTTCATCGGACCCTCGCCCTTGGATAGGTTGGTTATGCCGTATCAGGAACGAGACGCCTGACGCCGGCTTCCCGGTGTTCTTAAAAACCCCGTACGCCCCTCAACAAAAGGCATCAACCCTACCGGACAAAACCGGAATTCAGGGCGTCAGGATCGCCGGTATAAAAAGATCTTGGTGCAGTTTTATGACAGCTGCAAGTGTTTGGCGGCACGAAACTGAAAAAAATTTTGCTGGATAAATATTTTTGCAGCGCTGCCTAAAAATAGCTCAATCCCGCCAACTCTGCCGAGCCAAGTTCCGTGACAGCCGGCTGAACAGGCAAATGGCAAGCCTTCCCGAAAACTCCGGTGGCCGGCGGTTTTCAGGGACTTTTGAGAAGATTTTCAGGAAAGGAGCACTGAAGCTCCGAATTCTGCCTGGAATACCGGCAAGGCCTTCGCGCCTGCTTCGCCGGCAAACGAACCGGTGGATCACATGACGCGCCAAGGCCTGTCAGGAGCGGTCTTCGTCCGGGAAATTGCTCTCGTCGATATCGTCGGTCTCCACCACGGGTATGGTGTACCCCTCGGAGAACCAGCGGTTCAGATCGATCTTGGCGCAGCGATCCGAGCAGAACGGATAATCGTCCGGCGTCGACAATTTCGAGCAGATCGGACAGGGGCGCATGCGCCGTTCGGGTTTCTGGCTTTCGGCCATTTCACTCTCCGGATTTCAGCTTCGCGCCAACTGCTGAAAAGGCAGCCGGTGATGGTTCATCGGCTTGCCGAACACGATCTCGACAGCCTCAGGCCGCCGCTGTCGCCCAGCCCTGATGAACAGGGTAGCCGGCCGAACTCAGCAGGTTCGCGGTTTCCACCAGGGGCAGTCCGACCACCGCCGGGTAGGACCCGACCAGTTTGACGACAAAACTTCCCGCGAGCCCCTGAATGGCATATCCGCCTGCCTTGCCACGCCACTCGCCGGAGGAAATATAGTCGTCCATGTCCTTGCGCGTCAGGCGTTTGAACCGCACGCGGGTTTCGACAAGCTTGGAACGGACCTTGCCGTTTGCCTCTGCAACGGCCACCCCGGTGAACACCCGGTGGCCACGGCCCGACAGGAGAGACAGGCACATGAGCGCCTGATCGGTCAGCTCCGCCTTGGGCAAGGCCCGGCGGCCGACCGCAACCACGGTATCGGCAGCCAGCACCACACTGTCCTGCATCGCTTCGGACGCATCGGCCATCTGACGAACGGCTTCAGCCTTTGCACGCGCCAGGCGCAGCGCAAGACTGCGCGGTGTTTCATGCTTCTTCGGCGTTTCGTCGATATCGGCCGGCAGGAGGTGATCCGGCTCCAGTCCGATCTGCTGCAGCAGCGCGAGGCGGCGCGGCGAAGCGGAGGCCAGGATCAACTGAGGGGCATTGGTCATCTAAGAGCGAGCCTTGCAGCCGGGGTCACCTTGAAGGATCCGCTTACTTGAAGCGGTAGGTGATCCGCCCCTTGGTAAGATCATACGGGGTCATTTCGACAAGAACCTTGTCGCCCGCCAGTACGCGGATACGGTTCTTGCGCATACGCCCTGCCGTGTGGGCAATAATTTCGTGATCATTTTCCAGTTTTACGCGGAACGTCGCGTTCGGCAACAGTTCTGTTACGACGCCCGGAAACTCCAGAGCTTCTTCTTTGGCCATTTGATATCCTGAATAAAGCGGGCCCTGCCCGCGGGTGCCGGGGAAACTAACGGATTAGCGGCAGAAAGTGAACCTTTCTTTCCACCGCTATGCAAAGAAACTGCCAGAACCTATGCATCACCCCCTGCGATCACCATTTCCTGCCGGATTTACGCCGGAAAACCCGGCATTTTCCTGCTGTTCACGCCACTCATCTTCAAGAATTGCATAATAGAACTCTTCGTCCCAGCCGCCCTTGAACAAGGCATGCTCGCGAAAATGAGCCTCCCTGCGCATGCCCAGGCGTTCCATCACCCCCCAGGACGCGTTGTTGCGGGCATCGCAGCTGGCGAAGATGCGGTGCAGTCCGAGATCCTCGAACCCCATGCGCAGCAGAGCGCGGCCGGCTTCCGTGGCAAAGCCCCTACCCTGATATTGAGGGTTCAAAGTAAACCCGATCGTGCCCTGGCGCGCCTCCACGTTCGTCACCCTCAGCGAAACGTCACCGATGACACCACCGTCCTTCCTTTCCTCTACCGCGAAGGCCAGTGTCCCTTCACCATCCAGGCACTTCATGTCCGCCCATTTGGGCAGTTTCGACCGGATTTCCTCCAGGCTCCGTGGTTCCCAGAACTGGAAACGAGCAACCTCCGGCAGAGACTGGTAGGCATGAAGTGCCTCCGCATCGCCTGGTTCCATAGGACGCAGTACCAGCCGGTCCGTCAGGACCGGGGACGTGATCTCGAATTTCATCTTGTTCCTTCAGGTTCAGCCGCTTGGCGGCGGCGCCCAGTCCAGGCGCTTCTTGATGCGCATCATGAGCTGATCGCGCACTGCCCGGTATTCGCCCAGGATCTGCTCCCGGCTGCCGGTGGCAAGGGTGGGGTCGAGTGTCGGCCAGTATTCGACTTCGACCGATTCCGTTCTCGTCATGTCGAGCGCCTTGTGGTGCGCCTCGGGAGCGAGAGTGACCACAAGATCGAACCCGGATTCGTCAAGATCCTCGAATGTCTTCGGCGTGTGCCGGCTCATGTCGACGCCTATTTCGGCCATGACCGCGTCCACGAACGGGTCAACCTTGCCGGAACGGACACCGGCGGAACGCACATAAATCTGACCGGGAAAGAGTTTGGCCGTCAGAGCCTCGGCCATGGGCGAGCGTACGGAGTTCATTCCGCAGGCAAAAAGCACCGCAGTCGGACGCATGCCCGGCCCGGCCATATCCGTCAGCCCTTCCAGTGCAAGGCGTAAACGAGGGTAAACAGCCGTCGTGCCGTCTGCATGTCGACTTCTATCTTCCCTTCCAGCCGCTCCATCAAAATGGCAGAACCTTCGTTGTGGACCCCGCGCCGCCCCATGTCGATCGCCTCGATCTGGCTCGGTGTCGCGTGGCGGATCGCCTCGTAATAGCTCTCGCAGATCAGGTCGTAGTCCTTGACGATCTTGCGCAGCGGAGACAGTGACAAAACATGAGTGACGACTTCCCTGTCGTCATCGGTCCTGATCCGGAAAACCAGCTTCTTTTCGATTACCGACAGGTTGAGAACATAGCTCGCCGGCGGATGTCCGACGGGCTGAAACGCGTTTTCCTCAATCAGGTCGTAGATCGCAACAGCACGGTCATGCTCCACTTCCGGTGTGGACCGGGCGATAGAGGCTTCGTCCAAAACCACATCAACCAGCTTTCCGCCGGTTTGCTGCGGTTCGGGATCCGGGTGCGGTTCGCTCATCTGGTCGAAGCCTCTTCTTCAAATCGGGAGCTATAAATTCAGTCTGATGGAAACAGAGCGCGCGTGCGCCGACAACCCCTCTGATTCACCAAGAGCGATTGCCGCCGGTCCGAGCTGACGCAGGTTATCCGCATTGCATTTCAGGATCGAGGTGCGTTTGACGAATTCCAGCACGCTCAAACCCGACGAAAAGCGAGCCGACCGCGCGGTCGGCAACACATGATTGGACCCGCCGACATAGTCGCCAATGGCTTCAGGCGTATAATGGCCCAGGAACACGGCGCCTGCGTTGCGCACCTTTTTCAGCAGCGCTTCCGGATCGGCAACGGCAAGTTCCAGGTGTTCAGGAGCAATACGGTTGGCTAGCGGCATTGCCGCCTCCAGATCGTCCACCAGGATGATTGCTCCGTAATCCTGCCAGCTGGCACGGGCAACATCTTCACGCGGCAACGTTTTCAACTGCGCTTCGACCGCAGCTTCCACCTGGTTTGCAAGATCTTCGCTGTCGGTGATCAGGATCGACTGCGCAGCGGTATCGTGTTCGGCCTGTGCCAGCAGATCGGCAGCAAGCCAGTCGGCATTGTTGCCGCTGTCGGCCAGGATCAGCACTTCGGATGGGCCCGCGATCATGTCGATGCCGACCGTGCCGAAGACACGTCGCTTGGCAGCCGCCACAAAGGCATTGCCCGGACCGACGATCTTGGCGACCGGGGCAATGGTCTGCGTTCCATAGGCGAGAGCAGCAACGGCCTGTGCACCGCCAATGCGATAGATTTCCGTGACACCGGCAATTCTGGCGGCAGCCAGCACCAGCGGGTTCAACACCCCGTCCGGGCTCGGCACCACCATGACGATGCGTTCAACGCCAGCAACCTTGGCCGGCACGGCATTCATCAGAACCGAACTCGGGTAGCTGGCGGTACCACCGGGCACATAAATGCCGACAGCCTCTACCGCGGTCCAGAGTGAACCGAGTTCCACGCCGATTGGATCGGTATAGCGGTCGTCCTTCGGCATCTGGCGGGCATGGTGGGCATGAATGCGGTCGTGGGCAAGCTGCAGGGCGTCCAGCGTCTCCTGCGGCACCTTTGCAAGCGCGGCGTCAATTTCTGCGGCGGACACCGTCAGTTCGGCCATGCTCTCGGCCTGCAGCCGGTCGAACCTTGCCGTATAGTCGAGGACTGCCTTGTCGCCTTCGGTGCGAACACGCTCGAGAATGTCCCGGACGATCTGGTCGACATCCTCCGACACTTCCCGTTTGCCGGAAAGGAGAGCCTTGAACTGGTCTTCGAAGCGGGCGTCGTTGATGTTAAGGCGTAGAACCACGCAATTCTCCATCATGTGCGGTGCCGTGCACCGTCTGTCATTCCGTGCGAGCGGTCAGCTGAGGTCGTGTTGCGGCAGGTTCGGCGTGGACCATGCGGCGCCCAGGTCCGACAGTTGCGCCTCGATGCAATCCACCTCAAGCGCAAGGCTGCCACCACCGGCAAAGGCGAGCTGGATCGTGCCGGCCGGCTCTTCGCCCGGCTCGAATGTCACGGCGAGCAGTTCCAGGACGGCACCCTTGGCCTTCTGGTTGATGTTCTGCGCCTTCATGGCCCTGACTTGCGCAAAGGCCAGCGCCGTGCGGCGGCGCTCATGTTCCTTCGATCGCTTGTCGGCTTCCTTGTCCCACACGAACCGGTTCAACACGAACACGGCCTTCTGCTCCTTCGGCAGATAGCGGATATCCGCGATGGTGATCACCGCGTCCTGCAGATGGGCGGAAAGAACCTGAAGGTCTTCCTGGTCAAGGGCGGCAAGTTTCAGCTGGTCCATTTGCTCTTGTTCTGATCCGGTCATGCGTTGTCTGGCAGGACGCATATAAGCGACTTCCTGCCCGGTCCCAAGGCTGTTGCCTAATGGGGAATAACGGTTTTGGCAATCTCCAATGCCCTGAAACATGCCTTGCGGCACCGTGGAGCCCTCAAGGGCCTTCATCCACCCGCTGGCGCAGATCCGCCTTGACCTCGTCCAGCGATGCAATCCGCCGGAAGATCCGCCGGCCCAGCCAGAGCCCGAACACAAGCAGGAAGAAGCCCAGAGACGGCCCGTAGGGCGCCGGAACAAGGACAACAGCGAACAGTGCTGCGAAGGCAAAGGCCAGCTGGACCAAAAACCGGATTGTCTGTGCATTCATGCAGTCGCTCCAATATCGTCCCGCAGGTTATCCAAGCGTCGATTTGTAATCACCTGCCATCTGCCTTCCGTCTTGCAATCAGGGCACGCATTCTGGAAAGTGACGCCAGTACCATCAGGGCGACACCCTACCATCACACGAACGCATGGGCACGTAATGCTGAAACGATCCACCTGCCTCGGCCTGCTGGCAGGCAGCCTGCTTCTTTTCCAGACGCCGATGGATGTCCAGTCACAGGATTTTACCGAGAAGGTTCTGGGTGAGACCATATATGTCCCGGCCTATTCGCGGGTCTTTTCCCATCCGAACAGGTCCGACCTTCTGGCGGCAACACTTGCCGTCCACAATGTCGACCCTGAGGCCACCATAACGTTGCAGCAGGTCGATTATCACAACGAGGATGGCAGTTTGCTGCGCACTCTGCTTGATGCGCCGGTGGACCTTGCACCCCTGCAGTCGAAAACAGTGCTGATCCCGATCAACGACACCACTGGCGGGGTCGGGGCGAATTTCCTGCTCGTGTGGTCGTCGGATAGCGGTGCCCTCAGCCCCATCGCAGAAGCCATCATGACCAGTGGCAGCGGCGGTCCCGGCCCCTCTTTCACGTCACGAGGCCGGGTGATCAAGCGGCAAACGGCGGAGTAGATTTCGCGAAAAATGCATTACATGGGGTGCGGCGCAGTCCACGCCGCCCATGTTTTTACACTGTAATCCAATGGCTTTATCAGGCCGAGATGCGCTCGATCTTCGCGCCGCAGCGGGTCAGCTTGTCTTCCAGACGCTCAAACCCGCGGTCGAGGTGATAGACACGACTGACCGTCGTTTCGCCTTCTGCTGCCAGACCGGCAATAACCAGCGAGACGGACGCCCGCAGATCCGTTGCCATGACCGGAGCACCGCGCAGGGTCGAGACGCCGTCGATCATTGCCGTGCGGCCGTCCACATGGATCTGGGCACCAAGGCGAGCCAGTTCCTGCACGTGCATGAAACGATTTTCAAAGATGGTTTCGGTAATCCGGCTCGTGCCGCCGGCCTTCGTCATCAGGGCCATGAACTGGGCCTGCAGGTCGGTCGGAAAGCCCGGGAACGGTTCGGTGGTGATATCTACCGGCTGGATGCCGTTGCCGTTGCGGTAAACCTTGATGCCGTCGGCGGTCTGCGTAATGTCCGCGCCAGTCTGGCGAAGTGTTTCGAGCGCCGTTTCCAGAAGGTCCGAACGGGCGCCTTGCAACAGAACGTCACCGCCGGTCATGGCAACAGCCATGGCATAGGTGCCCGTTTCAATCCGGTCCGGAACAACCGCGTGATGCGCACCATGAAGGCGCGGCACACCCTGGATGCGGATGGTCGATGTGCCTTCACCCTCGATCTTCGCGCCCATGGCCTTCAGACATTTGGCAAGATCGACGACTTCCGGCTCACGCGCGGCATTGACGATTTCCGTCTCGCCACTGGCCAGCGTCGCCGCCATCATGATGGTGTGGGTTGCGCCGACGGAAACCTTCGGAAACTCGACGCGAGCACCTTTCAGCCCACCCGGGGCCTTGACGATGACATAGCCGCCGTCGATCTCGATCTCGGCGCCGAGCGCTGCCAGACCGTCGATGAAGAAGTCTACCGGCCGCGTACCGATCGCACAGCCGCCAGGCAGCGAGACCCGCGCCTCATGGCTGCGGGCAACCAGCGGGCCGATAACCCAGAAGCTGGCACGCATCTTGGAAACAAGCTCATAAGGAGCGGTCGTGTCGACGATTTCACGGGCGGTCAGGTTCAGCGTCTGTCCGGCAAGGTCATCCTGGCCACTGCGCTTGCCGTTCACCGAGTAATCGACCCCGTGATTGGACAGGATCTGCATAAGCTGGGCAACGTCGCGAAGGCGCGGCACATTCGACAGCGTCAGGGTCTCATCCGTCAGGAGCGATGCGATCATCAGCGGCAGTGCCGCATTCTTCGCGCCGGAAATCGGAATGACACCATTCAGTTCCGCACCGCCAACGACCTTGATACTGTCCATGTTTTTCCCCGAACAGGACCGTGCTCACCGCACGGCCATCCCTTTGCATACGTCAAGAAACTCACATCAAACGTGCGGTCTACACGCAAGTTATGGCCCATGCAAGGCGCGCAACCGGCTGCGACCGGGCAATTTTGGGGCGACACAGTCCTGCCGAACATCCGGCCGTTGGTCCTCAGTCGGCATCCCGTGTCTTGGCAGCAGACTTGCGGCGGCGCAGATTGGCTCTCAGGGCTTCGGCCAGCCGGTCTTCGCGGGATTTCGCCCCGGCTTTGTCCGACGCCTTTTCGCCTGTCTGCTTGCCGGATTTTCCGCCGCCGCTTTCAGCGGACTTGTGCTGCTGGTCTTTTTCGCCCATGGCGCGCCTGTTTGATGATCCTGTGATTCATTTGTCTAGCAAGCTGCCCGTAGCTTGCCTAGGCATCTTGTGTCTTCTGCATGGTTTGCCGACTACCCTGCCAGCTTCAGCAGCATTCGGTTTTCCCATCGCTGCCGTAAACGTGTCCGCGGCCAGGCTGCACCCCATCAGACATAACCCTCATCGCGCCAAGAAGCCTGCACACGGTGCTGTGTCCCGCCTTCAGTCTTCCCTGTTTCCAATCGTCCCAATTCCCCGGAGGCTGCTTCCACCTGCCTTTCGGCGAGGGCCCGTCTCCCCTCTCCCGAAAACGCCAATCTGCTCTGCGCCTCGACCGGAAGGATTGTTTAATATCCACAGGCGAAACAGGGCCGAAAGCACCAGCTTTGCCGCACCAACCCTTCAATCGTCCCGGCTTTGACGAGAGGGAGCAAATGACTGCGGAAAAAAATCCCAAAACACTGCTTGCGTCCCCGAAGGTCTTATGGCAAAAGCCCCCTCATTCCGGTCGGCACCGCTGATCGGCACCAGCACTTGCGTCTTGCAACTCAAGCTTTTCAAGCAAAAAAGTTCGACGCCGCGCCTGTCCCAAAGACAAGCCAGATGCTGCCGTAGCTCAGGGGTAGAGCACTCCCTTGGTAAGGGAGAGGTCGAGAGTTCAAATCTCTCCGGCAGCACCATTTCACATTTCTTCCCGCAAAAGACGCTAACACCTTGAATGGTAAGGTGATTTCTGGCGCTCTATAATCCTTGTTCCGGGTGTTTTCCAAGCGCTCATCAAAAGCCAATCTGAAGACTGTTTTCTGCAACGCGACGGCGCATGGGCCCTCAAGGTTCTTCCTCGCGCTCCATTGCCGGAATAACGCCGCAATGCTTGGTTTTATGGGGTAAAGCCCTAGCTAAGCTGCTTGCGAGCTTGTGAGGAAATGCGATGAATGAGAGCCAGACGAAATTGACTGCTGCGGAAGCAAAGGGCCTTCGCACTGCCAAGGAGCTTGAAGCTCATCTTGCTTGGCTGGAAACCTTCACACCTGCGGCGCTCGGCGTTCTGGCAATCGCTTCCGGTATCTACACCTACCTGGGTGTGTCCTCTCTGCTGGAGGATACGGGTGCGATGAGTTTCTTCGCGGCCGTGGCCTATTCCGTCGCCGTGTCAGTGGGGATATTCGTATTCTGGAGCTACATGCTTCGGCTCATGCCAGCGATGCGCAGTGCGGCGGGTTTCATCGGACTTTCGGTTTCAATGCTTGTCGGGTCGGCTGCAATCATTGCCATGTCTAGCTGGCTCAACGCGGCCGCGCTTGCGGGATCGGCGGCTGTCGAACAGCACCTGGATACGACAGTCCGCGACTACCAGGCGGCTTTGGAGCAGGCACATGAGATCGCCCTTTCGGGCCAGGCTCTCGGGCGCGAGGTTCAACGTGCAAAGGAAGCATTCGAAGCACTCGCCCAACAGGAACGCTCCGGCGAGCTCTCAGGCACAGCGGGTGAAGGCGCAGTCTTTCGAGTTCTGACGCAAAAAACAGAAGAGCTCCAGAACCTTGAGGAGCAGATTTCAGAACAAAAGCCACTGATCGACTCCGCCTTTGCCCGGGGCAACGAAATCCTTGGGCGCATGCGAGCCCTGACGGTTGCCCCCGGGCCGGTTGAACAAAGGTCGGTCGCGTTTTCGGAAGAAAGCGTGCGTCTTGCCGGCGTTATTGCAAACCTGAACCAGTACTCCGTTGCACCGCTCGTCGCTCGAGCAGCCGAGGACCTGCCTGCATCTGTTGTTCTTCCCGAACTTGATGGCCGAAACAGCAGCGTTCGGGACGCTCAATCAAGCACCATCGCATCGGTATTGAACGCCCTCGACCAACGCAGCCAGACCCTGCGGCGCGCAGCCGATGAAGTGCTGGCGTTGGAGCCACCACAGGAGACGGCCTATAATCCGATCTCAAGCGCCGACGCTGTGATCAGGTACGCAGGCAACTTTGTCCCCTCATGGGCTGGTGCTATCGCGATCGACCTCCTGCCCGCCGTTCTGGTCTTTGTGGTCGCAATCACCCAGGCATCGATCCGTAGCGGCCGGGATGGGCTGAGCATCGAGGAAACCCTGACGCTCGCAGATCTCAAGGCAGCAATCAATGCGATGAAGGACGTCGAGGCTTCGATGGGGGCGGCAGACAAGGAAGTCTTGCGCCGTGTCGCAAATGCGGAAACTTCCGAGCCCGCAAACCTGAATGCCGCGGAGTAGCACGACGTGTTTTCCGAGCGCCTTGATACGTCGCAGATAACCATTCAGCGCAGCCTGAAGTGGGTTTTGGTCGCCCAGGCGATCCTGGCAGCCTTGTTGGTGCTTTCGCATCTGCAGGCTCAATGGACCCCGGGGGGTGGCGGCAACGATGCACTGCCGTCCGGACCCACGACACCCGGCGATCAGGTGAGACACTACGATCCATCTCGAAGCTTTCCCGACTTCATGCGGACACCCGCCCCGTCGACTGTCAAAATTCCGGGTGACATGCCTCCCAGGCTTCAGTTTGAAGTGATCGAGAGGGGCGAATTGGGGGAAGCGATTTTCCTGAAGGGCCGGATCTCATCTGGAGACGCCGAACGCTTTACGAGCTTCCTGGCTAGCCTGGAAGAAGCCCCCAAAGTGGTTTCACTCCATAGCCCCGGTGGCAATGTGAGTGAAGCATTTGAAATTGGTCGTAGCCTGCGCGCAGCTGAGCTGGATACCACCATGCTGCCTGGTCTGGTGTGCCTTTCGTCGTGTCCTTACATTTTTGCAGCCGGTGTCAATCGTTCAGCCTCCAAGGATGCTGCCGTAGGCATGCATCAGCACTACTATGACACCCCCGGCTACATGCCTGTTTTCCTGGCGGTGGAAGAGATTCAGTACGGCCAGGGGGAAACGATGGAATACCTGATCGAGATGGGTATCGATCCAGGCCTGATGGTCCATTCTCTCAATACGCCCCCCAAGGAAATCTACATCCTGGTTGAAGATGAGCTTCTCGGCACCCGGCTCGCGACGGAAATCCTGGACTGAGCGCCGTTCAGCAGAGGTCGGGTCTGAGCCCGCTCCAAAAGCTACAGATGCAATTGGCCCGTTGCAGTGAGCACAGCGGAACCGGTCAGTTCAACAGCGTCGGGGCACACGAGAAGCCGAATATGGCTTTCCCTACCCATAGAAACTCCCTGTACGACCGTGAACGTTTCTTGTCCCCCAGCACCGCTGCGGTTGGCCAATAGCCACCCCAGTGGGCCTGCGGCACTTCCTGTTGCCGGGTCTTCCCGAATGCCTACGGTTGGATTGAAGAAGCGAGCATAGGCTTCCCCACTCTTTTCACCAGATGTCGTGAATACATAACATCCTTGCGCACCGGCACGCTCCAACAGCAGAAGAAGCATGGAGGCGTTAGGCTCCGCGCGGTCAACTTCGTCGCGGGAAACGAGCCTGACGAGCATATGCGCCGCACCAGTGGAGACCACGACCGCTTCCTGCGGCCCAAGGGCCGGTTCAGTCTTGTCGAGCCCCAGTGCTTCGGCAAGCGCCTGCAAGTCCCCGACGTCGCCAATATGGCGCGGCATGGCCTGAGCCAGGGAGACAGTGGCCCGTCCATTTTCCCGCCCGATCGAAACTGGAAGAAGCTCGTCCCCCAATTGCTGAACAAACGAGGTGCGTTCACCTAGTTGGCCCGTTTCTGCCAACCACCACCAGACACCTAGTGCGTTATGGCCGACACCAAACACTTCGTCTCCGGTCGGCGTAAACGATCTAATTCGAAAGTCCGCAGAAGCCTCTGTAGGCGCCAGGACAAATGATGTCTCCGATAAATTGAATTCGACGGCGATCGCGCGCATCGTGTGCTCGTCCAGGTCATCCGCGTCTGGAACCACAGCAAGAGGATTGCCGCGCAGCGGCCTCTCGGCAAACACATCAATGATCGCATACTGTTGAATTTTATTCGTTATATTCATTTGAATTCCTCTCTGTTTCGCGAATAATTCTCTTGAATACGCGGGATTTAGCAATCTAATCTATTTCAACAGTATTGAGAAAAATTGCACACCAGATGCCACAACCGTCTCTAAAGTCACTGCAAGCAGCGGAAGCTGTAGGCCGTTTAGGCAGTTTGTCGCGGGCGGCATCCAGCCTCAATGTGACGCCAAGTGCGGTGAGCCACCAACTACGTCTGCTTGAGGCGCAACTCGAGGTAACGCTGTTCGACAGGACGGATACGGGCTTGGTTCCCACCGCGAAGGGCAGGTTGCTTTTGCCAAAACTCACGGAAGGGTTTCAGGTGATTTCGGACGGGTTGGCCGAGATAAGCGCCAAGCCTCGCCCCTTGCTTACCGTTTCGTGCGGTCTCGCTTTTGCTGCGCGATTTCTGGTGCCACGCCTGGTGAACTGGAACGCGGAACATCCGGATACAGAGATCAGGCTCGTCACCACCAGCCGACTGGTCGATTTCGATCGGGAAGACATCGACATAGCCATCAGATTTGGCAAAGGCGAGTGGCCGGATGTGAAAACCGAAAAGATCGTCGACCAGTCGATCGAACTCGTCTGCACTCCTGGCCTCAGCAAAGCACTCCTGACCCAGGCAACAGCCTCCGAGGTTCCGCTCATAGTTGATGAGCAAAGCCTTGTTTCCTGGACCCAATGGTCTTCCAGTGTAGGCGGTAAGCATCTCGACCCTTCCCGACACCCGGTGGTCCGTGTGCCTGACGCGTCACTATCGTACGAGGCTGCTGTTTCCGGTCAGGGCCTGTGGCTGGCATGGCCCGTTCTGACGCGTGACGCCGTTGCCTCCGGCATTCTGGTGAGACCAGACATTCCGAGATGGGATGCTAATCTCGGATACTGGGCTGTTTCGACAGCGTCGAGATGGCGCCGGCCTCAAGTCAGGAAATTTCGTGCCTGGCTGCACCAAACCTGCGCAGCGGCTGTCTGAGGCAGCGGGCATTTCGACAAACTGAAAATATCGCTGATCTCAATGTGCAGTGCCGATCAGCAAAAACGCGCAGGACACCATTCCGGATGCGGTCATGGCGCGCCTCATGTCGCAAGACCACTGTTCGGAGAGGCAATGACAAGAATGTCCACTTTGCTGACTGGCACTTGCATTGGCAAAAAACGCGTCGGCTGACAGAGACTGTCCAGGGACTGCCGTCAGCTTTCCGATAGGCACCCTGAAGCTGGCACCAGCCAGAGCAGCCAGCGCTATTTGCCGGAAGATACGTCGGCGACGCAGCGATGGAGATGTCGTGCCAGCGTCGTCGCTGCTGCTTTCGCCTCCTTGTGTTTCGGTCGAACCAGATGGAATGCGCCATCTGGAAACAGCGGCTGGTCCCGGAACACTGCGAGCTGCCCCTGCCGCAGCAGGTCGCTTGAATTTGAAACCCATCCCAGCATCACTCCCATCCCGGCAATCGCAGCCTGGGTGGCCTGAACGTAGTTGCTGAACGTCCGGTTGCCCTGCCCGCTTCCGGAAAGGCCCATAGCATCGAAATATTGATCCCACCTCGGCCAGCATTCATCCTCAGCCTCGACATGCAATAAAGTCGCCTTTGCCAAATCACCGTTGCCTGCGACCTTACCCAGGCAACCACCGAGGTGCTGGACAGCGGCCTTCTCCATTTCGCCGTGCGCGCGAGCAACTCTCCGGCCGGCATTTTTCCACCGACCTTGAAACGGGGGCATTTGCTGGTGGATGGAGCGATTTTGAACAACGTCCCGGTCGACGCGATGCGGGACCGTGTCGGGTCGGGCGAGGTGATCGCGGTCGACGTCAATCCCCGCGAAGACCTGGTCGTCGATGCCGCCCTGGAACGGTTCGGCCCACTTGATGTGTTGACCCGCCTGTTTTCACGCCGGACGGAGAAGCTGCCAACCCTGCCTGAAATCCTGGTGCGTGCCGGCATTGTCGGCGGCATCGCCCACCGGGACCAAACCAAGGCGATGGCAGACCTCTTGATTGAACCCCCGGTGGGTCGCTTTCCCCTTATCGGCTATGGCCAGGCTCATACCATCGCCCAGGTCGGTCAGGATGCCGCGAGAGCGCGATTGAGCTGAACCGTTTCCATACGGAAACGAGCCCCGGAGAACAGGAAAAAAGCTTCGGGATAGTGTAAGTCTATTTCTCATGCCGCAGGGATTTCAGAACGATCTGGAGCGACGATATCGAGGGTCGCTCCCCCGTGCCTATTGAACGTCATCCAGCCTTTGTCCGGATGAGGGTCTCGAGCGTCGATCTGTTGTGAAACGCAAGTGAGTTCCACCGCCAGACACCAGGTAACAAGCGACGCGGCGCTTCTTCCAGCAAGACTTTCTTGCGCCTCGAGATCAGCCTTCCAGGATACGTCTCAGTGAAACGACCGCGGCCGAGGTCCGGTTTTCAACGCCCAGCTTGCCGAAGATCCGGTCCAGATGCTTGTTTACCGTGCGTGGGCTCATGTCCAGAATGGAGGCGATTTCCTTGTTGGACTTTCCGTTGGCAATCCAGATCAGGACTTCGGCTTCGCGTTCCGTGAGGTCGAAGGCATCCTTCAGGATTTCGGAAGGCACGCTGTCCGAGACATCCGACACACGCAGCAGATGCTCACCCGCACTGATGTTGCCGGCATAAGTGAACCGCAACTCCCGACCCTTGATACGGGCAACAATGTCCTCTTCCTTCTGGGCAGCCTTTCCCTGTGGCAGCAGGTAATGGCGCAGCCAGTCGACGGCAGCTTCCGGCAACTGCCCGGCTGCCGCTGCGTCCTCGGCCGTGCCCGTACCAAGCAGCGCGGAGGCCTGCGGTGTCGCCCAGCATACGGCGCCCGACAGGTCGACCGACATCAAGTAACGCCCGGATGCATCAAGTGCGACATGGGCGCTGCGCGAATTCCGGGCGTTGGAAATATGCACGCGCAGACGGGCGATCAGTTCGTCCGGGTTGACCGGCTTGGTGACATAGTCGACGCCACCTGATTCCAGGCCCCTGACAATATGTTCCGTCTCGCTCAGTCCGGTCATGAAGAGAACCGGTACATCCCGAAGGCCTTCCAGCGCCTTCAGGCGCTTGCTGGTTTCGAATCCGTCGAGCTCGGGCATGATCGCGTCCATGAGGATCGCATTGGGGATCACGCGGGCTGCGATTTCTATCGCCTTTCGACCGCTTTGAGCCACCAGAACGGTGAAACCGGCTTCCTCCAGAGCGTCCGAAAGCATGCCCAGGGAAGAAGGTGTGTCATCGACCAGCAGCACCGTCTCGGCCTGACTAGGAGCATTCATGATCATGTCCGAGCCTTTCCAGAAGCTTGTCGTATTGGGTGAGATCGAATTCCTTGATGAGACGCCGCATGTGATGGACAAAGTCCGCCGCATGCGGCTCATGCGCCTCGATGTCGTCGAGCTTTGCCTTGATTCCTCGCACATAGCCGATGTCGCTCAGCTGTTTTAGAATCCCGAGACTCTCCTCCGACGGCAGGCAGGCCTTCTCGAATATCGCCCTGCCCGACGATCGCAGGCCCTCTACAGGCGGTGCTGCCGCGGGGTCGTCCGTGCGCCAGACGAGTTTCAATGCCAGCTGAAGCTTGTCCTGCAATTCCTGCAGTCTCACGGGCTTCACCAGGTAGTCGTCATGATAGATCCGGTGCACCGGGTCCCGGCCACTGTCATCCGCATTGGCCGAAATCATGATGATGACCGCATCGCCAAATCCGCTTTCCCGCAGCTTGCAGGCAAGGTCCCAGCCACTCATGCCCGGCATGCTTATGTCGAGCAGAAAGGCATCGGGACGTTCGTCCTGTACCATCGCCAGACACGAGCGGCCGCTTGCCGCGGCAAGAACCTTGAAACCGAGCGGCGACAGGAAATCCCTGACCAGCGTCCTTTGGGCGGGGTCGTCATCCACAACCATGACCGTCTGGATCGGACCGTGATACCCGCGAATGCGTTTTTCCGCCCGCCCCGCCTGGATTGGCGCTTCCGCAGCGCTCAGCAGCATGCGAACCTTGAACGTGCTGCCGGCACCAACCGTGCTTGAAACCTGGATGTCACCGCCCATCACTTCGCTCAGAAGTTTGGTGATCGTCAGACCGAGCCCCGTCCCGGGAACGGCCTCCTTGCCGTCTTCCTCTATGCGTTCGAACGGATTGAAGATCCGCTCGAGATTTTCCGGAGCTATGCCGATGCCGGTATCGACCACTGCAAATTCGGCAACCTGGCTGTGATAGGACACCTTCAGTTTGACGCTTCCTGTATCTGTCCATTTGATGGCGTTCGACAACAGGTTGATCAGGACCTGCCGCAAGCGCTTCTCGTCGCCGAACACAAAGACCGGAAGGTTTTCCGCAGGCTCGAACAGAAAACGCAATTCCTTGGCGTCGGTCTGAAGGCGGAACATGTCGACGGTCTGTGCCAGGAATTCATGCAGGTTGAACCGTTCCCGGTAAATTGTGAGATGCCCGGCCTCGATCTTGGAGATGTCCAGCAGGCCCTCGATCAGCCCGGCCAGGTGATCGGCCGAATGCTGGATCACCTTCACGGCGTCACGTCTGTGGGCGGGGATTGCCGGGTCCTTGCGCATCAGCTGGGCGTAGCCGGAGATCGCATTTAGCGGCGAGCGCAATTCGTGGCTGATGCCGACCACATAACGGCTCTTGGCTTCGTTGGCGGCCTCCGCGGCTTCCTTGGCTTTCTGCAGCTTGGCGTCGGTACGTTTGTGCGCGCGGATTTCCTTCATCAGAAGGCTGGTCTGGCGCCTTGTTTCCTCATTGGCGAACTTCCTGCTTTCGTGAACAAGAACGAACAGCCAGGCCATAACACCCGAGGTGACCAGCAGAATGAAGAAGACCTGGGTCAGCGCCCTGCCGACCCCTTCGCTGCCCGCCCCCGGCGAAATGGTTTCCGCCTCGACATAGACAAGCGACAGGATCGCCCCGAGCGAAGCGGTGATCAGGATCATGACACTGAAATAAAGCCCGATCCGGGAGCTCATCCATCCGGCGATCCGGTCTGGAAGGATCGAATGAAGCAGCACGGTGACCTGGTCGCCGATGCGTGCTTCCTGTTTACAGTCATCCTCGCAGCGCGCGTCGAGCGAGCAGCATAGCGAGCAGATCGGCCCCGAATAGACCGGGCAATGCGCCATGTCCTCATGCTCAAACGTATGCTCGCAAATACAGCATTGAATGTCGGGGGGACGTTCGCCGTCGGAGGTTACAGCCCGTACCGGTTCACGGGCGATATAATATTTGCCGCCGGTCGCATAGGCGATCAGCGGGGCAAGGAGAATGGCGGTAAAGAGGGCAATGTAGCTTGCCAGCGCATGAGCGGTCTGGCCGAACACCCCGGAATAGGCAATGAGGGCGATCAGGCTCGCCGCGCCCATAGAGCCAAGGCCGACCGGATTGATGTCGTACAGATGGGCACGCTTGAACTCGATATGTTTCGGGCTCAGCCCAAGCGGCTTGTTGATGACAAGATCGGCAAAGATCGCGCCGATCCAGGCAACGGCAACCACGGAATAAAGACCGAGCGTGCGTTCCAGCGCCTTGTAGACACCAAGCTCCATGAGCGCGAGTGCAATCGACACGTTGAAGACCAGCCACACCACCCGGCCCGGGTGGCTGTGGGTGAGACGGGAGAAGAAGTTCGACCAGGCAATGGAGCCGGCGTAGGAGTTGGTCACGTTGATCTTGACCTGGCAGACAATCACGAAGAGCCCTGTCAGGGCGACTGCCACCTCCGGCGTCGTGGCCTTGGTGAAGGCGACCAGATACATGTGCGTCGGTTCGATTGCCTTGTCCGGACTGAGGCCGCTCTGCAGGGCCAGAACCACCAGGAACGACCCCAGCAGCAGTTTCACCGCGCCGATAAGGATCCAGCCTGGACCTGCCGCCAGAAGGGCGAACCACCATTTCAGCCTGTGCCCGCGCCGTTGGCGCGGCAAAAAGCGCAGGAAATCGACCTGTTCGCCGATCTGTGCGATCAGCGAGAACAGAACGGCGCTTGAAGCACCGAAAAGCAGGAGGCTGAACTGGCCGCCCTCGTCGCCCAGCCGGCCAGAGAAGTTCTGCCAGTCGTCCAGCGGAGCCACGCCCTGCCAGGCCAGGAAAGCAAACGGCAGGATCTGCAACACGATCCAGAGCGGCTGAGTGTAGATCTGCAGCCGGCTGATCAGGGTGATGCCGTAGATCACCAGCGGAATGACCACAAGCGTGCACAGAAGGTAGCCGATGTTGAGCGGCACACCGAGGTACAGCTCCAGCGCCGTTGCCATGATGGCCGCCTCGAGAGCGAAGAAGATGAAGGTGAAACTTGCGTAGATCAGCGAGGTTACTGTCGAGCCGATATAACCGAACCCGGCTCCGCGGGTGAGCAGGTCGATATCCACGCCGTATTTCACGGCATGATAGGCAATCGGAAGGCCGGTAATGAAGATGAGCAGGCAGACGACGGCAATCGACGAGACGGCATTCGTGAAACCGTAGTTGTAGGTGACGGCAGCCCCGATCGCTTCAAGGGCCAGGAAGGAAATTGCGCCCAGCGCGGTGTTGGCAACCCAGACCGGAGACCAGCGGCGAGCGCTTTTGGCGGTGAAACGGAGCGCAAAGTCCTCCAGGGTCTGGTTTGCGACCCATTGATTGTATGTTCTCCGCAGGCGCACAACCCGCTGATGACTACCCATTGCCCATCACCATCCCGCCCGCCGGAACCGGCGCGCCAGCCCACTCATTGTGCATTGCATCTATTTTTCATGCACATTTTTGTTCAAGATTTGCGACCTCCCCCTCGAATTGATCAACAACCGTCAATCGACGAACTTCCTAGCAATTTCTATGCCTCATTCAAAAAATATTAAAAAATCCCAATATACCCACCAATACAAATCGTTCGAATTCAAAAAATACGAATGACAACTTACATTACGATCGAATTTCAGATTTTTGGACTATGAATTTATTCCAAACATGGAAGTCTTTCACATGCGGCAGTGCGGAGAAATAAGTCAAATAACCCACAGCAACTGACGCATTGCGGCACTGCACAATTCCAGACGAGCCTTGGATGCATGCGGAGGAGCTTCACGGCGCTCTGCTTCAACCTCAACCTCAGAGGGGTCCAGAGAATGAAACGTCTGAAAGACTTGATTGACCACCGGCTGTCTCGCCGGTCCGTGCTGTCAGGCACGGCAGCCGCGGCAATGCTGGCCACCGCCAGCACATTTGCACCTGCCATCGCCGACGACGCCAACACGACTGGCCTCGCGGTCACAGAAGACACCGTGAAGGTCGGCATCCTGCACTCCGTCACCGGAACCATGGCGATTTCCGAGACCGGGTCAGTGCAGGCAGAAAAGCTCGCCATCGACCAGATCAACGCCATGGGCGGCGTGCTTGGACGCAAGATCGAATACATCCAGGAAGATGGCGCATCCGACTGGCCGACCTTTGCCGAAAAGGCAAAAAAGTTGCTGGTGAACGACAAGGTCGCGGCTGTTTTCGGATGCTGGACATCCGCATCGCGCAAGGCTGTTCTGCCCGTCTTCGAGCAGTATAACGGCATGCTCTACTATCCGACCTTCTATGAAGGCCTGGAACAGTCCCCCAACGTGATCTACACCGGCCAGGAAGCCACCCAGCAGATCATCGCCGGCATCGACTGGGTCGCCAAGGAAAAAGGCGCCAAGAGCTTCTACCTGCTTGGTTCCGACTATATCTGGCCGCGGACGTCCAACAAGATCGCCCGCAAGCACATCGAGAAGCTTGGCCTGGAGGTTGTCGGCGAAGAGTACTATCCGCTCGGCCACACCCAGTTCAACTCGGTGATCAACAAGATCAAGCTGAAGAAGCCGGACGTGATCTACGCCATTGTCGTGGGTGGTTCCAACGTTGCCTTCTACAAGCAGCTGAAGGCTGCCGGCATCGACATGACCAAGGAAAAGCCGGTTCTTCTGACCATCTCGGTGACCGAGGATGAAATCCGCGGCATCGGCGGCGAGAACATCGAAGGCGCTTATGCCGCGATGAAGTATTTCCAGTCTCTCGACAATGAGAACAACGCCGAATTCGTCAAGTCCTTCAAGGAAATGTGGGGCGACGACATCGTCATCGGCGACGTGACCCAGGCCGCCTATCTCGGCCCCTGGCTCTGGAAGGCCGCGGTTGAAAAGGCCGGCAGCTTCGACATCGACAAGGTGCGCCTTGCCTCTCCGGGCATTGAGCTTACCACCGCGCCGGAAGGCTATGTCCGCGTCCATGAAAACCACCACCTGTGGTCCAAGACCCGCATCGGCCTTGCCAAGCCGGATGGCCAGTACGAGCTGGTTTACGAGACGGCCGACCTGATGGAGCCGGATCCGTTCCCGGAAGGCTACCAATAAGCCTCCGTTAGTTCCCCCAGGGATGGAAACGCCCTTCCAGAAAGCGGGCATAACCGGGGCGCTGCGTGGAGGCAGCCTGCGCAGCGCCCGTCCCCTTCGTTTCAAACCCTTATTCGCAGCAGGGGAACAGGCGTTCCGCCTTGACCCCGCAGCATGGAGACGCGCGCAATGTTCGCCGATTATTCATGGACGGAACTCGGGTCCATATTCGCCATGCAGGGTTTTGCCGGACTGATCCTGTTTTCCGTTTTCGTCCTCATGGCCCTGGGTCTTGCAATCATTTTCGGCCAGATGGGCGTCATCAACATGGCTCACGGCGAGTTCATGATCCTGGGCGCCTATGTCACCTATCTCTGCTCCAATTTCGTCGAGACCTATGTCCCGTCCCTGTTCGGCATCTACTTCTTCTTCGCCATGGCATTGGCCTTCGTCGCTGCGGGTGCACTCGGGGCACTCGTCGAATGGTCGCTCATAAGGCATCTCTACAAGCGTCCGCTGGATACCCTGCTGGCCACCTGGGGCCTAAGCCTCATTTTGCAGCAGGCCTACCGGTCGATCTTCGGCGCGCGTGAAGTCGGCGTCAGCCTGCCGAACTGGCTGCTCGGGTCCGTGCCGCTGACGGACATCATCGAAATCCCGATCAACGGCATCTTCGTCATGGTGCTGACCCTGGTCATCGCCATCGGCGTCTATTTCATCCTGTTCCGCTCCCGCATGGGCATGCAGACCCGTGCTGTGGTCCAGAACCGCGTCATGGCCGGGGCCGTCGGCATCAACACCGAAAGGGTCGACCGGCACACCTTTGCTCTTGGATGCGGCATTGCAGGCATCGCCGGCAGCGCCTTCACCATGATCGGCTCGACCGGCCCAACCGCCGGGCAGCTTTATATCGTCGATACCTTCCTGATCGTCGTTTTCGGCGGCGCTGCAAGCCTGCTCGGAACGATCGCGTCTTCCTTCGCCATCAGTCAGGCCCAGTCCACCATGGAGTTCTTCCTTTCCGGCTCCATGGCGAAGGTCCTCACCCTGCTGACCGTCGTCGGGATCCTGATGCTGCGCCCCGAAGGTCTCTTCTCCCTGAAAATCCGTCGCTGAGGAGGTTCCGATGACACATGTGAAATCCCTGCTGTCTCGACAGGAACTGATCGGACTGCTGGTCGTGGCCGCGCTGATCTTCGTCTTGATGCCCCTGTCGATGGACATCTTCCGTCTCAACCTGTTCGGCAAATACCTGACCTATGCCTTCGTCGCCATCGGGCTGGTGCTGTGCTGGGGCAAGGGTGGCATCCTGAGCCTCGGGCAAGGCGTCTTCTTCGGCCTGGGCGGCTATTGCATGGCCATGTACCTGAAACTGGAAGCCTCAACGCCGGAAGCGACCGCGATCCAGTCCACCCCGGGTATTCCCGACTTCATGGACTGGAACCAGATCACGTCCCTGCCCTGGTTCTGGGAACCCTTCAACAGCCTGACCTTCACGCTGCTGGCCATCATCGTCCTTCCCGCGCTGTTCGCCTTTGTTATCGGTGCGGCGATGTTCAAGCGAAGGGTTGGCGGTGTCTATTTCGCCATCATTACTCAGGCAATCGCAGCCATCCTGACGATCCTGATCATCGGACAGCAGGGCTATACCGGTGGCGTCAACGGCATCACGGATCTCAGGACCCTGAAGGGATGGGACATCCGCACCGACGAAGCCAAATACGTTCTCTACTACGTCAACGGAGGTCTTCTGATCGCCGTCCTGCTGCTGAGCCAGTTCGTTCTCAAAAGCAAGCTCGGCCGTCTCTTGGTCGCCGTCAGGGACAAGGAGGACCGGGTGCGGTTTTCCGGTTACGACGTCTCCAACATCAAGATCTTCGTCTTCTGTTTTGCAGCGGTCCTGTCAGCCATCGGCGGCGCCATGTTCACCTTGCAGGTCGGCTTCATGTCCCCCTCGTTCGTGGGCATCGTTCCCTCCATCGAGATGGTCATCTTCTGTGCGGTCGGCGGCAGGCTTTCCATCTTCGGCGCGGTCTACGGAACGCTGCTGGTGAACTGGGCCAAGACCACTTTTTCCGAAACCTTCCCCGAATTGTGGCTCTTTGGCCTGGGCGGGCTCTTCATCGCAGTTGTCCTGGTGTTCCCGAACGGGTTGTCCGGTCTCTATCGCACCTACCTGGCGCCGCATGTCGACCGGCTGATTTCACGGGGCAATAGCGGCAACCGGTTAGAACCAGTCAGCCCTCCCCCCGACCTTGACGGCGAAGCAACCGCAAAGCCAGCCGAGTAGGAGAGACACATGAACACCATCAGCAACAACACCGACTTCCTGCTTTCGATCGAAAACCTGTCCGTTTCCTTTGATGGCTTCAAGGCGGTGAACGACCTGAACCTTTACGTCGACGAAAATGAGATCCACGTCATCATCGGACCGAACGGCGCGGGCAAGACAACGGTACTCGATCTGATCTGCGGCCGCACCAAGGCGACTGCCGGCTCAATCAAATTCCGCCAAAAAGAACTGACCCAGCTGCGCGAACACGAGATCGTGCTTGAGGGGGTCGGACGCAAGTTCCAGAACCCGTCCATCTATGAGGACCTGACGGTCTTCGAGAACCTGGAGCTTTCCTTTCCCCGTGGCCGAAGTGTCTTCGGTGCCCTCACCTTCAAGCGCGATGCGGAGGTGACGACCCGCGTGCGCGAGATTGCCGAAATGGTGTTCCTCGACACGCTCCTGGACATGCAGGCAGCCCTGCTCAGCCACGGCCAGAAACAATGGCTGGAGATCGGCATGTTGCTGATCCAGGACCCTGAACTCCTGATGCTCGACGAACCTGTTGCCGGCATGAGCGTCTCTGAACGCAAGCAGACCGCGAAGCTTCTCAACGAAATCACCAAGGGACGTTCGGTGATGGTTGTCGAACACGACATGAAATTTGTCGAGGACATCGCCCACCGCGTCACCGTTCTGCACCAGGGCAAGATCCTCTCCGAGGGCTCAATGGCAAAGGTGCAGGCCGACCCCAAGGTCATTGACGTCTATCTCGGCCACTAGGAGGCGACCATGCTCAATGTTGCACAGTATCACGTTGCCTACGGCCAGAGCGAAGTCCTGCACGGCCTCGATTTCACGGTCGCGCCGGGAGAAATCATCGCCATCATGGGCCGCAACGGCATGGGCAAGACCACGCTGATGAAATCCCTGATGGGGATCGTGCCCACCAGCAACGGCGCTGCCGCGGTCGACGGCGTCGATATCACCACCATGAAGAGCTACGAGCGCGTCGCCAGAGGCATCGCCTATGTACCTCAGGGACGGATGATCTTTCCGACCATGACGGTCCAGGAAAACATCGAAACCGGCCTGACCATCAGTGGCCAGAGCAAGGTTCCCGGCGACATCTACGAGCTGTTTCCGGTGCTGCTCGACATGAAGGGCCGTCGCGGCGGCAATCTCTCGGGCGGCCAGCAACAGCAGCTGGCGATTGCCCGCGCGCTGGCGACCAACCCGAAGGTCCTGCTGCTGGACGAACCGACCGAAGGCATCCAGCCGTCGATCATCCGCGAGATGGGCCGGGTCCTGAAACGTATCCGCGACGAGCGCGGACTTTCCATCGTTGTGTCGGAACAGGTTCTGTCCTTCGCCCTCGACGTCGCCGACCGGGTGCTCGTCCTGGAAAACGGCCGCCTTGTCCACGACGAACCGCGGGCAAGCGTCGACGAGGAAAAAGTCTCCGCGTTTCTGTCCGTCTAACCAGCTCATCCAGTTCAACAGCGCACGCTTTTCAGGCGCATATCCAGAGGAGAACCCCATGGCAGATACACTGATTTCGTTAGATTTGAGCGAGTCCCCGCATACCAACGAAAAGGTCCATAACCGCTGGCATCCGGATATTCCGATGGCGGTCTGGGTTGAACCGGGCGACGACTTCAGGATCGAGACCTATGACTGGACCGGCGGGCAGATCAAGAATGACGACGACGCGGCGGATGTGCGCGATGTCGAACTGGAACAGGTGCACTACCTCTCCGGTCCGATCGGCGTCAAAGGCGCCGAACCGGGCGATCTACTGGTCGTCGATATTCTCGACATCGGCGCCAAGGAAGAAATGCTCTGGGGCTTCAATGGCTTTTTCTCCAAGCAGAATGGCGGCGGGTTCCTGACGGAGCATTTCCCGGAAGCCCAGAAATCCATCTGGGATTTCGAAGGCATGTTCACGCGCTCGCGCCATGTGCCGGGCGTCAGCTATGCCGGCCTGATCCACCCGGGTCTGATCGGCTGCCTGCCGGACCGCAAGATGCTGGACATGTGGAACAATCGCGAAAAATCATTGTTCGATACGGATCCCGACCGCGTTCCGGCGCTTGCCGCCCTGCCGAACACCCAGTCTGCGCATATGGGACAGCTCAAGGGCGAAGCACGCGACAAGGCTGCTGCCGAAGGCGCGCGGACGGTTCCCCCGCGCGAACATGGCGGCAACTGCGACATCAAGGATCTGTCGCGCGGGTCAAAGATCTATTTCCCGGTCTATGTGGACGGTGCCGGTCTCTCCATGGGTGACCTGCATTTCAGCCAGGGCGACGGTGAAATCACCTTCTGCGGCGCGATCGAAATGGCCGGCTGGCTGCACATCCGGGTCAACCTGATCAAGGGCGGGGTCGCGAAATACGGGATCAAGAACCCGATCTTCAAACCGTCGCCAATTACGCCGAAATATGACGACTACCTGATCTTCGAAGGCATCTCGGTCGATGAGGCTGGCACACAGCATTACCTTGACGTGCACATCGCCTATCGCATGGCCTGCCTCAACGCCATCGAGTACATGAAGAAGTTCGGCTATTCCGGCGCGCAGGCCTACGCCATCCTGGGAACGGCGCCTGTACAAGGACATATTTCGGGCGTGGTCGATATTCCAAATGCCTGTGCCACCTTGTGGTTGCCCACCGACATCTTCGACTTCGACATGATGCCGGGTGCGGACGGACCGAAGACCTTCATTGACGGATCGGTCGACGTTCCGCTTGCCCCGGATCTCTGATCCGGACGTGACGACGAGACGGGCCCTGCCCGTCTCGAACCCATTTCGCCGGCCAGCCGGCTTTCCGTCTTTCAGGATCAATCATGCCAACCTACGATTATCTGTGCGCTTCCTGCGGTCCCATCTCCGCCAACCGGCCGATGTCCGCCCATGCGGATCCGATCGAATGTCCGATCTGCAAGGCGGAAGCCCCGCGCGCGATCCTTCAGGCGCCGCATATGTCGGGCCTGTCTCCCAGCGACCGGGCTGCCCATCAGCGCAATGAAACGTCCCGGCACAATCCGAAATTCTCGACCAGGTCGGATCGTGACGACAGTGCGAGGGAAAACCGAAAACGTCACCCGTCAGGCTGCTCGTGCTGTTCCGGCTCGAAAGGCAATTTTCGCTCAAGTGCGGTCTACAAGGCCGACGGCAGCAAGACGTTCCCCTCAAAACGCCCCTGGATGATCAGCCACTGACAATGCAAGCGTGAGCCCCGTATCTAGCTTTGCGTCCTACCGCTCGAGCACGATTGAAACTCAGATCTCATTACATGCAAGTTGGATTCGTTCTTCCAGTTGATAAACCGCCTCTTCAAAGGAGATCTCCCGAACAGGATCGTGTTCCAGGTAGTGGCTGTAGTCGAAATAAAGTGCAGCAAAGACTGCTTCCAGGGATACCGGGTGACGTCGGTTCAATTTCACCGGGTTTCGTTCAACAGTTAAGCCCCAACCTCCATAGAATGGAACACCGAAAGTGTGGACCTCACAGCCAGCAAGAATAGCTTCGAACCCCAGTTGACTTGATATGCAATAGACCTTGGCACAGGCCTCCAGAAGCGGCCAGGGATTGATCGCTTCCGGGGTTAAACGCAACCGACCTTCATTCAGGGCCTTGGCGCAACTCTCGTCCACTTGCGCGAGAGCCTGAAGGACTTCATGCGTGAAATGCCCTGCCTTGCGCCCGATCATCGTTTCCGGGTGAACCTTGATCAGAATCTCTGCTTCACGGTTCTCCTGAATGGCGACTTGCAGCATCTGGCGGAAGGTTTCATCTTTTGCAAATGCCCCGGGTATCGACGCGTCGCCAACGGTTTGATCAATAACAAGTACCCGATCCCTGCGGTCGGAAGATTGCAAACAAAGCTCTGAAATGTCCGAGAAATCGAAACTGTTGTATTTCGAGAGCCGTTTGGACCGGATCAAGTCGATGGCATCGTGGATCTCTTGCGTCCGCATGGGCTTTCCAAAACGCCGGCGAACAAAACACTCCAGATCACTTGGCTGGCGGGCGTCGTAATAGATGCCTGTTCGATCAAGTACCAGGGAGATCGGCCTTTCCTGGTTGCCAGGCCTGACGGATCTCAAAAATCCATCCTCGAAAGCGACATATGGAAGATGACGTTTAGCTGCCATTTCTCGAGCGCGCAGCGCAGTCGGCTTGTGCCCCCAACCGGCGACGGCGTCTAAGCCTCGGCCAGACGCCGAAAAACGGCTTGGCTTATGACCAACCAAGAGCTCAATCGCATACCGCTGCTTCCATAGCCCGGAGGTACTTAAACCAATTTTTGTCAAAGGGATGTCCCAAAACTAGGTGCGGAGTGGTGTACAAAGCTTCTTACTTAATCGTTGTCTCCCGCAGAAGCACCAAGGATCTATGCTACTTTGTTTTGGCGGACCAGAGTGAACGTGTCAAAACGAAGGTCGCTATCCAAATGATCGAGCTAGGATAGTCGCCAGTCGTGTTTGTCAAGTGGACTTAAAACTCGTGACAAAACCAAATTTCCCAACACCAACCAGCTTCGCTGTGCTTTAAACTGATATAAATAAGGTGAAAACAAATGCGACAATCCGCCCAATGAATCAAAGACTTCGCAGCCAAGTGATTGCTCAACGTCGACTAACAGGCGCACATAACAACTTGGCTCAAGTGTTGAGCGACTGAAAGTTTAGCGACTTGTTTAACGACTGAAGCATTCGCCAGCAAAGCCCACACCAACAATCTGTTTTCGTTATAGCGACTCCAAGATATATGAAGAATAAAATAAATATTTTTGCCTTGGGCACAAAAAATTCTGCAGCTTACAATAGCATAATTGAATCCCTGGAGGAAAATTTTAATATTGTTTGCTTTCGCTCTGAGCGCGACTTCAGATCTTGCGTCATTGGCATAAACACCATTCTCTCGAGTGGTGCAGATGCTGCAATTATGCCAAACCCATACGGAAATCCCAATCGACTTGAGATCTACCAAAAACTTCGAGCAATGAAATTCCCTGTGATCGTATTTGATCGCGGCGGGCTGCCGGGTTCTTGGTTTTTCGACACAGGGTTTAATGCCGACAGTGATAGCTACCAGGCTAAACGCTGGGATCGCCCTCTTACTGACATTGAACATACGAGTGTCGAAAAAGTTATTCATCGTCTGCGAGACGAATCTGAGCCATTGGAACAACAAGGGTGTCGGATAAACTCGGAAGCTTTGCGAAAAAAACTCAACCTCGAAGGAAAAAAGGTATTACTAGTCCCTTTCCAACGGCCTTCAGATACCACAATTAAGTACTTTTCAGACCCTATAGGTAATTTTGAAAATTTTGTAAGTCTGGTTGAAGATGTAAACGCCGAACTCTGCCAAGCTGGCTCTGATTGGGCACTTATAGCAAAACGTCACCCGCTAGAAGTTGAACGGCCTTCGAGAAACCTTCAATTTGTCGACGACGAAACTCACATTAACGACCTGATAGACCTAGCTGATGCAGTTTTGGTGGTTAACAGCGGCGTAGGTCTACTCGCTCAAATGTGGGAAAAGCCTGTTTTGATCGCTGGAACAGCATATTACTCGCATGAAAAACTGAATAAATTTGTATCTTGCTCATCTGACGTCATTGCAGCATTGCGTGATTTGCCCAAGGTTGATCGGGATACACGGAATAGGCTATTTCATCATCTCACGGAAAATGTTTATTCTTTTGGAAAATTCGAAACGCAACGCATCAAGCAGTCCGATGGAGCATACAGAAACATCACGAGGAAAATTTCATTTGACGTGGTGAACACTCCCAAGATATCCGCGAAAAAGCGGATCCTTTTTGTTACGTCAGTAATTCCCTACCCGATAAATCGAGGCAGCGCGCTTCGCACCGACCATACTCTACGGGCGCTTCTTCAAACTGATCAGCATATTGATGTACTCCTGCTTAATCAAAGCGAAGCGGCAACCGAAAACGAAGATCTAATAACTCGTTTGCAAACTCGTTATCCTGGTGCAGGATTTACTATTGTAAAACATCCTATAATTCAAAAAATAACAAATTTACATAATTTTCGCGACCTAATTACTTATCGACTTGGCCGTATGATTGAACACCTACTTGTCCGTGATGGAGACCTTAATTCTCTCCGGCATAATCCCTATGCGCTCCGCACATGTTTGAAGAAGATGATCGAACAAAGATCATACGACACCATTGTGTTCAATTACCTGAAGCTTATTCCACCTGGTTTCAAAGCGAATGGGTCGCGCATCATTGCGGATCTTCATGATGTTCAAGCCGATCGGATAAAAAACGACGTTCTACCCAAAGTAAACCGACTAAGACGCAAAACGTACTTTTCGCGAGCTGTGAAAAGCGAGACCTTACTCCTCAACAAGTGCGATATTGGGATTTGTATTTCAGGAATGGATAAGGTTCGGCTTGAACAACGCGATGGGGTTGAAACTCAACTGGTTACCATAGCCGCCTCAGCCGATGTCAACGAAGGGCCACCCAACGATTGCTCCAACACAAGATTCGACTTTCTCTTTGTCGGTTCAAACTCAGATCCAAATGTTGATGGGATCTGCTGGTTTTTAAACGATTGCTGGCCGCTCGTGACGAAAAAATTACCCAATGCTACACTTCTGATCCAGGGAAGCGTCATCCGAAATAACGAATTTAGCTACGCTATGTCCTCTCAAACCAACGGAACAATTTTCCTTTCTGGTTTTGTTGATGATCTTACGCAAATTTACGAGCGCGCCCGCGTCGTAATTTGCCCAATTCGATATGGTACAGGAATGAAGATAAAAGTGATTGAAGCTATGAGTTATGGTAAAGCTATAGTAGCTACGTCTTCAGCCTTGGAAGGTATCGGAGGAGAAAACGGCACTCCCGAAACTGACACTAATGAAGACTTTTCCTCCGCCTGTATTTCACTTTTGAAAGAAAAACGTTTGTTGATGGAAAATAAAATATCTCTAAATATTATTTTTGAAAATAATCATACTTACCAAATATTTTCTCAAAAATTGCGAAAATTGATTGAAAACTAATTACCAAGCTCTGAATTCGAAGAATAATCTAAGTTTCGATAGTTATTTAACTAATTCATTTGCTGTGTGAATTCTGTTTTCGTGCTAGTTTTTTGAGAACAATGAATCAGTCTGTCTGACGAGGAAAAGAAATGCCGGATGTAGAATGGAATAAGAAGTATTGGAATGAAGAATATCAGTGGCCTATGGCAGGTGAAGAATGGTCAAAGCAATGGGGGGGCGCGCAAATTCAGTGGTGGTCATCTATTGCGCCCAGAATTGGTTCCTTTTTGCCAGCTAATACAATTTTAGAGATTGCGCCAGGCTACGGAAGATGGACCAAATTTTTATTGAACAATTGTAAGCACTACAAAGGCTTTGATCTATCCATCAACGCGCTTGAATACTGCAAAAATCACTATTTTTCGCATGGCTTAGCAGCCAGTAGAGAATTTACTCTTACAAATGGATATCTCCTGCCCGGAGTTGGCGGAGAGACAATCGATTTTGTTTTTTCGTTCGACTCGTTGGTTCACGCAGAAATGGATGTAATCGAATCTTATATCTCTGAGATTAGCAGAATTTTGAAACATGGTGCCCACGCATTCATACATCATTCTAACTATGCAGATGTAATGAATTCTTTCGAAAAAAACACCGCCAGAAGGGGCGTTGACGTAAGCGCGGCTCGTTTTAAGGAGGTGGCAAATAAACATGGATTAACGGCCACTGTTCAAGAGAAGATAACTTGGGATAGTGAGCAATTGCAAGATTGCTTTACTTTACTTTCCAAAAACAAAGAAGCCTTGGAGACCGAAGTTTTAGAAAATTATGACTTCTGGCGAGAAGCCGGATTAGCTCCCCAAAAATTGGCGATGTATCATAGAGACCGGACTTGATCCTAAAGATTTCGCAAATTTTGGTTTTAGTGCTCCCTCATATTGAAATCTCGATCCAAAAAAACTATTCAGTTCGAACTAACGACGGGTGATCGAAAAGGTAGAAATTCAATGTTAAAGAAGAAAGAAAAATATCTAACTTGTAGAGGTGTGAAATTTTTAAACGACGAAGTGATACTTTCGGAAAGAGTTAGAGAATCCATAACAGCAGGAAGATACGAGGGAAATGAAGCGAACGAAGTCGAGAAGTTGATAAAGAATGGAGATAGGATATTAGAACTTGGTGCGGGGCTCGGATTTATTTCAACAATCGCTGCAAGACATCCCTTAGTTGAATCAGTTTTAAGCTTCGAAGCCGATCCAAGACTGATTGGTTATATCAAGAAAGTACATGAATTAAATAACGTTGAAAAGGCGGAGATACGAAATGCTGTTCTGACAGTAGACCCTAGCCTGGACGAACTTCCTTTTTTTGTTCGCGAACATTTTTGGGGATCGTCACTTTCTGAAAACCAAGGAGAATACATTGAGAAGCATCAAGTAAAAGCGATATCCATTAACAAAATTGTCGAAGAATTTCGTCCCACTTTCATTGTATGTGATATCGAGGGAGGGGAATTAGATCTTCTACCAAATATGAACCTATTTGGTGTAACTAGAGTGTTGGTAGAGATACATTCGAGAGTTATAGGGAGAAAAGGTGTAAAGCAGTTATTCGACGCAATGAGTTCAAAGAATTTTCATTATGACCAATTTCATTCTAGCAAATCTGTTGTGCTTTTTTCGCATATCGACAGGAGGGGGTGAAATTGCCCGATTCGGTTAACATAGCATTCGCAAGCGATGATAACTTCATAAAATATACAGCGGTAACTCTAGCGTCGATCTTGCGTAATTTTAAAAATTCTACGCGCAAGTTGAATATCTTTATTTTGACAAGTGACCCAATCTCCGAGGTAGATCTAACAAAACTTTTGGACCTCTACAAAATCAGAGAATTTGACCTCAAAAATATTACCGTAGATGCTTCAAGCTTCTCTGAACTAAAGACTACTCCTGGAATTAGCATAGCAACGTATTTCCGACTATACTTACATGAACTTTTACCAGATAGTATTACAAAAGTTCTATATTTGGATAGTGACCTAATAGTTTTGAAGAATATTGAAGAACTATTTGATGTGAATTTAGGTGAGAACTTCTTTGGAGGAGTGCAAGATAGTCGTAGCGAGGACTATAATGTTAAGTTTGGTCTTCCTAAACATACTAAGCATATCAACGCAGGTGTGTCTCTTATTAATCTTTCGGCGATAAGGAAATTTGATTTTTTAGGAGAAATTGACAAATACTTAGAAGCGAAAAAATATGTGATCACGCTGGGCGATCAACAAATTATAAACACTGTATTTTCTGATCAAATTTTGTATCTTCCGCCTATATGGAATATCCATGGAAGTATGTTTGATCTCGATTGGTGCAAAATTAATGCAGGTTTAGTAAATACCTTTACCATTGATGAGCTCCGTGACGCAGCTGAAGCGCCAGCAATCATACATTACACGTTTAAAAGAAAACCTTGGATCTCCTCAGACCACCCATTGTCCGACTATTGGTATGAATATGCATCGTTGACCGAATATTTTGCGAATGACACCTTTAATTCACGCACAACAACACGTAAAAATACATTCAAGTTGAATGGGGATTTAATGCCTTCTTCAAAACTTAGAAAGAAGATAGATGGCTACATAAAGAGCATTATTCAACTTAGAAAAACGCGCCTAAATGTTGATAAACTTATTAGTGATCCCAAAAGTAGTGCTAACTACAATCTAATTAAAGCAACGACATTTCAACTTCAGAATACGATCATAAGTTCCTCTGCAGCAAAAACTGTTACAAGCGCTGTAGAATTGTTGGATCAAATTCCAGAATATGCGACTATCTTGACTAATTGTGAAAATCGCGATCTCGATGGAGGATTTCACGAAAATATCAAAACTTTGCTCAAGACACCAAACATTGGCCGCGATTTTGATGTTTCAGAAGTAAATGCTACGATGATTGCTGTCCAGAGATTGGGACAGAAAGAATTCATAGAAACACTGTATTGCGCTGCAGCTTATTCCAAACCACATTTTTACGTCGAAACAAGTTTTTTTGGTGCACTAGCTCCCTATTTCCATAAAGATGTGCCAGCTAAATACAGAAGATGCTTTGGCTATATTCTTGACGATTTGGGTTATTATTATGATTCTCGCTTACCCTCCCGGCTAGAGAGAATTTTGAATTCAGAGATAGGCGACATCTCAGAGGATGAAAAAACGCGCTCAAAGGAGTTGATAAAGAAGATTATTGACCTGGGTATTACTAAGTATAATGTAGGCTTAGGCAATCGGACGATGAACATAGACAATGATTCTGTTCTCGTAATTGATCAAAAGCGAAATGATGCCAGTATCGAATTCGGCGCTGCATCGAGTAAGACATTCGACATTATGCTTGCAAGTGCAATTCGCGAAAATCCAGACTCAAAAATTTACTTCAAAACGCACCCAGATAACTCAGGAAACGAGCTACTTCTGAATGATCCAAAGGTTGAAGTTATACCTGAAAATGTCAGTGTCACAGCGTTACTTGATCAATGTAGAAGTGTTTACGTCGTTACATCCCAACTTGGTTTTGAGGCGCTCTTGCGGGGCAAAGAAGTAAATGTATTTGGCTTGCCATTCTATTCGGGCTGGGGATTGACTAAAGATAGGCAAAAGCTCGCTCGCAGGGATAAAACTCGAACAATCGAAGAATTATTCTACGGTGCCTGCATAAGAATGTCTGCATATGTAAATCCTGATACCGGTAACTTGGTCGAGTTGGAAGATGCACTAGATTACATACTCACATGCCGTACAGAAATTGATCAGGTCTGACCAGCTTCCTTGGGACCCACAAAATCTGACCATATCTGCTGAAGGGGCTGCGTGTGTGCATCGATCGAACCAAGTCTGGGCTGTGGACATCACTTATCTGCCGATACACTGCGGGTTCCTCTATCTGGTCGCAATCATTGTCTGGCTCACCCGCAAGGCGCTAGCCTGACGCATCTCGAACACGCTGAAAGCTGACTTCTATATGTCGACGCGCTGAACGGAGCGGTTCACAAGTTCGGCAGTCCGGAGTTCATGAACACCGACCAGGGCAGCCATTTCACATACTTCGTGTGTACCGACCGGCTTCGACGGATAGACGTTCGCATCTCGAAGGACGGCAAGGCCAGTTCCTTGACAATATCTTCATTTAGACGCTGTGGAGCACGCTCAAATACGAGTGCGTCTATTGCACGCTTGGTAGACCGGATCACAGGCTCGGGCTGGCACGCAAATATGGATGGAGTTCGACAACAAGGCGCGACCGCATTCTCACTTGACTGCAAGTCGCTCGCCAAGATCTATTGCCGGGCTATCAATCAACATTAACCCAACCAGCTGATGCAGACGGTAGCTTAATTTACACCGAAAACTGTCCAATGGTCGGGTAGTAGTTCCCATGTCAAATCGATGCTGACAAATATCGGCAGACACGAGTTCTGAATCCTAATCTTCGATAGTTTGGGCGAGAGGCTGTTGAATAATAACAGTACAACACACGAACATACCTAAAGTGAATGTAGAAATTTTAGGCGAAGACTTAGTCTGACCTCTTCGGGCAAAATCGTAAGATCAGTAAACTTCCGAAACGACATTAAGTCCTATCCCGAACATTGTAATACATCAAGACCACAACTGACCAAGCTCCAGCCAGGAGCAAAAACATGGCCAGAGAGTACAGCAAACGGTGCGGGTACTGTGCGTCTTCCGACAAGGTTGGTTGGATGAAAGTCGCCAGGTAAAGGTGTTTACCGTCGGCCTCCTGACGAGCCGTTTCCAAGCTGGCAAGGGACGTCACATAGAGCTGCTGTGCAAATTCTTCCTCCAATGCAAGTTCCGAATAATCTGCAAGACGGAAGGAAAGAGCTGTCCTGTTCGTGCCAGACGAACCGGAAGGCGATATGCCGGAGCCAAGGCGTTCCCGAGCACTTGAAATCTGGCCTTCCAGGGCCTCGATTTGCTGGTTCAGAAGCCTGATGCGCGGCGAGTCCTCGTCCAGATAACTCATCAAGGTCTTTTTTTCTGCTTCCCGGTTTGCGCGCTGCTGATCCAGTCCGGCAATCATTTCCACAGCAAGCTTGGCATTTTCCTCCGGACTGACTTCCTGTGTCTCGTTCCTGTAGGCAAGCATTTGCTTGCGGATTGCTTTCAGGCGCGCCTCGGCACGCGCAACGCTTTCTTCCGCGAAACGTACGGTTTCCCGCCTGTTTGCCTCGGAAAGCTGGTTGACCAGTATTTCGCTGCGCTTCAGGATTGCCTTGGCGATCTCGACCGAGTCCTCCGGCCGGAAGCTGCGCACTTCAACCTGGATCACCCCGGAGGTCGCATCAAAACTGACGTCGACCATGTCGTTCCAGTAACTCAAGCGGTCTTCGACCGGCAGATCGCTGCCCATGCTGAACAGAAAATCCGAGGATTCGCGATTGAAGATGGTCTGCAAATCCAGATCGTCCGGAAGGTCCTCCAGCACGGATTGGCTCTGCAGATAGTCCGTAACAATATAGCTGTTGGAGGTCGCGGACTCCCCTCCGGCATTACCCATTACCATGCCAAGAACTTCAGTCGCCGCAACGGGCTGGGAGCTGCGGACGGCAAATGCTGTCGTGCTGTGATATTGATCGCTTGCCCAGAAAAACATATAGGCGGAAAATGCGGCAGCCGGCATGGCTACGAACAACATGAAGCCTAACAGGATCATCCTGTGTCGCATTTTGGTCGCGGATTTCGCAGTCGTTCCCGGCAATGCCAGATCTAGAAGCTTCTGCGGATCGAGGCCGGACTTTTTCAGCCTACTAATCAGCTTACCGTCCTTGGAATTTGCCTTGGCAACGGCAGCTCCCTTTTTGGACGGAAGATTGAACACCGTTCCCGGACCAATCTCGTCTGCCTTTTCTCCAGGCATTTTTTCGACAGCTGACATGTTCAATCAAACCTTCAAGTATTCAGAGACCGGCCTATCGGCGTGCCATGTTGTCATTGTGCATGTTAATTGCATCGTCAATATCGTTAAAAAAGGTTAAGTTGCCATCTTCTAACACAATTCCAGTCGTGCAGTACTCTTTAAGAGAAGCGTTTGAATGAGATACCATGATGATGTCAGAATTCTGGAGTTTTTCTTCAAAAACCCGTTTGCACTTTTTCTTGAAATTCGAATCGCCGACGGCCGTGATTTCGTCGACCAGATAGTAGTCAAAATCAATCCCCATGCTGACGCCAAAGGCCAGCCGCGCTCTCATGCCGGAGGAATAACTTTTTACCGGCATGTAATAGGATTTCCCAAGTTCGGCAAAATCCTGAACGTAGTCGACCAGTTGTTCCGTGTCGTGCCCATAAATGCGGGCGACGAAGCGAACATTCTGCTCTCCGGTTAGAGATCCATTGAAGCTGCCCTGAAAACCAAGCGGGAATGATACGTTGGCAAGACGGATAATCCTGCCCGAAGTCGGCTTGATCGTACCCGCTATCAGCCTCAGCAATGTGGACTTGCCAGCGCCGTTACGCCCCAGCAGACCAATACTGTTTCCCCTGGGCACCGTAAACGACACATCCCTTGCGATGTAGCGCATCTCTCCCTTGAGCTTGAAGCGTTTGGTCAAGCGGTCCAACCTGATCATTTCGCCTCCCGTAGCTGCGCGTCATAAAGCCATACCAGAAAAAATCCGAAAACAATCGAAAACACGGATAGCCCTACGATGTAAGGCATGTCGACACAAGACGCCCGGTAGGTGGGGTAGAACCCGGTTCGAAAAAGGCCAACAATGTGAACAAGCGGGTTCCACATGAGCCATTCCCTGAAAGGATGCGGAACGGTGTCTGGCAGAAAAAACACTCCGGAAACGATGAATGCCGGCCGGTTAATAATACCCCAGATCTGCTGGTAGGTACTGCTCAAGTGAAACCATACGATGTTCGAAGCCCCTACTCCTGCACCAAGTGCAATTGCAATCAGGGAAGCCTGGAAGATGGGTGCCAGGTTGATACTCTCAAACGGAACCACGAAATAAAGTGCCCCGAAAAGAAGAGCATTTACGACGAAAAGCGTCGCTACCTGTAAAAAAATCCTTCCCAAAATCGTGTCGTAAGGCCGTACGACAGGATAGTTCAGCAGCGCTCTGTTTGCCTCGACTGCAGAACCTACCTGCTCAGAAGTTGAACGATACATGTAGAATGCGATGTAGCCGGTCGCAAAAAACAAGGTGAAGCTTCTTCCCAGTGGCGGGATATGAGCGACTGCTGAAAATACTGTCGTCAGGATGGCGATCGTCAAAACCGGATCCAGAACCGCCCACATGTAACCGCCGAACTTGTTTCCGTAGCGGGTGGTCATTTCGCGAACGACCAACGCAAACGTGATCGCGAATTGGCGTTTCAGGCCCTGGCGCAAAGGTTCTGAGTGCATACTGTCAATCTGCAGTTATTGATCTCTGTTGACGCTTTCTTCGAATGCCAACTGGTTGTCTTGACTAGACCTTTAGACAGTTCATGTCCATCTTCTGACAGACCGTATCATAACGGAATTTCGCGCAGCAACATAGTGTCACGATGCCACAATGATTTCGAAGGCGGGATGAATTGCACGAACTGGAAGTGCGAATGTCTGCAGCCTGAGACCGCGACCATCTCCGATCGCGACCACAGCACCGATGAAACTCATAGTGTGCGGTCTAGTTATATCGACCTTGTGGCAAGGTCCTGAAGACAAGCTCCCGGCATCAACGCCAAAATTCTCTTTCAACAATTCGCCTTTCTCCAAACGACACCCTCAAGCAGATGGTGGAAGCTGCGACGGATGCAGGCTCGAATGCGTCAAAAACAGCCTGTTTCCGCTTGCGTTTTCGTTTGTTCCCGCCTATCCCGCACAGCCATTTCATTTTTGCAGGATCTCCGTATTCGGAGTGCCCTTCGCGCTCCTGCGTCGGTTTCGAATGAGCCACCGCCATTCAATTGCAAAATGGCGTCGGTACAAATCGCTGTGACACAAAAGGACTTTGCCATGAAACAGACCATCGGACTTGATTTCGGCACCTCCAACACGGTCGCGGTTTCGGCGCAGGGTGTGGGGGCGACAGCGCCGATCAGCTTTGTTGATGGCAATGACAGTTTCACATCGCTTCCGACCGTTCTCAGTTTTCTAGACCGGGGGCCGGCCAAGGCGCTGAATGCGGAGGTCGGGCCTTGGGCGATCCGGCAGTTTCTGGAGAGCTTTGGGGATGTGCGGTTCATCCAGTCGCTGAAGACCTTTGCGGCGAGCCGCGTTTTCAAGGGGACCGGAGTTTTCGGGGTCCGGTTCGAGTTTGAAGATCTGATGGCGACGTTTCTGCAGCGGGCTTTCGAGCGGGCCGGCGCTGCGTTTGATCCCGCGGCAACGCGGCTCGTTGTTGGCCGGCCGGTGGAGTTTGCCGGGCATAATCCGGATGAAGAGCTGGCGATGGAGCGGTATCGCAAGGCGTTTCAGAAGGTTGGTTTTGAAGACATCCTCTTTGTTATGGAGCCTGTCGGGGCGGCCTTTTCCTACGCGCAATCGCTGGAACAGGATACGACCATCCTGGTTGCCGACCTTGGCGGCGGCACGACCGACTATTCGATCATGCGTTTCGAGACCGAAGCCGGGCACCTGAAAGCGACGCCACTTGGCCGAGGCGGGGTGGGCATTGCCGGTGACACGTTCGACTATCGCATCATCGACAACGTGGTTCTGCCGAAGCTCGGCAAGGGCACCACCTACCGGAGCATGGGCAAGATCCTGGAGATCCCGCCCAACCTCTTTTCCAACTTCGCCCGCTGGCACATGCTGTCGATTTTCAAGACATCAGACGACTTCAAGGAAATGAAGAAGCTGCTGCGCTACTGCGTGGAACCGGAGAAGATCGAGCTTTTCATCGATCTGGTGGAAGAAGACCAGGGCTACCCGCTTTATAAATCCGTCTCGGAAACCAAGGCCCTGTTGTCCTCTGCAGACGAGGCGGAGCTGACTTTTGCCCCGCTCGGTTCGGACTTCCGGGCAACTGTGAAACGTGCGGACTTCGACGGCTGGATTGCGCCTGACCTGAAGAAGATGGACCTGGCGCTGGATGTCACGCTGGAAAAGGCCGGTTTGAGCGAAGCCGACATCGACCGGGTGTTCATGACCGGCGGCACCTCCTTCGTGCCTGCCGTGCGCCGTCAGTTTGCGGAGCGCTTCGGCCAGGAGCGGATTTCCGGCGGCAACGAGCTGACGTCGGTTGCCAACGGCCTTGCCCTGATCGGGGCACGCACGGACGCGGCCGATTGGGCGCTTGCCGCCTGAGTTCGCCTGCCCGGATCCGGCTGAACGAGCCTGACCGACGGAACTCAAAAGCTCAAACAGCCCTCCCCGTCAGAAACCCGGCGGCACCTGAAGCCACAGTGATACGTCAACGGTGTCTCCGGCTGCGATCTTCTCTTTCTTGCGCACGGCCGACTTGACCGGCAACAGGAACGAGCCCGACGCCTTGTCCGGCCAGATGGTGGTGCTCCATTCGGCCTCGCCGATCCACGCCTTTACCTTGATCATGCCCCAGGCGCTGCCTTTACGGCTTCCTGTGAAAAACCGGATCTGATCGGCGCAGGCCGGCGGTAACGTCACAAAGGTCCAGCCGCCTGGGCCGGCGGACAGCCATAGTTTGCCGGTAAAATCCAGCCGGTCGAGCATGAAGTTGCAGCCTCTGTCCTGCCAGGCCTGTGTCGTCTCGCTTCCGTCTGGCAGGATTGAGCGACGTCAGTCAATCAGATTGATGTCCGCCATCAGGTCTCCTGCCGTCTCCTGAAGTGCGTCGCTCAGGCTTGCAGGGTCCAGTCCACTTGGCAGGCGCAGGTCGGCAGATGCCTTGAACAGGGCCTCTCCCTGCATCGAGCCGGAGACGACTTCCGTTTCCAGATGCTCGATGCTGACACCCTTTTCGGAAAGAACGCGGGTGATATCCCGCAAGATGCCCGGGTGGTCCTGGGAGACGAGATCCAGATGAGCGGATGCGCCTTCCGGCAGCTCGGCACCGGTCTGGTCGGAGCGAAGCGTGATATCGATGCCGTCGGCGGAAAGAGCTTGCAGCTTTTCCACCAGTTCGTCCGCATGCAGCCCCTCGATCGCAATGCGCACGATGCCTGCAAATTCGCCGCCGAGGCGGGCCATGGAGCTTTCGATCCAGTTGCCGCCGGTGCCGGCGATGATTTCCGCCATCCGCTCGACCAGGCCTGGCCGGTCCTTTGCAATGACCGTGAAAACAAGATGAGTTTGCATGATGCCCCGCTTGCGCATTGGAACTCGACCATCCTACTAGACAGCTTCAACGTGCTGAAAACAAGACTGCAAAATCTCATCTCCAGCTGTGGCCGTTGCGGCAGACAACCGTCATAATGGCAAGATTGATCGGGTTTCCCTTCAGGCTTTCTTGCCGATCCACATTCCGTTTCAATTCATACTGAAAATCAGGTTTCCCCATGAAGCAGACAGAACCCCGCCGCGTCGACAAATTCTGGCTCACGCTCATCGAACGACCGGCGGTTTTTCTGGTTCTGGTGCTGATCGGGCTTGGCATGCTGCCTGTTGCCGTGTGGATGGACCTGCGCGCCATTTCAGATGCCTCCCTGCGCTCGCAGGCGGTTGACCTGGACCAGGCCATCGGCAAGATCCGGACCTATTACGCGCAAAACGTGATCGCCCGGGTTCAACAGGCGCCGGGCGACATCACCCCGACACATGAATATCACGAAACGACCGGCGGCATTCCGATCCCCGCCACGCTCTCAATCGAGCTTGGGGAAGTGATCGGTGGCAACGACCATAATCTGCAATACCGGTTCGTGTCGGATCTGCCGTTCATGGAGCGCGGGTCACACAACCTGACGCCTTTCGAGATCAAGGCACTGAACGATTTCAGACAGAGCCGTGATCCTGCAGACCTGGAGATTGCCTACGAAGGATCGATCTTCGACCGAAAGATCCAGATCGCCTCCCCCGTCATGATGGGCGAGGCCTGCGTTTCCTGTCACAACAGCCACCCGGAAAGTCCCAAGACCGACTGGAAGACGGGCGACGTGCGCGGTATTCAGGCAATCACCATCAGCCAACCCATTGCCGCAAACCTCTGGTCGTTCAAATACCTGCTGCTTTATTTCGGCTGTGCAGGGGCGATCGGTGCTGCGGTCACCGCCCTGCAATGGCACCAGGCAACGCGGTTTCACCGGATGAACGTCAATCTGGAGCACGCGAATACGGAAATCGCGCATCTCAACAAGCAGCTGACGTCCGAAAACCTGCGGCTGGGAGCGGAAATTGAAGTCGCAAGGCAGATCCAGATGATGGTGCTACCGACCAAGGATGAGCTTGGCGGCATTCATGAACTGGAAATCGCGGCCTTCATGGAACCGGCAGACGAAGTTGGTGGTGACTATTACGACGTGCTGCAGCTGGACAACAAGGTGAAGATCGGCATTGGCGATGTGACCGGCCATGGCCTGGAAAGCGGTGTTCTGATGCTGATGGTTCAGTCCATCGCCGTCGCCCTGCAGGAACGCGGACCGTCAGATCCGCGCCAGTTCCTGGTTGCACTCAACAGCGCCATCTGTCGCAACCTGAAGCGCACCCGGACCGACAAGCACCTGACGCTGTCCTTCCTGGATTTCGAACCGAACAAGGTAACCTTGTCGGGCCAGCACGAAGAACTGATCATTCTCCGCGACAACGGCCAATGCGACATCGTCGATACGGTCGATCTCGGCTTCCCCATCGGCCTCGATGAAGACATCGAACCGTTTATCGAAACCAGGGAACTGGCTTTCGGTCCCGGAGATCTCATTATTCTCTATACGGATGGCGTGACCGAAGCGGAAAACCCGGACGGTGTGCTGTATGGTCTGGACCGCTTGGTCGCAAGTGCCCGCCGCCACGCTGCACCAAAGGCCGGGCAGGTGCTGGAAGGCATCCTTGCGGACCTCAAGGCCCATATCGACACACAAACGGTGCATGACGACATTACGCTGATGGTGATCCGGCACAAGTAAGCAGGCAGCGTTGGCCGCAGCTTGCTGCCGCACACTGCGAACAAAAAATTTTGGATGCGTGTCACCCCGGATCGACGCAGCGCCTATCCGGGGCGCCTATCCGGGGTAACAGCAATGTTGAGGACCCGACAGTGGCCTCTTCAGACGCCCCTTACCTCGTCATCCGATGGCCTTTCTCAGAACCGGCACGCGTTTGACAACAAGATAGTCCAGCGCCAGCACGCTCAGCAGCGTGATGCCGACAAGCGGAAAGGCCAGGGAGACAGCCAGCATCAGGATCATCGCGCCGCGCCAGTGCGGCAGGTCATCCGGCGTTTTCGGTGCAAAAACCCGAAGCGCGGAACCTTTGGGCCGTCGCAGCCACCACATGACAAGCCCGCTGACGCAAAGAAAAATCACCGACAGGCAGAATAGAGTGTTGAGTACAACGTTCCAGAGCCCCATGTCGCCTTCGTGAAAGGCAATGCCGATGGCCATGCCCTTGGCCGGCAGGGAATAATCCGCAAAACCGACATCCGCCAGGATCCGCCCGGTGTATTGATCGATATGCACCGTGCGGTCCACCATCGGGTTCTCTGAGTCGTTGCTCATGGAATCCTGGTTGATGGTCCAGACACCGGTTTCATTGCCGGGAAGGTTCACCCGGAACCGCCCTTCAAAGCCGAATTTCCGGCCGAACGCGGCAATACTGTCCAGATCAATCGGCGTTCCGGCAGCAATCGCGTCGGTGCCGGCATCAGAGCCGGACATCGGCATGCTGGTCTGTTCCAGCCCCCAGGGAACATCCTTTATCGAGCCATGGTTCATCGAGGCGTGGGTGTCGTCGGACAGAGGCACGTCGGACCATTTTTCGGCTGGAAAGGTGCTCCAGGCCTGAACGAATTTCTCGCCCCAGACACCGGCCCAGGAGAGACCACTGACCAGGAAGACCAGCAGGATGAGAGAAACATAGGCGCCGATCACCTTGTGCAGGCTCTTCCAGAGTGCGCGACCTCTCGCGCGAAGATCCGGCACAAGAACACTTCCACCGCCTGCCCGTGGCCACCACAGGTAAAGACCGGTCACGATCAGCACGATGGCAAGGCCGGCCGCGATTTCGATCAGACGATCACCAAGATCGCCGATCAGCAGCGTACCGTGAATGTCGTTCAGCAAATCATACCAGCCGTCACGCCGGATCCAGCTCTCAACGACCGAGCCCGAATAAGGGTCAACTGCCACCATGTAATTGGTGCCAGCGTCGTTGACGCGGAAGACATTGGCTCCGTCGGCGGTCTTGGCGCCGATCCATTCCACCAGGCTCGCGCCCTGACCGCGCGTTGCCAGCGCAGCGTCGGCCTGCTGCGACAGCGCCACTGGTTCGCCGGCAACTGCAACCTTGATGTATTCCCCATCACGGCCATCAAGAATGGAAATATACATCATCGAAAGGCCAGTGACGGCCAGCATGATCAGAAACGGCACAACATAAAGACCGGCGTAAAAGTGCCAACGCCAGGCAGCCAGGTAAAATCGGCTGGGGGTAGACGCATTTACAGCGTCCGAAGAGATGTTGCTCATGGGATCTCCACACCCGAGTGCGTCCGTTCGGCAAAAGCCGGACAGACCTCGGGTTCAAAACGAATTCAGAAAAGGTTCGGAAAGATCACGCGTTGAGCGGCGGTGCGCGGGCAAAGTTCCGACCGCGCGGAGTGCTGGAAGCCCAGACCTTTGCAGGTAGAGAAACCGGTTGGCGAGAGATCTCTTCCTGCACGAAAAGGAAAGGCACCCTGTCGGGCGCAGCAAACGCACCGACGCCGGCAAAGACGCAATGGCGGGAGGCCTTTTCCGCAGGGCTTTCCTCGTCGGAACCAGGCGGTATTTCTGCACCGTTCGCATCCAGCGTAACAGTGCGAAGGCCCTCGGTGGTACACAGCGTGACGGTAAAACCACCATCCGCGCGCACGTCCGGCATGTACCCCTTGGGCACAAGCGCTGTGACCAGAAACGGCAGCAGAAGCAGTAGCCTGGCTGCCGCCATAAGGTCTGGATGTTTTCGCCGGAAGTTTTCCACGCCCCACTTACCCCGAATCGAGACTGGTTGATCACTAATCCAAAGGGATGACAAAGACAAACCGGTTCTTTTCAGGGAGCCGCAAGACGCAACGATTGCCGGTTTCAGGCCATGGCTGCCTCGTGCCAATGGATGTCGCTTTCATGCTTGATCCGCTATGGCCACTCCCCTAAGGTGCGCCCACCTGACGGCGTCCCGTGGAGGGACTGAAAGCCATTCCGGATGAGGTTGACCCAAGCAGGGGACCAAGGCCGGAGCTGTCCAAGGCATCTGCAGATCAACCGGCTCCGCCGGCTTTTGCGCGTGTTTGCTTTCATTCTTCCCGACGCCTGTTGCCACGCTGCCGATCCGGCACCAGCCACTGGGGAGAGACATGATCAGACGGACCATCCTTGCAGGCCTTGCCGCCGCGCTGCCTACCTCCGCCTTCGCCCATGGGGGCCATCTTGGCGAACTCGCCGGTCATTCCCACTGGGTCGGTGTCGCAGCCCTTGCCGGTGCCGCGCTCGTCGCCGGCATCATCGCCCTCAAAGACAAGAAGCAGAAAAAAGCCGAAGACGCGCCTGAAGCCCGTCCGGAAGACGACGAGACTGCCGGAGAAGCTGCTCAATGAGCGAAAAACTCGGACTGATGATCTGCGGCCATGGCAGCCGCAACAAGGGTGCCGTAAAGCAATTTGCACAGCTGGCGGAAGGCCTGACGGCCCGCTTCCCCGATTGGCCGGTGGAATACGGATATCTGGAATTCGCCAACCCGGTCATTCATGACGGATTGAACAAGCTGCGCGAGGCCGGCTGTACCCGCGTTCTGGCTGTGCCGGGCATGCTGTTTGCCGCCGGTCACGCAAAGAACGACATTCCCTCGGTCCTGAACACCTATCAGGCCATGCATCCGGAGATGACGATCTCCTATGGCCGCGAACTGGCCGTCGACACGCGCATGGTGAAAGCCGCCGCTGCCCGTGTTCAGGAAGCGATCGACGCTGCCGACAGCGACGTGCCGCTGCACGAGACCCTGCTGATGGTGGTCGGGCGCGGCGCTTCCGATCCGGACGCGAACTCCAACGTCTCCAAGATTACGCGCATGCTTTGGGAAGGCTTCGGTTTCGGCTGGGCGGAAACCTGCTACTCCGGCGTCACCTTCCCTCTGGTCGGCCCCGGCCTCGAACATGCGGCAAGGCTTGGCTACAAGCGCGTCATCGTGTTCCCCTATTTCCTGTTCACCGGCGTACTGGTGCAGCGGATCTATTCGACCACGGACGAAGTTGCCGCCAAACATCCGGAAATCGAATTCCTGAAAGCCGGTTATCTGAACGACCACCCGCAGGTGATCGACACGATGGCCGATCGGGTGCAGGAGATCCTGCAGGGCGCCAATCTGATGAACTGCCAGATGTGCAAGTATCGCGAACAGGTCCTTGGCTTCGAAGCCGAAGTGGGTCTGGCCCAGGAAAGCCACCACCATCACGTGGAAGGCCTCGGCGCGGAAGCAGAATGCAAGCTGTGTGACGAGATCTGCACCGGGGCCTGCGAAAAGCAGGTGCAAGCGGGTGGTCATCATCACCACGACAATGGTCATCATCATCACGATCACTCCCATGACCATGGGCATGACCACGCGCATCATCACGGCCATTCTCATGATCATGCGCACGAGCATGGGCATAGCCATGCGCACGGGCACGGGCACGGGCATGATCACGATCACCACCACCACCCCTACCCGCACGCAGACCATCCGCACGGCCCCCGGTCGTTGAACCGCGGAGACTGAGGCTGCCGTGAGCACCGAAACCATGTCGTCCTACGACTATGAAAAGGACCCGGCGGCGATTTACCGCCAGTCCTTTTCAATCGTGCGGTCGGAAGCAGAACTGTCTCATCTACCCGACGGGCTGAAACCGGTCGCGGTGCGTCTGATCCACGCCTGCGGCATGACAGACATTCCGCAGGATCT